>NZ_JBEZGM010000002.1:0-484520 GCF_040649995.1 Micromonospora sp. NPDC048835 | reverse complement strand
TGCCCGTCGTGCGGTCGGGCGCAGGTGGATGTGTACAAGCTCGCCGAGGAGGTCACCGCCGGCCTGGAAGGGCTGCCGGTGCCGTTGCGGGTCGCGGTCATGGGCTGCGTGGTCAACGGGCCGGGCGAGGCCCGGGAAGCCGACCTCGGCGTCGCCTCCGGTAACGGCAAGGGCCAGATCTTCGTCAAGGGACAGGTCGTCAAGACCGTCCCCGAGGCGCAGATCGTCGAGACCCTGATCGAAGAGGCACTACGCATCGCCGACGAGATGGGCGTCGCAATACCAATCGACTGACCACCCGAGGAGCAAACCATGACATCGTCAATCAGCACCCTCTCGCCCCTGGACCAGCCCTGGTCGGAGCCGATCGACGCCGAGGAGCTCATCGAAACGGCCATGGAGTGGCACTTCGACCCGAGCACCGGCTCGCCCTTCTGGCTGGAGCGGGCCAAGAGCTTCGACTTCGACCCTCGGAAGGACGTCCGATCGATCGCAGATCTGACGCTCTTCCCGAACATCGTGGACGAGCTTCGGGACGTACCTATCCGCGACCTGATCCCGCGTGGTTACGGGACCAACTACCAGCAGCCACTCATCGCCGAGAGTGGCGGGACGACCGGACCGCCGAAGCGCCTGATGTGGATGGCCGAGACCCTGGAGCAGGCGACGGCCTGGCACGCCGAAGGCCTCGCTCAGCACGGCGCGTTTCGACGCGGCGGGGACTGGCTCTGCATGGGACCCACCGACCCGCACATGGCGGGCCACCTGATCCGTGCCACCGCGGCCAAGTTCAACGCGATGTGCTTCCTGCTCGACCTCGATCCCCGCTGGGTGAAGCGGTTGATCGCGCGGGGTGCGACCGACGAGGTCGCGCTCTACGTCGAACACGTCGTCGACCAGGCCGAGTGGATTCTGCGCACCCAGGACATCTCGGTGTTCTACAGCACCCCACCACTGCTCGACGCGCTCTGCCGGCGCGGCGACATGGTCGACCTGATCAACGAGAGGGTGGACGTGATCGGCTGGGGCGGCACGAAGATGGACACCGAGGTGCGCAACCGCTACCAGCGTGAGGTCTTTCCCGGCGTCAAGTTCATCGGCGGCTACGCCAGCACGATGATCGTCGGCGGCATCGTCGAACGCGCCAACGGCGTCGAGGGCGAATCGCCGATCTTCGACCCGCCCTCGCCGGTGACGATCTTCTCCGTGATCGACCCGGCCACCGGCACCAGCGTCCCGTACGGGCAACGCGGCCAGGTCCTCCAGCACCACATCAGCCGTGGTCTGCTCCTCCCCAACAACCTGGAACGCGACTCGGCGGTCCGGGTGCCGCATCCCCGCAACAGCGGTGGCGACTCGATCGCCGACGTACAACCGGTCACCCAGTTCTCCGGCAAGCCGGTTGTCGAGGGCGTGTACTGACATGGCGGAGAGCATCAGCTGGCTGCTGCGCGACATGCGCAAGGCACGCAGTGGTGGTGCCGGCGGCGTGGCGCAGCGCCAGCGCGACCGACTCGCCCGGGTGGTGTCGCACGCACGCGCCCACTCGCCCTATTACCGCGAGCTCTACCGAGGGCTGCCGGATCGGGTCCACGACGTCAAGCTCCTGCCGGTCACCGACAAGCGAAAGCTGATGGCCGACTTCGACAACTGGTGTACGGACCGACGTGTCACCCTCGAACGGGCCCGCTCGTTCATCGACGACCCGACCCAGGTCGGTCAGCCCTTCCTGGACAGGTACCGGGTGGGCACGAGTTCGGGTAGCAGCGGCATCCGCGGCATCTTCCTCTTCGACGACCGCAGTACCGCTGTCACCAGTGCGATGGCCCTTCGTGGGTTCGGGCGCTGGCTCCGCTGGCGGGACGCCGCCCGGATCCTCGGAAGCGGCGCCCGGGTGGCCTCGATCCTCGCCACCGGCGGGCACTTCGGCTCCTCGACAGTTCTGCCGCGGCGAAGCGACGGCAGCCGGGTCGGCGAGCAGCGGCTCCGGGTCTTCTCGGTGTTCTCCCCACTGCCGCAACTGGTCGCCGAACTCAACGAGTTCCGGCCGGCTGTCCTGATCGGCTATGCGGGGCAGCTCGCCCTGCTCGCCGGCGAGCAGGAGGCCGGCCGGCTACGGATCCGACCGACCCTGGTGGTGCTGGGTGCGGAAGGCCTCTCCCAGCCGGGGTACGAACGGATCGCGTCGGTGTTCCAGGCGCGGATCGGTAACGGCTACGGCGCCTGCGAGTTCATGTCGACGGCCGCCAGTTGCCCGCAGAGCTGGCTGCACGTCAACAGTGACTGGGTGATCGTCGAACCGGTCGACCGCGACTATCGCCCGGTGTCGGCCGGCGAGGCGTCGCACACTGTCCTGATCACGAACCTGGCCAACGAAGTCCAGCCGATCCTGCGCTACGACCTTGGTGACTCCCTGCTCGTACGCCCGGATCCCTGCCCCTGCGGCGATCCGTTCCCGGCGATCCGGGCCCGGGGTCGGGCCAGCGAGGCGCTGATGTTCGACGACGGACACGGCAACCAGGTGCCGGTCGCCCCGGTCGCGCTGGCCGGTGTCATCGACCGCGCGCCGGGGCTGGAGTTGGCGCAGGTGCACCAGACCTCACCGAGCCAACTCAGCGTGCGCCTACGGGCGACCCACCACGCCGACCTGGAGGAACTCTGGCGGGTCGTGCGCGGCGAGATCCAGGCGTTCCTGCATGCCCACCAGCTCGACGGCATCAACGTGACGCGCAGCGACGAGGCTCCCGAACAGTCAACCGGCGGGAAGTACCGCCTGATCATCCCGTTCGCCGGGACACCGGACAGGTCGGAGTCGGCGAGGGCGCAGGAGAGCGAGTTCAAATGACCCACACATCGTTGGCCGACCAGACCATGGAAGACCGCGTCGGCCTCGGAACGTACGTCCTCTCCGCAGCGGAGGTCGAACAGGTCGCGCTGGTCGTGGACCAGTTCCGGCAGCGGGTGTCCACCGTCGACCGGCCGGAGACGGTGACCGTCGCGCACCTGCTGCACGGACTTCTACCCGAAGGGCTGCTGCGGGCGATCGAGGACTTTCGCCGCTACGGCAACGCGCACGGAGTGCTGACCGTCCGGAACCTTCCGCTGCCGGGCGATCTGCCCCCGACCCCCCGCAGCGCCAATTCGGTGGCGGTGGACTGCACGCCCTCGGCGGCCCTGTTGCTGCTGCTGATGTCCCGGATGGGGGACCCGATCTCGTACGTCGAGGAGAAGCACGGGTCGCTGATCCACGACATCTGCCCGATCCCTGGTGAGGAGGACCAGCAACAGAACACCGGCGCGGTCTACTTCAAGCTGCACACCGAGAACGCCTTCCACGCCAGCCGGCCGGACTTCCTCGGCCTGCTGTGCCTGCGGCCCGACCACGAACGTCGCGCGTCCTCGATCACCAGCTCGATAACCGAGGCCGTCCGGTTGCTCAGTCCGGAGGACGAGGCCGTGCTCCGAGAGCCCCGGTTCCGTACCCGTCTGGCGCCGTCGTTCTGTCGTGGCCAGGCTCACCGGCCGTACCTCGCGCCAACGCCCGTTCTTGCCGGCAGCGCCAGCTTTCCGCTACTCACCGTCGACTTCGATGACACCGCGCCGGGCGACCCGCAGAGCGCTGCGGCACTGGACGCCCTGCACGAGGCGTTGCAGGCCGTCCGACGCGAAGCCATCCTGGTCCAGGGTGACCTGGCCATCATCGACAATTCGACGACTGTTCACGGACGGGGTGAGTTCACACCCCGTTACGACGGTGCGGACCGTTGGTTGCAGAGGCTCTTCGTGGTGCGGTCCCTGCGTAGCTCCCTCGATCTGCTGGATCGAGCCGACGGCTACCGCTGCAGGGCCCTGGCCGTACCGTGATCCCGGCTGGCAGGTGGGCTGGCCTCCCGTTGCGGACGTCGCGGCGAGTAGAACCGGGAGCGGTAGGCCACCACCACCGCCTCGCCGCGGCTGCGCACCCGCAACTTCCGCAGGATCCTCGACACGTAGGCCCGCACCGTGGCGGTGGTGACAGACATCGCCTCGGCGATCTCCCCGGTGGACTCGCCGCCGGCGAGCCGTTGGAGCGTCTCCCGCTCCCTGGGCAGCAGTGCTCGGATCACATCCGAGCGGCTGGGACCGTCGTAGCCGTTGTCGAAGCAGTCGGCCAGGTAGCCGATCATCTGTCGGGCCAGGGGGGCGGAGACGAATGCGTTTCCGGCCTCGGCGGCGCCAAGCGCCTGGGGCAGGTCATTGGGCAGGCGGTCCCGCAGCACGTAACCGCTGGCCCCTCCACTCATGCCGTGCCACACGCTCGATCCGCTGCCACCCACGGCGACGACCACGAGCGCCGCCTCGGTCCGGTCGATCAGCTCGCCCACCGTCTGCGGGCCTTCGGCCAACAGGGTGCTGGACAGCACAAGGACGTCCGGGCGGCGCTGTCGTACCGAATCGGTCGCCTGCCCCAGGCTCTCCCCCTCGCCGATGACGTCATGGTCGGGCAGGTTGTCCACCACCTTGCGTATCAGCCTGCGTCCTATCGCGTCGGAGTCCGCGATGATCACATGCATAGAGAACCTCGCCTGGGTAGGGCTCCCCCGTGTGGGAGCGATCCGGTCGGGAACTTGATCGGACTTACGCTCTGAGATGCGAGGACGGGCAGCGTCCGTTGGCTTGGAATGGCAGCCGCCTCGGTCCCGGCTGCGACGGCGGGGGTGGCGAACCTGCGGCGGCGATGGACGAAGGACGATGGATTCAATAAAAAACCGACCTCCCGGTTTTGTCAACACCGCCCGTGAAGACCCGTCACTGAGAGTGATCGACAGCGTGGTCGACGCTCGGGACGACCAACGCGGGATTCGACGTTTTCAACATTTTTATCGCTGGCCACGGAATGATGCCAGGGCTATAGTACGTTGAGGATCATCGATAAGTTTCGGGGGACTTTCGTGAGTCACCAGGTTGACGCCCCACGCTCTCTTTCGCGAGAACTCGGTCTGCCGGCGGGACCTACCCTCACGTACGATTCCACGGTCCCACGTTGGCTGGTGCACCGAGCAGCGGTTTCCGAGGTGTTACTGACGAGTTGGCAGCGAGTCGGCCAGGAAACGTTCGTCTGCGGCGCCCAGTGGCCCCGCGGTCACAGCCTCTACGCCGGGGCGAACGCCGAATTCGACGCCTTGGTGATTGTCGAGACCGTTCGACAGGCCGGCATCCTTGTGGGCCACGAAGGATTTGGGGTTGCGCGCCGCAACCCCTTCATTATGCAGCGCCTGCGTTGGCGACTCTTCGAACCTCTCGTCCAGAGTGGAAGCGCACCGTTCGACTGTGTGGTCACCGTGCAGGCGATGGATGCCCAGGTCCGGCCAAACGGCACAGCCGCCATCAGGTTCGAGTTCGAACTGCACCACGGCGGACGCCAACTCGCGTCGGCGACCGGCTGGACCCGCTGCGTCAGCCCCGCCACATACCGGCGGTTGAGGTGGGGCGGAGGCAGCCCCAGAAGCGCAGCGCCGCAGATCGTCCACCCCGTGGAACCCTCGTCCGTCGGCCGCGTCGATCCTCGCGATGTCGTCATCGCCGGAAGTCCCCGCGACGGCTTGGAACTCCGAGTCCCGATCGACCACCCTGTCTTCTTCGACCATCCCCTCGACCACGCGCCAGGAATGATGGTCTACGAAGCAATGCGCCAAGCCGCCTGCGTCACGGCCGGACGTCAGTTTTCCATGGTGGGCGCGGACGTCGATTTTGCACACTTCACCGAGCTGGACCAGCCATGCCATATTTCGGTTGCGTTAAAACCGGGGCCTGACCTCACGCGTGCCGACGTGCAATTCTCGCAGAACTCTCGCATCAGCGCCCAGGGTTTCATGACGCTGGCTGAACGATAAAGTTCGCACGCGTCTCCTCGGCCAACTCCAGCAGATCCTGAAGTTTGGGAGCCGGCACCAGACCGGGTAAGAGAACCCGCCACATTTGCGCGACAGTGTCGTTCAGCTTGGGCCGCTCCTCAAGCACCTGGGCCAAGACCTGGAGACCAGTGAATGAACCTACGATGAAATGGGCGACGCCAGCAGTATCGATCGTCGGCTCGACGTCACGCTCTTCGACCGCCCGGTTCAGAAACTCAGCAGTCATGGCGATCCAGTCGAGGTAAGGAGTTCTGCCGTCATGCTCGAGGGAGCCCCGCTCCAGGGTGAGCCGAATGCCGCCGCGAATCACCGGATCGTTGATCATCTGCGTGGCGAGGGCATGCGAGAGCTTGATCATCGCGTTCAGCGCCCGCGTGCCGGGTGCCGCCGCCCACTCGGCGATCTTCATCCAGCTCACGTGCTGCATGTCGACGACGGCCTGCGCCAGCTCCGCCTTGGATCCAAAGTGGAAGTAGAGCGCGCCTTTGGTCACTGCCGCCTTGGCGATGATGTCGCCGAGGCTCGTAGTCTGGTAGCCGAACTGGTCGAACACGTCCGCGGCTGCCCGGAGGATCGCCGCCCGTGTCTGCTCAGCGCGTGCCTGCCTCACCATAGGCGACATCCTAGGGATTGGCGTGGTGAGGCGGCCATGGTCAGCCGGTGACCGGCCGCACGGCCGTCGCAGACCCGATAGTTCGGCGGGTGCTGCTCACCGGCTCCACCGGATTCATCGGGACGGCGATCCTCGCCGCGCTCCGTCGGCGTGGAACGCCGGACATCCGTGTCCTCCTACGTCCTCGACACACCGGCCCACCCACCCCGGACGTCACAGTGGTCACGGCCGATCTGGCCGACCGCCGCACGATCGCTGGCTGTTGCGACGGGGTCGACCTCGTCATCCACGCGGCCTCCTACATAGGGCCGGACCCGAACCGGTGCGCTCTGGTGAACGAGGAGGGCACCGCGAATCTCGTCAGGACCGCTGTGCGGGCGGGTGTCGGTCGCCTGCTCTACGTCAGCACGGCGGCGGTCTACGGGGCCGGCCCGCACCGTGGAGTCGTCGAGGGCGCGTTGACGCCGTCGCCCTCGTCCCCGACCAGCACGAGTCGCCTCGCCGCCGAGCAGTCGGTCACCTCCGCCGGTGGTGTGGTGCTCCGCCCGCACCTCGTCTACGGGGCCGGAGACCGCTGGGTCCTGCCCTCGCTCGTTGCCCTGCTGAAAGCCCCTGGCCTGATCGAGGGGGGCACGGCCCTGATGTCCATGATCGCGGTGCGGGACCTGGCCCGCGTGGCCCTGGCGCTGGCGCTGGAACGACCGGATATCCCGCACGGCGCGATGTACCACGCGAATCATCCACGCCCGGTCAGCCTCCGGGAGGCCGTCGAGGCACTCGCGACCCGCCTGGGCGTCACCGCACCCGGAATCAACCTTTCCCGTGCGGCGGCCGCCGCCGCACTCCCACACCTGCCCGCTCGCCTGCTCGATCTCGCCGCCAACGATCACTGGTACGACTCGACGGCGATCTGGCGCGACGCCGGCTGCCGGCCCGGACGCCCCCCGCACCGAGACCTGCGCGACGCGACGGACTGGTGCTTGCCCCCCTGCTGACGGTCATGCGCTGCGGTCACGAGCCCCACGGCTGGCCGCGTGAGGAGAGGCGACGGTGGCCGGACCACCTGCGGTCCGACCACCCGCCGCGACCGTACGCACTATCGGCGGCTCCACTGCTGGTTGGTCTGGCCGGTGCACGTCCAGAGAACGAGCTTCGTGCCATTGCCCGTGCCGACGTTGTAGGGGTCCAGACAGAGGCCGGACTGCACTCCGGTGATGGTGCCGTTGGCGTTGACGTTCCACTGCTGGTTCGTGCCGCCGTGGCAGTCGTAGATGGTGACCTGGGTACCCGGCGAGGTGCCGTAACCGGCGGCGTCCAGGCACTTGTTGCCGTACACGGTCAGCGCCTTGCCGCTCGTGTAGGTCCACTGCTGATTGGTGCGGCCGTGGCAGTCCCACAACTGCACCTGGGTGCCGTTCGTGGTGGAGGAGCCGGGAACGTCGACGCAGCGGCCGGAGAGGGCACCCACGATCGCGGTCGTCGTCGATCCGCCGCCGCTGCCCGGGTCGCCGATGCTGCCGGGCACCGACTGCAGGGCGCTGTACCAGCGGGCGGCCATCTTGTCGTAGCCGCCGGACGTGGGGTGGACGCCGTCGATCAGGTCGGCTGTGGTGAGGGCGCTTTGCATGTCGACGAGGCGCACCCGCTTGCCTGCGTTCACCTTGCTCTGCACGATGCCGGGGATCGCCGCGTTGAAGGTGCGGGCAGCCGCTGCCTGGTTGCTGTTGGAGATCGGGATGATCTGAGCGACGAACACCTCGGCGTTGGGGGCTGTGGTGGTGATTCGGTCGATCAGGGTGGAGAGCCGGTTGGGCGCGGTGCTCACGTTGTAGTTCTGCAGGATGTCGTTGGTCCCGATGTGCAGCAGGACGGTCTGCGGGCGCTGCGTGTTGAGCCAGTTGACGATGTTGGCGTCGATCTGGTCGATGCGCCAACCGGGATGCCCCTGGTGGTCGTGATCGCCCAGGCTGGCGGGCCCGTTGAACTGCGACCCGACGAAGTCCACCGTGTACCGACCGTTGACCAGGCGCTGCCAGAGCCCGATGCGGTACCCGCCGGGCACCTGGGTGCCCTCGGTGATGGAGTCGCCGAGCGGCATCACCCGAACTCCCCCGTTGGACTCCGCACTGGCCGGGCCCGTCGAGGTCAGCACCCCGGCGAGGACCACACCGAGGGCGGCGGTAGCCGCGAGCCATCTTGCCCTTGTCCGCATAGGTTTCTCCCCTGCAGTGGTAGTGCTGACCGAGGAGTCAGGCCGTCGCGACCGCCGCCACATCGGCATGACAGTGCCGTCGCAGCACCGCGATGATTGTTAACGCTAACAGCGATTCTTGTAAATTCTTGTCGCTGACTTGGGCCACGTCAAGCACCAGTTACCGGGCCTGCGTACCGCTCGCCGCGCGCCACTTCGCGGGCCCCGCTACCCGCCCGGGTGCCGCGGGCGCCGAGGGCCGACCGCCGGTACGGATGAGGTTCGTGGTGCCGGTAGGGCGGGAGCGGCGCGTACACCGAATGTAGGTTTTTTTCGTATAAGGGCGTTTGATGTGAGGATCGCTCGACTACCTTCGCCCTGGTGGCAACAACCGATTTGTCGCCTTCTGCACCGACTGTGACGTGCGGAGACATGGTGTACGGAGAAGGGCTGGGTAGCTCGATGTCCAACTATCTGCACCCGAACATGAGCGAGGTAGCGGCAGGCCAGGCCCGTCCGCCGAAGAGGCGGCGGGTGCGCTGGCTCGTGGCCGGGGTAGCCGGGTTGACAGGTGTGATCGGCCTGGCCGCCTTCACCCCGGCCGGAGCGAGCGGAGCGTTCGGAATGCGCGGCAACGGCCCCTCGAACGCCGGAACGCAGGCCCTCGCCGACGGCAACCGAGGCGGCGGCGACCACGGAGGCCAGGACCCGGGCGGCCGCGACGGCAGGGACCACAAGAAGGACGACGATCGTAGAGACAGCAGGGGCGACGACTTCCGGTCCGTGCCGTGCAACTCGGACGAGCTGATCGCCGCGATCGTGCGCGCGAACGCCAACTCCGGGGCGAAACTCCGGCTCGCCGAGAAGTGCACCTACACGCTCACCAGATCCGCACCTCCTCCACCCGTACCCTTCGGCGCGGTCGGCCTGCCGATCATCACGCAGCAGGTCGTGATCGACGGGAACGGTGCCACCATCGTCCGCGCCGCCAACGCCACCCCGTTCCGCATCCTGGAGGTCGGAACCGGAGGCAACCTGACACTGCGCGACGCGACCATCAAGGGCGGCCTGGCCGATGGTGGGCTCGGCCAGGGCGGCGGCGGCATCCGGATCGACGTCGGCGGCAGGGCCACCATCGAGAACACGAACGTGGTCTACAACCACACGAACGGCCCTGGTGGCGGTATCGCCAACTTCGGCGTCACGAAGATCCTCGGCGGCGGGGGCGACCACGGCTGGGACGGCAAGGACAAGGACAAGAAGGACGGCGGCAGCACCATCAGCAACAACAGCGCCGTGTTCGACGGTGGAGGCATCTTCAACAACGGGAACCTCACCGTGGAGAACACCCGACTGAGCTACAACAACACGATCGGAGTCTTCAACACCGTGCCCATCGGTGGCGCGGGTGGCGGCCTGTCGAACAGCCAGGTCGCGGTGCTGAACAACGTCCGCCTGGACAACAACACCGCAGGCTTCCGTGGCGGCGGCATCCGCGGTGGCATCAACTCCACCACCGAGGCCAAGAACGTCGAGATCAACGACAACCGGGCCGGCAGCGAAGGCGGCGGAATCTTCTCCGACGGCACCTTCCACCTCAAGCACGGCAAGGTCCACCACAACGAGGCCGGCCAACGCGGCGGCGGTGTCTTCAACCAGATCAACCAGTTCGTGGCCGAGGACAGCAGGATCAGCGAGAACGTCGCCAGCACGAACAGCACCATCGAGCACGGCGGCGGCGTCTACAACGGCAGCGGCACCGTCGTACTGCGCCGCACCCACGTCGACCGCAACCGGGCCATCGGCTCGAGCTCGCAGGGCGGCGGGATCTACAACAACGCCACGCTCACCCTCACCGAAGCCAAGGTGACCGACAACATCTCCACACTCGCACCCGGCGGGATCTTCAACGACGGCGGCCAGGTCACCGTGGACCAGAAGACAGCCATCAGCGGCAACCGGCCCACGAACTGCACACCCAGCTCACCACCTGTGCCCAACTGCTTCGGCTGATCGTCCGCCCACCCCGGCACTCGGGCAGCAACAGGTAGGCATCCGGTCCCGCACGGCTTCGATCACGATGATCGGAGCTGCGGCGGGACCGGATGCGTCTGCGGGACGACCCCCGCTCTTCCCCGCGCATTGCGACTGCGCTACCTAGCGGCCTTCAGGAAGCCGACTCGAACCTCCAGCCCTCTGCCCCGTGGTTAGAGAGCAAGTCGAACCATGTCATTATCGATTGGTCGAGCATGTCTGACTCCAGATGAAGGGCCTCGACCACTTTCCGCGTGATGGATCTTCTTCCGAAGCGCTACATGCTCGAGGTCATCGGCCGAGGAAGAGCCGCAAAAGCCGCCAGGCACGACGACGCCGCTCAACGTTGGACGACCACAGATACACAGCCGCCAGCACTCCGATTCCGGATCCGGCCAACAGGACAGGGAGCGTCAGCTCGGGCATCATCGCGAAAGATCCCTTCCGTCCAAGAGCACCGCCCTGGGTCGGACGGCTAGGATCCAGCCTCCGCCCCGCAAAACGGCCGTTTACGCCTAGCAACGAGGTTTTCCGAACGACACCGTCGGCGGCCGAGGTCCTCCCGGATTGGCCCCCGCGGGCGGTTTGACCGCCGTTCGGACAGGCCAGGCCGATCCAGCGATGGACACTGCTTTACAGGTCTTGCCAGGTCTTGCCAGCATCCAGCACGCTGTGGGTAATCATGACCGAACCCACCGCGCCCGTGATGCCGCCGGTGACCAGTGACCCGCTGACCCTTTTGCGGAGCCGGTTGCTGGAACTGCACTTGCATCAAGGCAAACCCAGTGCCCGGGAGATTCACCGCAGGGCCGGTAAAGGGATCAGCCACACGACCGTGGCCAAGGTGCTCCGATGCGCCAACAACCCGGCCTGGGGTCAGTTAGAGCTGGTTGTCGAGGCTCTCGACGGCGACGTCGAGGAGTTCCGCAGGTTATGGATTGCTGCGAGTAGCCGGCGGCCCGCCCACCCCCACCTCGGCGACCAGGCGATGGGCTCGGGTGGCAACCACGTGCGCAGTCGCACCCTGATCAACCATTCCCATGAGGTCAGTGGGGCGACGTTCCTCCCTGACGGGCGGCTGTTGGTCGCCGCCCAGCACACCTACAAAATGATCGAGGAGCACTGGGTTCCGGTGGAACCCACCAAGGGGCCAGTGCCCGTGGGTGTTGACGAGGAAAAATTCACGCCCGTGATGCTCGACCTGTTCGGCCGGGACCGGCACTTGATCGTGCTCGGTGACGACAGATGCGGTAAGACCAACCTGCTCATTCTTGTCGCCCGCGGGCTCGTGTCCAGGTACCGCGCCGACAAACTGGTATTCGCGGTGTTTGACCCGCGGCGCGAGTTGGCCGACGTAGTCGGCGACGAATATATCGGCGCATACTGCCACAACATTGACACCGCCCCTCAACTCGCTCAGGCGCTCGCCGAGGAGGTGGCCAGACGACGCAGGGCAGTCGCGTCGTCGGGCTCGTGGCAAGGTCCGCGGATCGTGGTGCTGGTCGACGACTACGATGTCCTCACGGCTTTGGAGAGCCACGCCCTCGCACCGCTTCGGCCGTTCCTGTTTCAGGCGACCGACCTGTGGCTGCATTTTGTGGTGACCCGCAGGGTCGCTGGTGCGGCGGAGGGTATGAGGGACCCGACACTCCTGGCGCTCCGCGAGAGTGGGGCAACCGGCTTGGTGATGAGTGGCGATCGGAGCGCGGGTCAACTGTTTCCCGGCGTATACGCGGGCGAGTCACCACCAGGGCGAGGCGTCTGGATCCGTCGGGGCGAACCAGCGGTCACCATCCGAACCGCACTGATCAGTCCGGCTGACTGAATGGCGTGGGCAGAGTGATCGACAAGAACGTCTGACCACGATTCCGCAGCCCAGAAGCCTCGTGATCTTTGCGTCCGAAGGGACTCCGGGCGTGGTGCAACATCGTGTGGTGCAGCAATCGGCAGTGCAGGATGTGCTGTGCTGTGCTGGTTCTGTTCCGAGAGTGCTGGTCATGCGCCGAACACACCCGTGCACCAACGGAGCACCATCACGGTCGGTAGCAGACGAAGGGGTTGCCAACTGTGATTACAGGTTGCCTGCTTGAACCCATGGCGGCTCGCCAGCTTGGCCCGAGGGCCGCCCAGACGCCAGCGTCTGCCAGCGAAGGCGGCAGCCCTCAGCTAGACTACAGCCAAGTGAAATAAATCAAAGCTGGTTGCGGATGCTGCAGATGTGACCGAAACTAGAGGCGCGAGCCCACCTGGAGGCTCCGCAGCGGGGAGTAGATCATGGCCACGGCGACGACACTCGCGGCAACGGCGCTCCGTCTTTCCGAAGCAGCCAACCGGAAGGACAGCCCGGAATACAATTCACTGCAGCCCCTCTTCGCTCTCCTCTCACGGCTGGATCACGATGAGGTGCGCCTAGTAGCCCGCAACGCGGGATCCGTAACCGTCCCCAGCCTGGTCGTTGATCTACTGAGGCAAGTAAGTGTCGTCCTTGACCGCGGGGACGGTGTGGTCGTGAGCGAGGTTGCTCGAGAGCTCACCACCAGTGAGGCCGCCCGCGTGCTAGGCGTGTCGAGACCAACCGTGATCAGCCTAATTGATCAAGGGACGATCAAGTCCCACAAGGTAGGCACTCACCGTCGAGTAGCACTGCGGGACGTATTGGCTTACCGCCGGAGCCGCATCTCACAACAGCGCGAGGCCTATGAAGCTTTGATGGCCGAGCAAGATGACTTGGGCATCTACGAATAAACCTCCACTGTGGCTTCAGCCATGCGGCATCGGTAGCCTCGACACGTGCTGCCGGTGCCGCTTACAGTGTTCGTAGACGCCAACATCCTGTACTCACGATGCCTGCGTGATTGGCTGGTGATGATGGCCCTCGACAGCCAACACACCGCGTTTGAGCTTCGATGGAGCGAGGCTGTGTTGACTGAGGCTTTCTACCACTTGCGCCGCAATCATCCAGACGCGCCAGAGCAGCAGATCGAGCGCTGGCGTGACTCTCTGGACGAGAACTTCCCTGAAGCCAAGGTAACCAACTGGGAGCCCGGGTCCGTTCCATGCCCTAAAGATCCGAACGATCACCATGTCCTGGCCGCTGCCTATGCTGGCAGGGTCGACATCCTCGTCACCCAGGACGGTGACGTCAATGACTTCCAGCAGTGTCTCGACCATGTGGACGCTGGCACCGACGTGCAGCACGTCGACACCTTCCTCTGCATGATCGCAGAACGCCACCCAGAGCTTGTTCGGCGGCGCTACCTGTCCCAGGTCATGTACTGGCAACGCCGCAACAAGTTAAGCGAAGAGGAGGCTGCCGACTCCAGCACGGACAGCCTTGACAAGGCGGGGGCTGGACGGTTCGCATTCCTACTAAGAACCAACGAACACTTCCGAATCTGGTGACCGCGCAAGCAGCAGTTCCTTCGCTCGCATTGCCTTCATCGAGCACACCAGCGCCGCAACCACCGGTATACCGCCGGGTGACCGCAGGCGTGGCGTATGGACACAGGATGCGGCTGGCGCTGCCGACCTGTCTGAACTGAACTTGGCCTACCTGAGGGCTGCGCGCTGGGCAGGACCGCCCGCCACACCTGCAAAAGATCGGAACCAGCGCCCGCAAGAACCCTTCGGCCGCTGGGGCAAGGCCTTGGGCGATCATGTCGTCGCAGTCATGATCGACCGTCTCGTCCACATCACCGAAGTCATCTCTATTAACGGCGACAGCTACCGGCTCAATGACCGCGACCTCGGTCGTGTCCCCTATCGTCGTACCGTGTTCAACGCCTTCATGCAGAACGAACTGCTGCTGTCGATGCTGGCGACCGTGGCTGGAGATGATGTTGATCTGGACCCGGCCAGGAAGGCATTCGAGGAGACCAGAGGCGACTTCCGTCGAAGTTCACCGCCGCGGTGCAGGCGCGGCTGGCACAGTCGGCAGTTCCTGAGGTGTTCATCGACCTACCGGAACACCCCGAGTTGCTCCGAAAGTCCGACCTCGAGGCGTTGGTCCGGCCGGCCGCGGACGGATTTCTGCGTTCCTACCCGTCCAAGGAGGAGCTACTGACGCAGGTCGTCACAATCCGGCGCCGTCAGGAGCGGCGGCCGACGTGGATTCCGCGTGTCGACTGCGACGGCAACCCCACGCTGTCAGCAGCAGTCAGGCCGCCGGAGGAAGAACGCGAGCCGGACCAGCCGCTGCCTATTACTCCTCTCTCCGAACTCGGCGCGGTAACGATCATGCTCCCCGCCGCCGGGCAGGAACGCCCGGGACTGGCCATGGCGTCCGGCGGCATCGGCGAATGGGAGTCCGCGCTTTCACCTTCCTCGGTCTCGCAGACGGCGCGCCAGCGACAACTATCACAATCGACGCGACGGCAAACGAGTCGCTGATCCCCGACGACGTGCGCTGGTGGTCACTCGACGCGGCCCAGCCGGTGCCGGCCGCGCAGGACCGAGGCGTAGCCAGCGAGCTGCTTGCCACGAGTCCGACCCTGGGTAGCCTGCCGGTGATCGACAACTCGTCGGAACGGTACGAGGTCGTCGTTGATGCCCTGGTGGCCGTGGGCGACTGGCGCCACAGCCCTCGCACTACCCGTCAAGCACCAGTGACCCCACGACGGAAGAGCAGGTCAACACACACGCGACCCAAGCATGACTACGGAAAGTGACGGCGCCCACATGACACCCACGCAACACCCACTGTCCAACCGGGACGATCAACAAAAAACGCCTGACCGCGTTTCCGCAGGTCAGACGTTGTTTGATCTTGTGCGCCCGAAGGGACTCGAACCCCTAACCTTCTGATCCGTAGTCAGATGCTCTATCCATTGAGCTACGGGCGCTCGTGCTCAGCCAGTGTACACACCCGGCTTTCGCGCGGAGACTCCGGGATTCGAACCCGGGAGGGGCTTTAAGACCCCAACCGCATTAGCAGTGCGGCGCCATAGACCAGACTAGGCGAAGTCTCCCTGGTGATCCTCAGACCACCGCGCCCGAGGATACAGGTCCCCACCCACCGGGGGCAAAACGACTTCCGGGGTACGCCCACCAGGGCCGCCCGCCCTCGGTGATTCCACGCTGTGCGCCAGCGTGATCGGGACTACGCTCCATCGATATGCAGGAGCAGCCACCCAGCGAGTCGACCCGTCGAGAGCCTGCTGAACGAGCGCGTCGGCGCCCCCCACGGGCCACCTTCAAGGCACCGACCGTGGCCGAGCCGCCAGTGGCCGAGGAGCCCACCGCGACGGTGGAGCCGACCGAGTCGACGGCTGCACCGGCGGCCGCTCCGGCGACTCAACGTCCGCGACGGGCCAAGGCTGCGCCGGCGGTGCTGTTCCAGCCACCGGAGCCGGACCGCCCCCTGCCTCGGCGACCCCGGCGCACACCTGCCGACCTGGCCGGCGACGCGAGCGCTGAACAGCCGGACCCGGTCAATGGTGACGAACCAGGCCCGGCAGCGGACGTCGCACCGACAGCGCCCGAGGCCCGGACGACGCCGGCTCGTAAGGCTGCCCCCCGAAAGGCGACCGGTACGCCCGCCGAGGTGACCTCGCCCACGCCGGCACCACGCAAGCGGGCGGCGAGCCCCACCAAGCGTGCGGCCACCCCGCGCAAGAGCACCACGCCGGCGAAGCTCACCCCGGAACCGGCGGCCGAGCAGCAGACCACACCCCCCGCGCAGCAGACGGCACCGGCGACAGAGCCCGCCGCGCGGCAGGCCGAGCTGAAAGAGCCCACTGCGCGGCAGACGGCACCGGCAGGGCCCACCGAGCAGACCAAGGCAGAGCCCGCCGTGCAGCAGACGGCACCGGCAGCACAGGCCGCCGCGCGGCAGGTCGAGCCGGCTCTGGGGCGTACCCCGGAATCGGAGCTGCGCGCGGTCGCCGCGCGCGTGCTCGACCACCCGGGCTTCGCGCCGGAGCTGTTGGCCCTTGCCGCGGTGCGGGCGCTCGGACCCGGCGCGGCCGGGTGGGCCGCGGGTCTGCGCACCAGGTATCCGGACGCGTCCGCGGACGGGTTGGCCCGGTTGGCCGCGCGGCGGTTCGTCCGCGCGTCGGGTGCGGGCGGGGCGACCGCCGCGTTGGCCGGGTTCTTCGCGCCGCTGGCCGAGCTGGCGGCGGTGCTGTGGACGCACTCGGCGCTGGTGTTGCACCTGGCCGCCGCGTACGGCAAGGATCCGACGCATCCCGACCGGGCGGTCGACCTGCTGGTGCTGACCCAGGTGCACCCGGATCGGGCGAGCGCGGCGGCGGCCCTTGCCGCTGCCGAGACGGCTGGTGACCCGGTCGAGGGGGCGTGGCCGCGGGCCGGGGAGGCGGCCTGGCGGTTGGCCGCGCCGCTCACCGCGCAGGCCGGCGGTTGGGTCGCGTTGCGGCTGGTGGCCCGGTTGCTGCCGGGCGCGGCGGTGCTCGCGGCGGCGCTTGGTGACTCGGCGGCGGCCGACCGGCTCGCGGCCCGAGCGGTGGCCGGCTACCGACCCGAACGGCGCTGACGGTGGTGGTCCACCGACCCGACCGGCTGACCGGTCAGAGCCAGTCGAACCACTCCCGGGGCAGCAGCGCGTAGCCGACGAAGGCGAACACGTCGAGCAGGGTGTGCGCGATGACCAGCGGCATCACCCGCCGGGTGCGCAGGTAGAAGAGGCTGAACACCACGCCCATGATCGCGTTGCCGACGAACGCGCCGAAGCCCTGGTAGAGGTGGTACGAGCCGCGGAGCAGCGCGCTGGCCGCGATGATCGCGGCCAGCCGCCACTGGAGCTGACGCAGCCGGGTGACCAGATAGCCGACGACGATCACCTCCTCCAGCACGGCGTTCTGCGCGGCGGCGAGGATCAGCACCGGGACCGCCCACCAGACGTCCGGCAGCGACGCCGGCACCAGCGTGGCGTTGAGGTTCAGGTGGGCCGCCACCCAGAACAGCGCCAGACCGGGTAGGCCGATCAGCGCCGCCAGGCCGGCCCCGCGCGCCACGTCCTGACCGGGCCGCCGGGCGTCCAGGCCGAGGGTCCGCGCCGGGTCGCCGGGGTCACGGCTGAGCAGGTGTACGGCGAGCAGCACCGGCAGCAGCGCGAACACGATGCCGAGCAGCTGGTACGTGAGGTCCAGCCAGGGGCGGGCCGACGCGGAGGTGTTCAGCGAGGCGGTCTGCTTGGAGAGCGGACCGTCGGCGGTCAGCTTCGCGATGATCGACACCACCGCGTAGATCGCGGACTGGCCGAGGGAGAGGCCGAGGACCAGCAGCGTCTCGGTGCCCAGCAGTCGGCGGGACACCGGGCGGGTCAGCTCAACGGTCACCGCACCACTCTGCCCGACGTCCGGCGCCGGTGGCACGGCCGACCGGCCACCATGAGCCGATCGCACATTCTGTGCGACCAGTCGCCACTCTCCGTGGAGATTCTATGAGCGCCCGATCCGATGCCGTCTGGAGAAGGAGCGTTCGTGGAGAACCTCGCGCGGTTGCTGAAGGAGAGTTGGACCCTGGTCGAGGACGACCGGGTCCGGCTGACCGAACACTTCTACGCCCGAGTGTTCCTGCTCGACCCCGCGCTGCGGCAGCTCTTCCCGGTGCAGATGGCCGGCCAGGGCGACCGGCTGCTCGAGGCGATCGTCGCGGCCATCCACACGGTGGACGACCCGGAGAGTTTCGACGAGTTCCTCCGGGCGCTGGGCCGCGACCACCGTAAATACCACGTCGACGAGCGGCACTACGTGACGATGGGCGTCGCGCTGCTGGACGCGCTGCGCAGCACCGCCGGCGACGGCTGGAACCTGGAGTACGACCAGGCGTGGCGGGAGGCGTACGCGGCGATCGCCGCGCTGATGGTGTCCGGCGCGGCCGCCGACGACGACCCACCGTTCTGGCACGCCGAGGTGCTGACCCACGAACGGCACGGCCCGGACACCGCCGTGTTGACCTGCCGGGCGTTGCAGCATCCGCTGCGCTGGCAGGCGGGGCAGTACGTGAGCCTGGAGGTGCCGCGCTACCACCCGCGGGTGTGGCGCAACTACTCGGTGGCGAACGCCCCGAACGACGACAACGTGCTGGAGTTCCACGTGCGGTCCCCGGGGGCCGGCTGGGTCTCCGGCGCGCTGGTGCGTCGGGTGCGGCCGGGCGCCCTGCTCCGCCTGGCGGCACCGATGGGGTCGATGACCCTGGACCGTTCGTCGGAACGGGACATCCTCTGCGTCGCCGGCGGCGTGGGGCTCGCGCCGATCAAGGCGTTGGTGGAGGAGTTGGCCAGCTTCAACCGGACCCGCTGGGTGCACGTCTTCTACGGTGCCCGGCAGGCAGCCGACCTGTACGGCCTGGCCGGTCTGCAGGAGCTGGTGGCCGTACACCCGTGGTTGTCGGTCACCCCGGCGTGCAGTGAGGACCCGGACTTCGACGGGGAGCAGGGCGACATCCAGGATGTGGTGGCCCGGTACGGCCCGTGGACCACCCACGACTGCTACGTCTCCGGCGCCGCCCGCATGGTCCGGGCCACCCTGCGGGTGCTCGCCGCGGACGACGTGCCGTCGCCGCACATCCGCTACGACACCTTCGGTGACCTCTAGACGTTCCTCCCCCCACACCGGGGCGCGTGCCCCTGCCCCCTGGGGCACGCGCCCCGGTCCCTTCTCGGTCAGTAGCGCCAGGGGTGCCCGGTCTCGCGGTACTCCTCCACCGGCACCAACGGCACGCCGGGGGCCATCCGGTCGACGTAGAGCCGGCCCTCCAGGTGGTCGATCTCGTGGGCGACCAGCCGGGCCATGCCGAACTCGAACGAGGTGATGATCCGGCTGCCGTCCCACTGGGCGTGCTCCACGTCCAGTCGCAGCGGACGGGGCACCAGACCTCGGTGGTCGAAGAAGGAGAGGCAGCCCTCGTACTGCTCGTCGGTCTCCGGGTCGGCGTCGACCACCCGGGGGTTGAGCAGCACCACCGGCTCCGCCGACCGGTCGGGGGGTCGCACCACGGCCGCCGAGCGGCCGATGCCGAACTGCGGTGCGGCGACACCCACCCCCTTGCTGAACGGGTGCAGCTCGTCGAGCCGGGCCAGCGCCATGGTGAGCCGGTCGACCACGTCCCGGGCGACGTGTTCCTCGGCGGGCAGGTCGAACGGGCGGGCGCGCTGGCGGAGCAGGTCGTCCCCGCGCTGCACGATGCCGAGGCCGCGCATCCGGTCGCTGGGTCGTACCCGGGCACTGCCCGGCCCGGGGTCCGGTTCGGTCTCCGGGCGTGCACGGAAACGCCACTGCATCCGGTAGCGGGCGTTCAACGGCGGGTCGTCGGTCTGCCAGTCGTAGATCGCCCGGTCGCCCTCATCGTGCCGCTGTGGCGCGGTCCGCAGCGGGCCCTCCTCGGCGCTGAGCGAGGTCTCCACGCCCCACACCTGCGGGTCGAGCACCACGGGCAGGTCCAGGCGTACGGCAAGTTGCCGGGTGGGGAGCCGGACGGCCCGCTGGAACCAGGGGCCCCACTTGTCGTGCCCGACGCTGTACGCGTACTCGATGACGGCCCGGTCGCCCGGGTAGAGGGGGAAGCGTCGCTCCCCGTTCTCGAAGAGCAGCCAGATCTCCTTGAAGGCGTCCCGGTCGTGTTTGGCCCGCCAGTGCATCGGCTCCGGGTCGCCGCCGCCGTCGTCCCGCCGGGCCTGTATCTGTAGCTCGGCGAACGTGAGGGGGTGCTCGCGGTGGTGCCGGTTGGAACGGCCGGGATCGTTCGGGTAGCGGTCGACGGCGACCCGGACCAGGTAGCGGTTGACCGGCTCGGTGCCGGCGTTGTAAAGCTCGCGGTGGATGACGCACCGGTAGCCGTCGTCGGTGTGGGTCAGGGTGGCCAGCTCCCGTTCCACGACCAGGCCGGTGCCGGGTGGCAGCCACTGTCCCGGCAGGTACGGCTCGCGCTGCGGCTGACCCGACCGGGCGTGCCGCAGGTCGTCGTACTCCCGGTAGCGCTGCCAGATCGCGCCGCTGGCCTCCAGGACGGCTTCCGCTCGGCGGGCGAAATCCTCGGTGGGGCGGTGCCGGCGCCCCTCGACGTGGCTCACGTAGGACGGGTCGAACCCCATCAGGACGGCCAGTTGCTTCTTGGACAGCCCGCGCCCGGTCCGTTGCCGGGCGAGCTCGGCCGCGAAGGAGTCGGCAGCCCGTTCGAGGGGTGAGGTCGTCATCAGCTTCCTCGTGGCCGGGGATATAAGTTTCACGTTCTGTGCGCGAGCACACACGCATGTGGCATGTTTTCGACACACCGCTTGACAATTCACCGACGACCATCGATCGTGCGGCGGCGTTTCCCTGCACCGACTCCGGGTAGTACGCGGGGCACTACACCCGTCGAACACGGGGTGAGCTGGGCGTCCGGGATGTGACCAAGGTGAGCCTTCCCTTACGGCCACGGCTGTGGTTAGGCTAGCCTTAGCTCAGGACGGCAGCGGTTCGTCCGCCGGGGCGCACTCCTCGGTCACACAGGCAGGGGACGACTCAGGTGACAGCGGTGATGCCACGGCGGGAAGCTGCCGCCACCCCGCTCGCCCCCGTCACCGCGACGCTCCGGGCCATGTTCGGCACCGACGACCTCCCCGGCCTCGCCCGGGGCCTGCTTGTCGACGACGAGCTCGGCTGGGCGCCCGCCACCACCCTGATCGACGGCAGCCGACTGTCGGAGCTGCTGAACGGCGCCGCCGTCCGCTGGGGCGGCACCCCGCACGCCTGCGCCGCACTGGCCTGGAAGTCGTACAGCTACTGGGCCGCGTTGCCGGTCGTCCTCGGCTGGGCCTCCGCCCGGCGGGTGCCGCTGCTCGATCCGGCCGACCTGCTGATCCACTTCGAGGACCACCGGCAGCTACTCACCATGGGCCTACGCCGGGGCACCACCGTGGCAGTGCTGCCGAACGACCCGCTGGCGCTCACCGGCCTGCCGGAGGTGCGGGTCGTCGCCGACGAGGCGGAGCTGCTCGCCGCACTGCGCGCGTCACTGCTCGACGCCCATCTGGCACCGCTCATCACGGCGATCCAGTCCGAGGTGCGGGTGGGCACCCGGACGCTGCTCGGCTCGGTCGCCTCCGGCATCGCGCACGGCATCCTACGGGCCGCCGACGCGCTGCCCGGCTCCACGGTGCAGAGCATCGACACCCTGCTCGGCGCACTCGACCTCACCGACCTGATCGAGTTGGTGCCCGGGCCGACCGGCGAGCCGACCGTGCAGCGCCGCACCTGCTGCCTCGCCTTCACACTGCCCCGACCGAAGGTCTGCCAGGGCTGCTGCGTCCGCTAGGCCCAGGGCGGTTTCGGCGACACGGGCTCAGTCGGTCAACGGCCTGACGTCCCAGACCCACACACCGCCGGTGAAGACCGGTTGGATCCCGGTCAGCTCGGTCATCCCCCGGCGCAGCGCGGCCTCGTGCTCGTGCGGCCCGAGGATGACCACCCCGGCCCGCCAGTAGCGCAGGTCGTCGACCGCGCGGACCCGACTCTGCGGGGTGATCGGCGGCACCGCACCGGTGCGCCGGATGGTGGCGAAGAAGCTGCTGGTGGGGCGGGGAACCGCACCGAACAGCGCGACCTCCGGCGGATCGGCGCTCGGGCGGGTGTCCGGGCCGAGGAAGTAGCCACGCGCCAGCGGCATGTCCAGCCGGGTCGCCGCCGACCAGCGCAGCGGCTCCGCGTACGTGCTGTCCGGCAGCGGCAGGGTCACCACACTGCGCCCACCAGCCACGTACGGCCGCCAGGCCCCACCCGTCACGAAGGTGGGGACGGGGTCGAGGCGGGCCACCGGCAGTGGGGTGGGCACGATCGGCAGCAGGGCCATCGTGAGCACGGTGGCCGTGACGAAGCGGACCTGTCCCCGGGCGTCCGGGTGGGCACCGGCCAACTCGCGGGCACGTTCGGCACCGTAGGCGAGCAGCAGTCCGATGATCGGAGTGATCGCCAGCGCCCAGCGTGTGGGCACCACCGAGTGCAGGATGGGCAGGTTCTCCAGCGCCGCCCAGGGGCCCGGCACGCCCGTACCCCGGTTGTCGAAGCGGACCTCCCGCCCCAGCGAGAGCACCGCGAAGAGCAACCCGAGCGCGGCCAGCGCGAGCACCACGATCGAACGGCGCAGCCACCAGACCAGGGCGACCACAAGCACCAGCAGCGCCCAACCGAAGAAGCTGTTCTCCTCGGTCGGGTTCTTGGCCAGGCCCGCGGCGGTCCGCGCGCTTCCGGCCAGAGATTCCCGGGAGTACGCGATGAACGAGGCCACGTCGCTGGAGTAGCCGCGGATCAGGCGGGACAGCCCCGAGTAGGCGTCCGGGCCGAAGAACTGGACGTAGAGGGGGTACGCCAGCAGGAGCCCGGCGACCCCGGCGGCGACGGCCAGACCGGCGAGGAACGGGCGGGTCCGCTTCCGCAGATCCGCGCGGCCGATTGCGAGCACGGCGACGACCACGCCGAGCCCGATCGCGGTCATCAGCAGGATCTCCAGGTTGAGGAACGCCTGCCAGACGATGACCAGCGCGAGGAGAACCCCGTTGCGCAGCCAGCGGCCCGGATCGCCAAGTCGCAGGGTGCGCCAAATGATCAACGGAACGACGAACTGCGACACGATGTTCGGGTGCCCATTGGCGTGCGACACCATGGCCGGCGCGTACGCGCAGAAGCCGGCGCCCAGCCACGCCGGCCCCCGGCTGCCGATCAGGACCCGGGAGAGCAGGAAATACCAGGCGGTGGCGGTGGCGATCATGCCGAGGGTGAGAAAGATCAGAAATGACGCCCGCGGCCCGAACAACAGGGTGATCGGCGTCATTGGCAATGAAATGGATAATACGGACGTATTGGCCATCAGATTCACGCCGTCGGGCACGTTCATCTGATTGGAATGGTACGGATACGCAAAGTGCGTGACTACTCGCGCGCCGTGGGCCATCATCCATTCAAACTGCGACTGATCGGACTGGTTGTCCCGTACGTCGCTGCCCGGATCTAGCCAGAGTCGGCAGGTGACCCAGAAGCCAAGCACCACGAAGCTCAGTACGGCGGCCAGATCGGCCAACTTGCCCCTGCGCGAAGGCCGAACGAGACCGGAGGCCCCCTCCACCGACGACGCGGCGGCCGGGCCGCTGCTGCCGTCAGCCCCGTCCGGTTCAGGAGTAGTCATGGCAATTCATAGGGTAGTCAGCGTATGGCACCGCCGTGACATGTTTCGGGGTACTGCCGTACTATGTGCCGGGTTCGCCGACCGCCGATCACGAACCCACCCCCCGACCACAATTCGGCCACCCCGATGCCCCGATTCTTTCGCCGACCCAGCGGGTGATTCACTCTGTCGGTCCAGGCACGGGTCGAGTTCATATCGTGAGGAATCGACGCATGGCAGAAATCACTGGGGATCAGCGCGTGCAGTCCGAGGTGCTCGAAGGCCTGGCAACCGCTGTCAACCACCGCCGCTGGTTCATCGAGCTGGCCGTGCCGTACCTCGGCGACGACCCGATCGAGATCGGCAGCGGCCTCGGTGACTACGCGCTGGAATGGTCCGACCGGCTGCCCCGGTTCACCGCCACCGAAGCCGACCCGGACCGGCTGGTGCTGCTCAAGGAGCGCCTCGCCGACCGTCCGAACATCGACGTCCGGCAGATGCTGCTGCCGCACAACGAGCGGGGCGACTACAGCGCCGCCGTCTCGTACAACGTCCTGGAGCACATCGAGGACCACGTGGGCGCGCTGAGCAGCATGCGCGACCTGGTCCGACCCGGCGGTGCCGTGATCATCATCGTGCCGGCGTTCCAGTTCGCGATGGGTCCGGCCGACATCGCCACCGGGCACGTCCGCCGCTACACGAAGAAGACGCTCGGAGCGGCGATGACCGAGGCCGGCCTGACGATCGAGAAGATCCACTACGCCAACGCGCTCGGGCTGATCGGCTACTTCATGGCCACCAAGGTCTTCCGGCTGATGCCGAAGGAGGGCCCGATGGTCAAGGTGTACGACACCCTCGTCCTGCCCGCCACCAAGGCCGCCGAGCAGCTCGTCCTCCCGCCCTTCGGCCAGTCCGTCTTCGCCGTAGCCCGCGTCCCAGCCTGACCGACCTCGGCCCCGGCCCGGCACCAAGGGCCGCCCACCCGGGTCGATCATGGAGTTGTGGTGCCAGGTTCATTCCTGTTCGGGTGCTTTGTCACCCACCACAACTCCATGATCGACGAGACGAGGCGGGGCGGCGCTGCCGGCCTTGCTGGGTTACTCCTTGATCTGGTAGGTGGGGCGGATCACCGCTCGGGCCAGGGTGTGGAACGTGAGGTTGAAGCCGACGTAGGCGGGGGTCGCGTCCGGGGTGAGGTCCAGTTGGTCGACGTCCAGGGCGTGCACCGCGAAGACGTACCGGTGCGGGCGGTCGCCGGCCGGCGGGGCCGCACCGCCGTACCCCTGCTCGCCGTAGTCGTTGCGGACCGAGAACGCCCCGCCGAGGTCGGTGCCCGCCGCACCACCAGCGCCGGTGGGCAGTTGGGTGACGCTCACCGGCACGTTCACCAGCACCCAGTGCCAGAACCCGCTGCCCGTCGGCGCGTCGGGGTCGTAGCAGGTCACCGTGAAGCTCTTCGTCTCGGCGGGGAAGTCCGACCAGGCCAGCTGCGGTGAGACGTTGTCACCCCCGGTGCTGCCATGCGCGTGCCGGGCGTCCATCGGCTCGCCGTTGTGCACGTCGTCGCTCGTCAGCGTGAACGAGGGCAGCGTCGGCAGCAGCTCGTACGGGTCCGGGGCGATCGGTCGTTCCAGGGTCATCGGGACGCGTCCTTCCGGTGTGCGGAGATACCAGCCCCTTCTTACCCCGCTACGCCCCGTCCGACGACCGGCACTGTGGTTTTCCGGAGCTACCGTGGAGTTTCGGGCAACGTCCTCAGGGGGACATCGTGGCCGGCATCTGGCGGGATTTCGTGGTGGCCGTCATCACCGCGTTCCGCCGCCGGGACGAGCGAGCCATCGCCGAGGACCGCCGGCGCGCGGTCGAGCGACTGGCCGAGGAGACGATCCGTCGGGATCGGCGGCCCATCGACCCGCCGGGGTGACCGCGACTCTTCCCGCCGGAACCCTCCGGCCGGAACCGTCAAGATGACCTGATGAGGCCGTTCCTCCGATCGCGGCCGGTAGCCACGGCGGAGTCCCACCGGCCGACGCTGTTCGAGGTCTTCTTCGATCTGGTGCTCGTCTTCGGGCTCATCCGGGTCACCGCGTTCATGAGCGAACGGCCCTCGTCGGTGACCCTGCTCCAGGGCCTGCTCGTCCTCATGTTGCTGTGGAACTCCTGGCTGGTCTATGCCTGGCTGGGCAACTACGTACGGATCGACATCGGACTGATCCGGGTCGGCATCGCCGTGGCGATGGCAGCCGTCTTCCTCATCGCGCTGGTTATCCCCGAGGCTTTGGAAACCGGCAGCGGTACGAGGACACCCCGGCTGATCCTGGTGCTGGCGTACGTCGTGGTGCGGTCGACCCAGTTCGCCCTCTTCTACTGGGTGGCGGTGGACGACCCCCGGCGACTCAGAACAGTTCGGCTCTACGCCCTCACCACCGCGCTGTCCTGGCTTCCGCTCGTCCTCGGCGCGGTGTTCGGTGGCACCGCGCAGATCCTGCTCTGGGCGGCGGCGCTCATCATCGACATGGGTGGTGGGGTGCTCGCTCTGCTGGTGGGCGGCTGGCCGGTACGCAGCCCCGGCCACTTCGCGGAGCGGCACGGCCTGGTGGTGATCATCGCGCTCGGAGAATCCCTGATCTCGGTCGGCGCCGGGGTCGGCACCCAGATGATCCACTGGCCGACCCTGCTGGCGGCGCTGCTCACGCTCACCGTCACGGGGTGCCTGTACTGGCTGTACTTCCCGAGCGCGACGAGCGCCGGCAACGCCCTGACAACCGACTCCGGGCTGCACCGCGGCTTCGTGGCCGGCAACGCGTACAGCGTCGCGCACCTTCCGCTGCTCGCCGGAACCATCTACGTGGCGCTGGGCGTCGAAGAGGTGCTGACCGGTCTTGCACACGGCAAGACACACCACGCCCTGCACTGGATCCCGGCTGTCGCACTGTTCGGCGGGACCGCCCTGTACCTCGCGGGCCGGGCGACGTTCCTGGCGCTCAGCGTCAGGTGCGTACGACCCGAGCAGTTTCTCGCGCCCGCTGCGGCGCTGCTGCTCCTACCCGTCGGCAGGTACCTGCCCGGCCTGGCCGCCCTCGGCCTGCTCACCGCGTTCCTCGTCGTGCTGCTCAGCTACGAGGCGTGGACCAGAAGACCGACTCGGGGCGGGTGAATCGTGGTGGCGGAGGGTGTGGGATTCGAACCCACGAAGACATCGCTGCCTTACCGGTTTTCAAGACCAGCGCCATCGGCCACTAGGCGAACCCTCCTGGACCGGCACCCGTGGGTGTACGGCCACGCACAGTCTGCCATGGCTCGCTCCGGACGGCCCGGCGTCCCTCCCCGGTGCGCGGAACAGGCGCTTCGACGCGTCCACTGTGGGCCGGACGGTGCGCCTGCGGCGGCCGGGAAGATCGGGAAGACTGGGCCCATGCGAGCCATCACCATTCCGCAGCCGGGTGGACCCGAGGCGCTGGTCTGGGCCGAGGTGCCCGACCCGGAGCCGGGCCCCAACGACGTGGTCGTGGATGTGCGGGCCAGTGGGGTCAACCGCGCTGACCTGCTGCAACGGCAGGGGCACTACCCGCCGCCGCCGGGCGCGCCCGCGTACCCCGGGTTGGAATGTTCCGGGGTGATCACGGAGGTGGGCGCGGAGGTCGCCGGGTGGGCGGTCGGGCAGCAGGTCTGCGCGCTGCTGGCCGGCGGTGGGTACGCGGAGCGGGTGGCGGTCCCGGCCGGGCAGTTGCTGCCGGTGCCGGCCTGCGATCCGGTCGACGCGGCGGCGCTGCCCGAGGTGGCGTGCACGGTCTGGTCGAACCTGGTCCAGGTGGCGCGGCTCGGCGCGGGCGAGACGTTGCTGGTGCATGGCGGGGGCAGCGGGATCGGCACCTTCGCCATCCAGTTCGGGGCGGCCCTCGGCGTCACCGTGCTGACCACCGCGCGGGAGGCCAAGCACGCCCGGCTGCGGGAGTTGGGCGCGGCACACGTGATCGACTACCGGGAGCAGGACTTCGTCGAGGAGGCCCGGCGGGTCACCGACGGGCGCGGCGTGGACGTCGTCCTGGACATCATGGGCGGGTCCTACCTGGGGCGGAACGTCTCCGCGCTGGCCACCGGCGGTCGGCTCGTGGTGATCGGCATGCAGGGTGGGCGAAAGGCCGAGTTGGATCTCGGGGCGCTGCTGACCAAGCGGGCGAGTGTCACCGCGACGTCGCTACGGTCCCGACCGCTCGCGGAGAAGGCGGAGATCGTCCAGGGCGTACGGGACGAGGTGTGGCCGTTGGTCGAGGCCGGCCGGATCCGACCGATAGTGGACCGGAGGCTGCCGATGACCGAGGCGGCGGAGGCGCACCGACTCGTCGAGTCGAACGATCACTTCGGCAAGGTGCTGCTCACCCGCCCGGCGGGCGCCGGGTCGGCAGTCAGTTGAGCGAGTCGGCCGGGCGGGGCAGCACCAGGCGAGCGCCCGGCCCCTCGCCGGCGAGGGTGTCCTCCGGGTTGTTCAGCGTGCAGCGCTGCAAGGACAGGCAGCCGCAGCCGATGCAGCCGTCCAGGTCGTCGCGGAGCCTGCTGAGCAGTCGGATCCGCTCGTCCAGGCGGCTCCGCCAGCTCGCCGAGAGTCGCGCCCAGTCCTGCGGGCTCGGCGTACGTGCTTCGGGGAGCGAGTCGAGCGCATCCCGGATCTCGTCGAGCGAGACGCCGACCTGCTGGGAGATCCGGATGAAGGCGACCCGGCGCAGCTCGGCGCGGGCGTAACGGCGCTGGTTGCCGCCGGTGCGGTCGGCGCGGATCAGCCCGAGCCGCTCGTAGTAGCGCAGCGCCGACGGCGCCACCCCGGAGCGGGCGGACAGCTCACCGATCGTCAACGAATCCGGCATCACCAGGTCCTTGAGTTGAAGTCCACTTCAACTCACACAGTAGTGGCCTGGTGGCGACACCGACCACTGGCAGCAGCGCCAACTGGGCGTGTGCCTGGGCTCAATTGGCGGCCGAGGCGGTGGGGCGGCGGCGAGCGCGCTCGCGCCCGAGGATCCAGATCGCCTCGACGCCGTCCTTCCAGGTGATCTTCTTGCCCTCTTCCCGGCCGCGGGCCCGGTAGCTGATCGGCACCTCGTACGGCCGGATCCGGCGGCGCAGCAGCTTGCCGGTCACCTCGGCCTCCATGCCGAAGCCACGCGACCGCACCTCGAGCGAACGGTAGAGCGCCACCGGCATCAGCTTGAAGCAGGTCTCCAGGTCACCGATGTACGAGTTGAACAGCACGTTCGCCGCCATCGTGACGCCCTTGTTGCCCATCACGTACCAGAAGCTGTAGGCGCTGTGGCTGCCGAAGGTGCGATTGCCGTAGACCACCGTGGCCCGCCCGTCGAGCACCGGGTCGAGCAGTTTGGGGATGTCCTGCGGGTCGTACTCCAGATCGGCGTCGAGGATGACCATGTAGTCACCCTCGGCACTGTCGACAGCCGTCTTGATCGCGGCACCCTTGCCGGCGTTACGCTTGTGCGTGATGACCCGCAGCCGCGCGTCGTCGGCGCGATCGAGGACCTCGCCGGTGCCGTCCCGGCTGCCGTCGTCGACCACCACCAGCTCGATCTCGCAGGGATAGTCCACCGCCAGTGCCTGCTTGAGGGCATCCGCGATGCGTTCTTCCTCGTTGTAGACCGGCATGAGGATCGAGAGCTTCACGGGAAATCTCCACGGTGGCGGCAACACGTCGGCCTTAGCCTAGCCTGGTTGGATTCGCCACCGCGTATCGCCACTGCGGGGCACTCGGCGCGGCGGGCTCAGATCCATGGTGTTTACTTCCGCCATGTCGGCTGCCGGCTCCCTGCTCGCGGCGGTTCCTGCCGTCGCGGTGCTCCTGCTCACCGTCGCGTCGAGGTCACGTGAGGCTGGCGCAGTGGCACCGCTGCGGCTCGCTGTGGTGCGTGCCGTCCTGCTCAGCGGGGCGTACGCGGTGCTCGTCGTCGAGGTCCTCGGCGCGTCGCACGCGCTGACCCGCCCCGCGTTCGCCGTCGCCTGGCTGCTCTTCCTGGCCGTCGCCGCAATCGTGGCCGGTCTGCGCCGGCGACGCGCGATACGCCTCGGGCAGCCGTCCGCCGCCGCACCGGCCTCGGTCGGCGCCACGCCGCGGCCGGTGCCGGTCGGCGCGGTGGTGTCCGGTGGCAGCCCGGACGGGTCCGCGCCGGCCGCCGAGCGCGGCGAGCCGGACCCCGCGCCGGGCCGGGCCAGCCGGAGGGCGGCCGGCGTGCTAGCGGTGGCGGTCGACACCTGGCGTACGGCCCGACCGGGCGAACGGCTCCTCGCCGGCACGATCGGCGGGCTGGTCCTGCTGGAGTTGCTTGTCGCGCTCTTGGCCGAGCCGAACAACTTCGACTCGCAGACCTACCACCTGCCGAAGGTGGAGCACTGGGTGGCCCAGGGCGACCTGGACTTCTGGCCCACCGCCATCCACCGGCAGGTGACCATTCCACCCGGCGCCGAGTACCTGCTGCTGCACCTGCGCCTGCTGACCGGCGGGGACCACCTGTACAACCTGGTGCAGTGGGCGGCTGGAGTGGTCTGCCTCCTGGTGGCCGCACGGATCACCGCGCAGCTCGGCGGTGGTCGACGCGCCCAGTTGCTCACCGCGTTCGTGCTGGCGACCACGCCGATGGTGGTGCTCCAGGCGACGAGCACGCAGACCGACCTGATCTGTGCGGCGTGGGTGGCCTGCGCGGCGACCCTGGTGCTGGACGGGCTGCGTCGACGGACCGGCTGGGGAACGCTGCTCGGGCTGGGGGCGGCCACCGGGCTGACTGCGGTGACCAAGACCAGCGGTCTGATCGCGGTCGGCCCGCTGCTGATGCTGTGGGGGTTGGCCCAGCTCAGACTGGCCTGGATCGACAGGGCGACACCGGCGGCCACGGCAGTGGCAGACCCGGCGAGCACCGCAGTGGCTGGCGGGGGTCGGCGGTCCCGGCCGGTCGGCGGGCTGGCCCGTACGGTCGGCGGTTCGGTGCTGATCCTGGTGGTCGCGGCCGTGGTGGTCGGCCCGTTCCTGGCCCGGGTGACCGCCGAGTTCGGGCACCCGCTGGGGCCGCCCCGGCTGCGTGAGTCCATTCCGATGGAGCGGCACGACCCCGCGTCGATAGTGGTCAACGCGCTGCGGATCGGGCACACCGCGTTCGACACCCCGCTGGCGCCCCTGCGCCGGGCCGGGGCCGACGTCATCATCAGCGGCGCCGAGGCGGTCGGGGTCGACCCGCAGGACCGCGCGATCACCTTCGGCCGGGAACTGTTTCCGGAGCCGGCCTGGTATCCGGACGAGGACCGGGTGGCGTTTCCGCTGGCCGGGGCGTTGGCGGCGATCGGCGCGGTGATCGCGCTCGGCCGGCCACGGCGGCTCGCCCCCGAGCGGGCCGGGTCGCTGCGGGCGTACGCGGTGGTGGTGCTGACCGCCGTGCTGCTGCACACCGCAATGATCAAGTGGCAGCCGTGGGGCAACCGTCTGCTGCTCTACGCCGTGGTGCTCGCCGTGCCCCTCGCCGGCCTCTGGCTGGACGCGCTCTTCCGCCGCCGGGCGGGTGGACGCCGAACGGTCGCCACCATGGCTGCCGTCACGGTGCTGGCCACCTCGGCGCTGGCCGGGGTGCTCGCGCTGTCGTACGGCTTCCCGCGCCGGCTGGTCGGCGCCGGCTCGGTCTTCACCACCTCGGACTTGGACACCCGGTTCCTACGCCGGCCTCAGTGGGCCGACGAGTTCCGCTGGGCGGCGACCGCGGTCCAGGCCAGCGGCGCCCGACGGATCGGGCTGGTGCAGCAGAACGACAACTGGGAGTACCCGTGGTGGCTGCTGCTGCGGCAGCCCGACGGTGGCTCGCCGGAGCTTGTGGCGTTGCAGTCGGTACTGCCGGAACGTCCGCCGGCGGACCCGTCCTCGGTCGACGCGATCGTCTGCACCGGCAGCAAGGCGGCCTGCACCAAGCTCGTCCCGGCCGGCTGGCGGCTGGAGTTCCGCGACTACGTCGGCTACGCCCTGCCGGCGGGCCGCTAGCCACCGACCATGGGTAGGGGCCCTGGTCGGTCGGCCAGGGCCCCTACGCTCACTTGGCGCGGGGAATGAGGATGAGCCGGGCCACGCCCTTGTCGCCGTCCTTCGCGCCGGCGACGCCGAGCGTCGCGCCGACCTTGACCTCGCTCGGCTGCACGGTGGCCCGCCGCTCGACCACCCGCAGGTCGTCGCCGAGGGTCCAGGTCATGGTGAAGCCGTCGGAGGACTTGACGGTCATCGAGTCGCCGTCGACTGCGGTCACCTCGCCGCGCTGCACGGCCACGGTCTGCGTACCGCCGTCCTTCGCCTTGACCACGGCCTCACCGTGCAGGGTGTTCCTGCGCAGCAGCACGCGGGCCTGGCGGCGCTTGCGCCACTCCTCGCCGCGCTTCTCCCGGGCCTTCTCCTTGGCGGTGGGGGACGCGCCAGGCGTCGGGGTGGCCGGTGCCGCGACGGTCTGCACGTCCAGGTCGTCGGCGTCGAAGCCCATCGCGGTCAGCGCCTGACCCTCGACCCCCATGGCGGCGGCGACCTCGACTGCGACATCCCGGGCGGGCTGGCTGGCCACCTCGGCCGCGCCGCAGCCGCTGACGCCGAGCGCGAGCGCCGCGAGCAGTGCCGTGGTGCCGGTGGCGATACCCCAACGTGGCATGACTTTCCCTCTCGTCCGTGGAGCCCTCAGCCTTCCCGGGAACGACGAGCGGAGCGTCAGGCCGACGTTCGGGTCAGGTAAGGATCGCCTGGCAGCCGGACGGTGAAGGCGGCCCCGCCCTCCGGCGCGTGCCCCGCGCGGATCTCGCCACCGAGTCGGCGGACCAATCCGGCGGCCAGCGCCAACCCCAACCCGCTACCCACCTTGCGCACCCCCCGGTAGCGCTCGTGCAGCGCACCGCGTTCGAACGCCACCGCCAGGTCGTCGTCGGTGAAGCCGGGCCCGCCGTCGCGGACCTCCAACACGCCGCCGTGCGCCGGGTCCGCGCCGGCCGGCCGGACCGCGAGCACCACCGGCGACCCCGGGGGTACGACTCGCAGCGCGTTCTCCAGCAGCCCGTCAAGCACCTGCCGGATCCTCCCCGGATCGGTGTACGCGGGCACCGGCTGACCGGGCGTCTCCAGCCGGAACGGCACCCCCACCGCCGCGCACCGACCGGACCAGGTCGGCTCCGCGTCCAGGGTCAGTTGGGTCAGGTCCACCGGCACCGGTTCGAGGGGGAAGTCGGCGGCCTCCAGCCGGGCCAGTGCCAGCAGGTCACCGATCAGCCGGTCCAGGTGTTGGGCCTCGGCCAGCACCGTCCGACCGGCCTCCACCGTGTCGTCGCCGCCGAGCACCCCGTCGGCGAGCGCCTCGGCGTACCCCCGGATCGCGGTCAGCGGGGTGCGCAGCTCGTGCGAGACGGAGAGCAGGAACTCCCGCTGCCGGCCCTCGCTGGTGGCAAGTGCGGCGGCCAGCCCGTTCAACGCCTCGGCCAGGTCGGCGACCTCGTCCGGCGGCTCGACCGGCACCCGGACGGCACGGTCACCCGCGCGCAGTCGGGCGGCGGCGGTGGCCGCGACGCGGATCGGCCGGGCCAGCCGACGGGCCAGCAGCAGCCCGGCCACCACCCCGGCGGCCAACCCGGCCAGCAGCGGCAGCCAGAGGCTGAGCAGCACCCGGGCCCACAGACCGTCGGCCAGCGGACGGGAGAGCACCACCCCGTTGCCCCCGGGAAGCGCCCGCCCCTCGACCAGGGCCCGCTCACCGTTGACCGAGCGGCGCGCCGACACGTTGCGGCCCTGCCCGATCCGCTGCACCACCCGGGGTGGCAGACCGGCCCGGTCGACCGCCCCGCGCCGGATCAGGTACGCGTCGATGCCCTGGTCGCGCAGTTGCTGGATGAGCCGCTCCTCGTCGGCGCTACGGCCCCGGTCGAGGCGGGTCCGCAGCACCTCGGCCGCGAGGCGGGCCTGGGCGGCGAGCGCCTGCTGCTCGCTCCGCTCCGCGCCACGGATCGCCAACGGCACCGCGACGATGGCGGTGACGAGCACCGACACCAGCGCCACCGCGCAGGTGACGAGCACCGCGCGGGCGGTGAGCGTACGGCCGGGTCGGCCTCGTCGAGGTGCGGCGGGTGGGCCGGTGCCGACCACCGGCAGGGCCATGGTCGGCGGCTCGACCCCGGGGTGGTCAGGCATCGACCGCGTACCCGACGCCACGGTGGGTCCGGATCACGCTCGCCGGGCCGAGCTTCGCCCGCACCTGGGCGACGTGCACGTCCACCGTCCGGGTGCCGGCGTGGGCCGCGTAGCCCCAGACCCCGGCCAGCAACTCCTCCCGGGTGAAGACCCGACCGGGCCGGGCCATCAGGTGGGCCAGCAGGTCGAACTCGGTCGAGGTGAGCTGCACCGGGGCGCCGGCGGCGGTGACCGTGCGGCGGGCCGGGTCGAGCGTCACCGGGCCGACGACCCGTGGTCGGTCCGCGCCCTCCGGGCCGCCTGCGGAACGACGCAGCACCGCCCGCACCCGGGCGACCAGCTCCCGTGGGCTGAACGGCTTGGTGACGTAGTCGTCGGCGCCCAGCTCAAGGCCGACGATGCGGTCCACCTCGTCGTCCCGGGCGGTGAGGAAGATGACCGGAGTCCAGTCGCCGGCCTCGCGGAGCTGGCGGCAGATCTCGGTGCCGGGCAGGCCGGGCAGCGCGATGTCCAGGACGCAGGCCACCGGGCGTAGCCGGCGGGCCGCGCTCAGACCTGCCGCACCGTCGCGTTCCAGGTGGACGCCGAACCCGTCCCGGGTGAGGTAGAGCCGGACCAGGTCGGCGATGCTCGGCTCGTCCTCGACGACGAGGACGAGCCCGCGATGCGGTGGTTCGACGGTGACCGGCCCATGATTGCCGACCCGGTGGGCTCGGCGCGATCGGTGCGTGTTCGAGTTCGGTAAAGGCGGTGCGCTGCCCGACCGGGGTGTCAGCTCACCAGGACGGAGCGAACATCCCGGGCCGTGCGGCGGCCGGCGCGTCACCGATGCTTGCGACGACCCGCGCGCCGGCCGGCCGCAGACGGGTCCGGAATGCCTGGTTGAGCAGCGCGTCGAGCTGCCAGACCTGCTTCGGGTGGCTGGTCCGGATCAGGAACCGCTCACGGATTCCGTCGATGGCGGTGGCCGCCATCTCGACCGACTGCAACCGCGGGTCCGGGCTCCAGGTGACGTTGCTCAGCTCGCGCAGCTCGGTGTTGAGGTGCAGGCGCAGTCGGTGCAGGAGGCGGGTCTGCTGGGTCACCACCAACCGGCGGTGGGTGAGCAGCAGCAGGTAGTCGCCGGTGACCGGGCGGTCGGGGCGGCTGCAACGGGTGACCAGGATGGTGGCGTCACCAGAGCCGACGCAGCGCCGGAAGACCGGCATGTGCCGGCTCACCGTCTGCACGGCCAGGCCAGCCTCAGCGGCGGCCGGGAGGAACGTTCGGGAGAAGACGTCCATGACGTGCCCAACGACGCCCCCAGCAGGGTGACGTGGGTCACGGCACTTTTTTGGAAGTTCCACGCCCTCTGTCGCACTGCCTGTCCGACTTCCGACTCGGACGGATCATGGTCAGGAGTTCGGCTGAAGTGGACTGGCGGCGAAGAGCTCCTCCAGCCAACCCGGGACCGCGTCGGCGTACTCGGCGCGGGACTCCTCGACGGTGTCGAGTGCTCGACGCCAGGAGAGCGACCGGCTCACCGGCCCCAGGCCGATCGCGAGGTCGGCGGCCTCGACAAGCGTCCGACGGTCGTACCTGTCGGTCCACGCCTCCAGGTAGGCGTCGCGCAACCGCACCAGCGGGGCGTCGTCCACGGCGAGATTCCGGGCATGCCCGACCGAGCGCAGGGTCACCAGCAGCGTGCCGAACGGGTGCGCCACCGAGGCGTCACCCCAGTCGAAGTAGCGGTACCCGGCAGCGCCGGCGAAGACGTTGCCGTCGTGCAGGTCGTCGTGTTGCACGGTGGCCGGAATACCGAGGTCGGCGAGCCGGCGACACCGCTCGGCGTACGACGGCAGCTCCGCCCGCAGCCGCTCGTGCAGGGCCGGGCTGAGCCCGCCCTCGGCACCGAGCAGCAGCGACTCGTGATCGTCGAGCAGTTCGGCGAAGAGGTCGGCCAGTACCTCCGGGCGCTGGTCCGGCACACCCCGGGCGACCAACTCGTCGGCGCGCGACGCGCTCGCCAGTTGCAGCGCCGCGTACCCCGGCAGCGCCCGCTCCCAGTGCGCCAGGTCGGGGTCGCGCGCCAGCACGTCGCGCAACGACTCGCCGCCGTCGGGCAGCAGCGACCAGCCCTGCGCCGGGTCCACCGCGATCGGCGTCAGCACCCGGTCCGGCGTCAGCTCGGCGAGCGCCGCGACCAGGACCGCCTCGTGCACGGTGCCCGGGTTGGTGGCCTTGAACCAGACCGGGCCGTCGTCGGTGGGCACCCGCCACACCAGCGACCAGGGCCGCAGCCTCGGCTCCACCAACCCGGTCACCCGTCGGCCGGCCCGGCTGAGCTGCGCGTCGACCCAGGACCGGGCCCGCACCTGCCACTGCTCGCTGGACCAGTCGGGGGCACGCTCACCGGCAATCGTCGTCACGTCGGGCACCTTAGGTGGCCCTCCCGGCGCGAGGCGAGGCGTTTTCCGCCGCCGGTCAGACCAGCTCGACGATCGTCGCGTTGGCCATGCCGCCGCCCTCGCACATGGTCTGCAGGCCATAGCGGAGCCCGTTGTCCCGCATGTGCTGGAGCATGGTGGTCATGATCCGCGCACCGGAGCCGCCGAGCGGGTGGCCGAGGGCGATCGTCCCGCCGCGCGGGTTGAGCCGCTCCGGGTCCGCCTCGGTCTCCGCCAGCCAGGCCAGCGGCACCGGGGCGAACGCCTCGTTCACCTCGTACACCCCGATCTCCTCGATGCCCAACCCCGCGCGGCGCAGCGCCTTCGCGGTGGCCGGGATGGGTGCGGTGAGCATGGTGACCGGGTCGTCGGCGGCGACCACCGCGGTGTGGATCCGGGCCAGTGGGCGCAGGCCGTGCCGGCTGGCCCAGTCGGAGGTGGTCACCGCGAGGGCCGCAGCGCCGTCGGAGATCTGCGACGCGGAACCGGCGGTCACCACACCGTCGGCGCGGAACGGGGTGGCCAGCTCGCCCAGCTTCTCCAGTGAGGTCTCCCGGCGGATGCCCTCGTCGGCGGCGAACTTGCCACCGTCGGCGAGCGGCACCGGGGTCAGCTCCGGATCGAACGCGCCGGCGTCCTGCGCGGCGGCTGCCTTCTCGTGGCTGGCCAACGCGAACTCGTCGAGCTGGGTACGCGAGAGACGCCACCGCTGGGCGATCAGCTCGGCCCCGACCCCCTGGTTGAACGGCAGCGGCGCGTCGTCGGCGAAGCCCTCGACGCCCCGGTAGCGGGCGCGTAGCTGGTCGCTGAACGGCATGCCGCCGGCCACACTGGAGCCCATCGGCACCCGGGTCATCGACTCGACGCCACCGGCGACCACCAGGTCGGCCTGGCCGGAGAGCACCGTCGCGGCGGCGAAGTGCAGGGCCTGCTGGCTGGAGCCGCACTGCCGGTCAAGCGTCGTGCCGGGCACCGTCTCGGGCCAGCCGGCGGCGAGCACGCCGTTGCGGGCGATGTTCCAGGACTGCTCGCCGACCTGGGACACGCAGCCCCAGAAGACGTCGTCGACCTGGGCCGGGTCGAGCCCGGTGCGCTCGGCGAGGGCACGCAGCACGTGCGCCGAGAGGTCGACCGGGTGGACGCCGGCGAGGCTGCCCTTGCGCCGCCCGACCGGGGTACGCACCGCGCCGACGATGACCGCGTCACTCATCTGTACTCCCCGGTAACTTAGGCTGTCCCGATCCTACGTCGTCGGGGCCCCCCGGCGCCCGGGGCTACGATCCGGCGCAGCGCTGGCATGCTGGGCGGGTGAATGAGACCTCCCCGGACCGACAGTGGCGAGTGCCGCCGGGCCTGCCGGCGGCGAAGGTGGCCGGCGCGGTTCTGCTCGTCGCGCTCGGGCTGCTCTTCTCCGACGGCGACCCGATCCGGCTCGCCCTGGCCGCCCTGGCCGCCGCAGCGCTTGCCGGCTGGGCGGTACGTGACCTGGTCGCGCCGGTGCGGTTGGCGGTGGACCCGGCCGGGCTCACCGTCATCCGTGGCTTCGCCGGCCGGCGGCTGCTGCCCTGGTCGACGGTCGAGGCTATCGCCGTCGACAGGCGGCCCCGGCTGGGCCTGACCAGCGAAACCCTGGAAATCGACGCGGGCAACTCGCTGCACCTGTTCGGCCGGTACGACCTGGGGGCCACCCCGGAGGAGGTGGCCGCCGCGCTGCGGGCCGCCCGCCCGAACGCCTGATCGGTCAGCCGAGCAGGTAGGCGGTGCGGACCAGCACCAGGGCGAGCAGGACCAGCAGGATGACCCCGGCACCGACGGTCTGCACAAGCGTGCGCCGACTTCGTGGCGCGTACGCGAGCACCAACGCCAGCAGCCCACCGACCACCAGCCCGCCCAGGTGCCCGGGGATCGAGATGCCCGGTACGGCGAACGTGAAGACGAGGTTGATGACGAGGATCGGCACGATCGCCGAGGTGCTGAGGCCGAGACGTCGCATGATCACGAAGATCGCGGCGAAGAGCCCGAAGGTGGCCGTCGACGCACCGACGGTCGGCGACTGGTTGGCGGGGCTGAACAGGTAGACGGCGACGTTGCCGCCCAGGCCCGCGATCAGGTAGAGGGCGAGGAAGCGCGCTCGACCGAGCACCCCCTCCAACTCCCGGCCGAGCACCCACAGTGCCCACATGTTCAGCAGCAGGTGCAGCAACCCGTAGTGCAGGAACATGGCGGTGACCAGCCTGTACCACTCGCCGGCCGCGATGCCGTGCACCGGGCCGAAGGGGATGTACGAGGCGTAGCCGAGCACGCCACCCCAACGGGTCAGTGGTGTCTCGCCACCGGCCAGCCCTCCGAACCCGGAACCGCCCGCTGCCGCGTCCCCACCCCGGTCGGAGGCGATGGACAGCAGCATGAGCAGCACGTTCAGGGCGATCAGCCCCTTGGTGACGAGGCCGTGCCGGCCGGCCATACCGCCGCCGAAGGCGGTACGCGCCGGCCGGACACTGCGACGTCCCTCGTTGACGCACTCCGGGCACTGGTGCCCGACCGAGGCCTCCCGCATGCAGTCCGGGCAGATCGGCCGGTCACAGCGGGTGCACCGGACGTAGGTCTCCCGACCGGGGTGCCGGTAGCAGACCGGGGTGGTCGGCGGAGACTCGCTCACCGGGCCAACCCTTCGTCCGCCACCGCTCGGTCCACCGGCACCGGCCATGCTCCGGAGCGCTCAATCATGCGAGCAAAGGTACCTCGCGAGTCGCTCAGGAAGCGGACCGCTCGATCTCGACCCGCTCGATGACGACGTCCTGGAGCGGACGGTCGCTCGGACCGGTAGGGGTGTTCGCGATCGAATCCACGATCTTCACCGACTGCTCGTCGGCGACCTGGCCGAAGATCGTGTGCCGGTTGTTGAGGTGCGGCGTCGGGGACACGGTGATGAAGAACTGCGAACCGTTGGTGCCCGGTCCGGCGTTCGCCATCGCCAGCAGGTACGGACGGTCGAACCGCAGTTCCGGGTGGAACTCGTCGGCGAACTTGTAGCCCGGGCCGCCCCGACCGGTGCCGGTCGGGTCGCCCATCTGGACCATGAAACCGCTGATCACCCGGTGCGAGATGGTGCCGTCGTAGTACGGACCACTGCCCGGCTGACCGGTGCGCGGGTCGGTGTACTCACGGTTGCCCTCGGCCAGGTCGACGAAGTTGCGGACGGTCTTCGGCGCGTGGTTGGGGAAGAGCTCCAGCCGGATCGGGCCAGCGTTGGTGTGCAGGGTGGCGTAGACAGCCTCGGCCACGGGTACTCCTCACTCGTTGGTCAGTTCCATGCGGATCCTCCCATGTGCCCGATCTGGCATCGCGGAGGCATCCGAAGGTGGAGGATGACGAAGGAACAACTCCCAGGAGGTAGGACCGTGTTTCGAATCGGGCGGCGCAAGTCCCAGGGTCAGTTGGCCAAGGCCGAGCTGAACCAGAGCATCAGCCACCTGATGCAGGCAGCCAACCACGCCGCGAAGGGCGCTGGAGCGACCGTCGGCCCGCGGGTCCAGGTGGCCCGGGGCTACGTCGCACCGACCGCGGCGATGGTTCGTGACCGCGCGTCGACCGGCTGGGGGACGACGCTCACCACGCTGGCACCGCTGGCGGCGGCGGCCCGTGACGGCGCCGCGCAGGCCGGGCCGCTGACCAGGAAGGCCAAGTCGAAGACCATGCGGATCACCGGTAGGAAGAAGCAGCCGCGCCGTCGCGGCTCGATGATGACTGGCCTGCTGGCGGCGGGTGCCATCGCCGGCCTGGCCGGCGCGGTGGCGCTGCGTCGTCGCCGCGAGCAGCAGGAGTGGGCCGAGTACGACCCGACCCGCAGCACCCTGGAGCCGATGCGCGACGAGGTCGACTCGATCGAGGTCCGTACGCCGTCCGCCACCCGGGGGTCGGACGGGTCCACCATGTCCGGCGCTGCGGGGATGACCGGCGCGGGCAGTTCGGCGGTGGCCGGCGGTTCCAGCGCCAGCACCACCGCCCCGGCCAAGCAGACCGGTGTCCGCCCGACCGACAAGGTCCCGTCGGTCGCCGAGGGCGCCACCGACGTCTCCGGTCGGCCGACCGACGACCTCACCAAGGCACTTGGCAAGGACACGGCCCGTAACGGCCGCCGCTGACCTCAGCGGCAGCGCGTCAGGCGCCGGCGAGCGGGTCGACCCCGCTCGTCGGCGCTTCCGCGTCGCGGGTCAGAGCCAGCCGTTGCGGCGGAACCAGCGGTAGAGGGCCAGCGACACCCCGAGCATGAGGGCCAGAGCCACCGGATAGCCGTACGTCATCTTCAGCTCGGGCATGTTGTCGAAGTTCATCCCCTCGACGCCGGCGATCGAGGTCCAGACCGCGGCGATGGCCGCCCAGGCGGCGATCTTGCGCATGTCGTTGTTCTGGTCGACGGTGACCTGGGCCAGCCGCGCCTGGAGGATCGAGTTCAGCAGGTCGTCGTAGGAGTTCACCTGCTCCACGGTGCGGCTCAGGTGGTCCTGCACGTCCCGGAAGTACTTGCGGATCTCCTTGGGCACGTCCCGGTTGACCTGGGAGGTCAGCGTCATCAGCGGCCGTTGCAGCGGCACCACCGCCCGCTTGAACTCCACCAGCTCCCGCTTCATCTGGTAGATCCGCTGGATGCGCCCGTGGCCGTGCCGGTCGAAGACCTCCGCCTCCAGCGTGTCCAGGTCGTCCTCGATCTGCTCGGCCACCTCCAGATAGAGGTCGACCACCCGGTCGGTCACCCCGTACGCCACCGCCCACGGGCCGTGCAGCAGCAACTCGTGCTTGGTCTCCAGGTCGGCGCGGATCGGGGCGAGCCGGCAGGCGTCCCCGTGCCGGACGCTGATCACGAAGTTCGGGCCGATGAAGAGCATCACCTGCCCGGTCTCCACCACCTCGGAGTTCTCGGTCAGCTCGGTGTGCTCGCAGTAACGGGCGGTGCGTAGCACCAGGAAGACGACGTCGCCGAACCGCTCCAGCTTGGGGCGCTGCTCGGCCTTGACCGCGTCCTCGACCGCCAGCTCGTGCAGACCGTAGGTCTCCGCGATCGCGGTCATCTCGGCCAGCTCCGGCTGGTGCAGGCCGATCCAGACGAAGCCGTGCTCCTCGCGACGGGCCGCGGCCAGCGCCTCCGCGTACGTCCAGTCACCGGGCTGCCGCTTGCCGTCCACGTACAGCGCGCAGTCGACCACCGCGCTGCGACCGGCGCCGATCGGGGCCGGCGCGGGCGGCGAGCCGTCGGCGTTGAGGATCCGGGTCATCGCCCGGACCGGGGAGGGCCACGCCCGGGGCCGTAGCACCCGACCGTTGGACGACGGTGCCGTCCGGTCCCGCTCTGTCCGATCCGTCATCGCGTCACCTCCCGCGCTCAGCTCGGCTTGCAGGCTACGCCGACCGCGGTCGAGGACCGGTGTGACGGCGGTCGCGTGCAGGGGCGGCGTCGGGCGGGCCGGGCCGCATCGGGGGGTGTGCGGGGGACGACACGGCCCGCCCGGCACCTGTGGGGGCGGGAGGTTGTGCTGTCGCGTCGACCCGGGCTGGGCCCGGCCCCGGAGACCGGGCCTCTCAGCTGACGGGCTGACGCTCGCAGCATTGTGGGCCAGCCGGCCGCCCGGAGGGGAGCCCCGGGACGGCCGGCATCGTCGTTCTGTCGGGAACCCGACAGAACGCTCAGCTTCGGACGGCCTCGACGGCCTCCGCGAGCCGCCGGACGCCCTCGTCGATCCGGTCGGCGGTCACCGCCGAGAAGGCCAGTCGGAGCGCGTGCTGGCCGCCGTCCAGCATGAAGTCGCTGCCCTTGACCACGGCGACCCCACGCTCGGCCGCCGCCGGGGCGAGCCGATCGACGAGCACGTCGTCCGGGAACTCCACCCAGAGGAAGTAGCCGCCGTCGGGCTCCACGAAACGCGCCTGCGGCAGGTGCCGGCGCAGCGACTCGGCGAGCACCTGGGCGCGCTCGCCGAGCGCCGCCCGGACCGTCTCGATCGAGCGGTCGATGTCACCGGAGACGCAGAACTGGTGCACGATCGCCTGGGACACCATCCCGGGGGAGATGTAGAGGCTCGTCGCGTTCTTCGCGATCGAGGCGATCAGGTCGGCCGGGCCGACCAGGTAGCCGACCCGCACGCCAGGGCAGACCGTCTTGGTGAAGCTCGACGCGTGCACCACCACGTTGCGGGTGTCCAGCGAGAGCATCGACGGCAGCGCCTCGCCCCGGAAGCGGACATCCGCGTACGGGTCGTCCTCGAAGATCGTGAACTCGTACTCGGCGGCCAGGTCCAGCAGCTCCCGACGCTTCTCCAGCGACAGCGTCATGCCGGCCGGGTTCTGGTAGTTCGGGATGACGTGCGCGAGCCGGGGCCGCACCCCGGACTCCAGCAGCTTGCGCAGCTCGGCAGTGTCCAGGCCGTCCGGCTGGACCGAGACGCTGTGCAGCTCGCTGCCCATCCGCTTCAGGTTGAGCAGCGTCCGGTCGTACGTCGGGCGCTCCACCACCACCGTGTCGCCGGGGCGGACCAGGTGGTCGAAGAGGAACGCGTCGGCCTGGAGCGACCCGTTGGTCACCAGCACCTGGTCGGCCTCGACCCCGTGCTTCTCGGCGATCCACTTCCGCAGCGGAACGTACCCGACGGAGGTGCCGTACGCCGTCACCCCCGCGGGGTCGGCGTCGAAGGCGCGGACGGCGGCGGCCTTGAGCCCCTCGACATCGACGATGTCCAGCGAGGGAGCCCCACGGGCAAAGGAGATCAACTGCTCGGCGGTCATGGATGTTGAGCGTACGGGCGGCAGCGGGGAACGCGCGGTCGGCACGGCGATGTCCGCATCCTGAGCCACCGGGTCGGGTGACTCTCCTCGTCCGGTCGGCCGCAGATCAGACCGGAAGGGCGAGCGCGTCGTGCTGCGCCGCCCGGGAAAACCCCTCAAGCTGCACGCCGAGCGCGTCGAGGAGCTGACTCCAGTCGAAGTAGGAACGCCACGCGGTGATCCGGCCCTTACGAGCCCGAACCACGTCGGCCACCTCCCAGCTCACCAGGCGGCCGGTGGGCGCGATGGTGCCGTACGGCGAATGCAGGGTGCCGGTGTGGGTGCCGGTCAGACGCAGCTCGACCGCGGCACCACCGCTCGTGCGGACCGCACCCATCGGGTCGACCCGCAGGTCGGGAAAGGCGCCGGTCCAGGTACGCAGGAGCGCCGGCAGCTCGATGGGGCGGACCGTCACACCCGGCATGGCGTAGAACGCCTCCGGGGCATAGAGATCCGGAAGGCGGGCCACGTCCCGGCGCAGGAGCATGGCGTACTGCTGCTCGACCAGCCGCTCCGCGTCGCGCATCGGGACCTCCCCCACGGGCCACGGCACCTCCGCGCCCGCGAGGGATGTCTACCCATCGATCCGTCCCGGCACACCACCCCCGGTCAGGTCGTCGCGACCGCCTGGCTCTCCGACCAGACCCGCATGATGTCCCGTACGGAGATCACGCCGGCCACCTCCCGGCCGTCAAGCACCACCAGGTGCCGGAACCCGCCCCGGGCCATCGCGGCGGCGGCCTCGGCCACCGTCCATTCCGGCCCGGCGTAGACGACGTCCCAGGTCAGGTGGGCGCTGGTGCGTTCCACGTCGCAGTCCAGGCCGGCGCCGATGGCCTTCAACACGTCGCGTTCGGTCATGATCCCCACACCCTCGGAGTCCGGGTCGATCACGACCGCCGACCCGACACCGCGGGCCGACATCATCCGGGCCGCCTGGCGGAGCGTGTGCTCCGGACCGACGACGAGGACCTGGCTGGACATCGCATCCCGTACCTGCATCACGCATCACCCCTTTGGGACGGTGGCATTCGGTACGGACATGGTGGTCGGTGGATGTTTCCGGGACAAGAGCGGCATCGCACATGCTGCGGAGGCTGGCTACTGTCGGATGGTGTCCACCGAGCCCCTGCGCTGCGCCGGCGCGCTGATCGTCGACCACGACGACCGCATCTTCTTCCAGCGCCGGTCACCACACCGAGCCCTGTTTCCCAACTGCTGGGACATCGTCGGCGGCCATCTGGAGCCGGGCGAAGACATCGACGAGGCGTTACGCCGGGAGATCACCGAGGAGACCGGCTGGGTCCTCTCGCACGTCCTGGGCCAGGTGGGCGAGTACCACTACGTCGGCGACGACGGTCTTGCCCGGACCGAGTACGACTTCCTGGTCCGCGTCGACGGCGACCTCGACCACCCGACGCTCGAGGCCGGCAAGCACACCGAGTACCGATGGCTGGCCGAGCACGAGGTGACAGTGCTCGACGAGCACCGCGACGTCAACGACGGGCTGATCCGGCGGATCGCGGAGGAGGGCTTCGCCGCCCTGCGGTCGATCGGTCGGTGAACACCGTCGAACTGGCGCCCCACCGGATCGCCGGGCTGCTCGCACCTGCCGTGGACCGGACCTTCCGCGCCGGCATGCTCGCCGGCCGGGACGGCGGTGGCGCCGAACTGTCCCAGCGCTACGGCGGAGTCACGGCGACCGGCTTCCTCGTCGACCTGCGCACCCGGCTGGCCGCTCCCGGTGGCACCGTCGACGGGCCCGGGTTCGCGGCGATCACCCGCTACCAGGACCCGGTCGTCCGCCGACGAACCGTGGACAAGCAGGTGGCACACGGGATGATCTACCGCGGCCCGGACGGCACCCTCTCCGCCACCGAGCGTGGCGCCGCATTCCTCGCCGAGCTGTACCAGGTGCACGCCGAGGTCACCGAGGAGTTGTGGGCCGGGCACGACGACCGGGTCGCCCGGCTGGTGGCAGTCCTCGGCCGACTGCTGTCGTACGCCCTGGTGCTCGCCGACGAGGAGGAGCACCCGGGCGGGTCGGCCTTCACCGCGCTGGCACCTCCGTACGAGCCGGACGGCACCCCGTCGGGCGTGCTGCTGCTCAACCGGCTCGGCGCGCTGCGACACCACCGGGCCGACGCGCACGCCGCCGCCTGGACCGCCGCCGGGCACACCGCGGCGAGCATCGGCGCCCTGCCAACCGGCCCCGAACGGCTCGCCATCGAGCTGGAAACCGACCGGCGGGCCGCCGGCCCGTACGCCACGCTCAGCACCGAGGAACGGCTGACCATGCTCGCCGACCTGGCGGCCCTGCCCGGCTGACCCGGTTGACCGGAGCGCCGCACCCGGCCGGCGCTATCCTCCAGCGGTGACCGGAGCAGGACGAGGGAGGATGTCGCGATGATCGGAATGGTGCTCGCGGCCGGCGCGGGACGACGGCTGCGCCCGTACACCGACACCCTGCCCAAGGCGTTGGTGCCGGTGGACGGCGAGACGACGATCCTGGACATCGCGCTGGGCAACCTCGCCGAGGTCGGGCTCACCGAGATCGTGATCGTCGTCGGCTACGCGGCGGACGCGGTCGTCACCCGCCAGGCGGAGCTGGAGAAGAAGTACGGGGTCACGCTCACCCTGGTGCACAACGACAAGGCCGAGGAGTGGAACAACGCCTACTCGCTCTGGCTCGCCCGGGAGCACTTCGCCCGTGGCGTGCTGCTCGTCAACGGGGACACCGTCCACCCGGTGAGCGTGGAGAAGACCCTGCTCGCCGAGCGTGGGCCGGGCATCCTGCTGGCCGTGGACACCCTCAAGCCGCTGGCCGAGGAGGAGATGAAGACCACCTTCGACGCCGCCGGCCAGCTCACCCGGATCACCAAGCTGATGGACCCGGGCGAGGCGTACGGGGAGTACATCGGCGCGACGCTCATCGAGCCGCAGGTCGCCGACGCCCTCGCCGACGCGCTGGAGGCGACCTGGCGACGGGACCCGAACCTCTACTACGAGGACGGCTACCAGGAGTTCTCCGACCGGGGCGGCGAGGTGCGGGCGGCGCCGATCGGTGACGTCCCCTGGGTCGAGGTCGACAACCACGCCGACCTGGCCCGCGCGCGGGAGATCGCGTGCCGCTACTAGCTCGGAGCGTCCTCACCCCGCTGCACATCGACGTGCGACGCGGGGCGGTCGCCGACCTGGGCGCGATCCTGGCCGACGGGCGGATCTCCTCCGGTGGTGACGTCGCCGTGGTGGTCGGCCCGGGTCAGGGTGCCCAGATCGCGGAGCTGATCCGGCCGTCACTGCGCTCGGCCGACGTGTTCACCGTCTCCGGCGGGACACTCGACGCCGCCGACGACCTGGGCGGCAAACTGCGCGCCCGGTCGTACGACGCGGTCGTCGGCATCGGCGGTGGCAAGACCATCGACGTCGCCAAGTACGCGGCGACCCGTCGTGGGCTGCCGATGGTGTCGGTGGCGACAAGTCTCGCCAACGACGGGATCGCCTCCCCGGTGGCCAGCCTGATCACCGACGGGATCAAGGGCTCCTACGGCGTACACATTCCGATCGGGGTGATCGTCGACCTGGACTTCGTGGAGAGCGGCCCGGACCGGCACAACCGGGCCGGCATCGGCGACGTGATCAGCAACATCAGCGCGCTCGCCGACTGGGAGCTGTCCCGACAGGTACGCGGTGAGCCGGTCGACGGGCTGGCCGCCTCACTCTCGCGAGCGGGTGCCGAGGCGGTGCTCAACCACCCCGGCGACATGAGCGACGACGCCTTCGTGACAGTCCTCGCCGAAGCACTGATCTCCAGCGGCCTGGCGATGGCCGTCGACGGCACCAGCCGTCCGTGCAGCGGCGGCTGCCACGAGATCATGCACGCGGTCGACTCGCTCTTCCCCGGGACCGCGTCGCACGGTGAGTTGGCCGGGCTGGGCGCGCTGTTCTGCACCTGGCTGCGCGGGGACCTCCGCCGCTTCGGCGAGATGTCGGCCTGCCTGGCCCGGCACGGTCTGCCCCGGCTCCCCGCCGAGGTCGCGCTCACCGACGACCAGTTCATCGAAGCGGTGCAGTTCGCACCGCGTACCCGGCCGGACCGGTACACCATCCTCGAACACCTGGCACTGTCGCCTACCGAGACCAAGGAACGGCTGGCAGACTACGCCGGTGCAATCCGCGACCAGCTTGGCTGACCCCCGTCCCACCGTCGCCGACTTCCACCGGGTAAACCGGGGCGGCGGCCTGTTCAGCGAGTCGATCAGCCAATGGCTGGGGGCCGTCTTCGCGCTCGTCGCCCAACGGCTCGGGCTACGACCGACCGCGTTGACGATCACCAACCTGGTGCTCGGGCTGGCCACCTCGGTCACCGTGGTGGCGCTCGCCGGCCCGGTCGCCGCCGGGGACGTACCGGCCTGGGTGGTCGGCCTGCTCGCCCTGGTCGGCTGGCAGGTGGCGTACGCCCTGGACTGCGCGGACGGGCAGTTGGCCCGGGTGACCGGCCAGGGCAGCGCGGCCGGCGCCCGGGTCGACGTGCTCTGCGACGTGGCCGCGCAGATCGCCCTGGTGGCAGCCCTGGCCGCCACCGCCGTGGCGCAGGAGCCGTCCACGCCGACCTGGCTCGTGGCGACCTTCGCGGGCACCTGGATGGTCAACCTGGTGACGTCGGTGATGCAGGCCGGCCCGAACGCGGCAAGCATGGTCACCTCGACCTCGCTGCCGGTACGCCTGGTGAAGCTGATCCGCGACTACGGCGCGGTGATCTTCGTGGCCGCCCTGGTGCTCGCTGTGGCCCCCGCGCTGACCCTCTGGGTGATTGTCGCCTTCACCATCGTCAACGGTGGCTTCCTGCTGGCCAGCATCGCCTTCTCGGCCCGCGCCTCCCTACGCTGACCCACCCCACCCGCACGCCCGTCGGGCACCCGCCCGGCCCGGCTGTTGTTGCTGCCTCGGGCTGGCGGCAGGCCGCAACAACCCTGATGTTGCGGTGATCTTGCCGGTGGGCCCACCTTCCCGACGGCAGCGCAGGGGGCAGGTGGTCGGGCGCGGAGCAGAGCCGCCGGGAAAGGCGCGGATTCAGACGTGGTTGCGGGTGTGGGCCAGACCCGCGTAGATGTCGATGAGCCGCTTGGTGACCACGTCGGGGTGGAAGGTGCGCTCGTAGCGGGCGCGGGCGGCCAGGGCCAGTCCGGCCGCGCCGGCGCGGGCGACCGGCAGGGCGGCTGCGAGCGCGGCTGGTTCCGGTGCGACCACCCAACCAGCCTCGCCCTGAGCGATCCCGGCCGGCATCGCCGACCGTCCGATCCCGGGGGCGATCGGCGAGGCGACCTCGGACGCGACCGGCGACGCGACCGCCGAGGCGACGGCTGCCGGGCCGGTGCCGGCGGGCTCGTGCGGGGCGTCCGCCCCGACCAGGTACGGAATGCCGCCAAGCGCCGTCCCGAGCACCGGCCGGCCGCTCGCCATGGCTTCGATGATCACGGTGGGCAGCACGTCGTGCCACATCGCGGCGGCGATCACCACAGCGCTCGCCTCTACCGCCGCCCGCACGCCGGCCCGGTCGAGCTGACCGAGGTAGACCACGTCGGGCCGCTCGGCGGCGGCCGCCTCCACGAGTGGGCGCAGCTCACCGTCGCCGGCCACCCGCAGCGTGCCCAGGGAGCCCACCGGGTGCCGACGCCAGGCGTCCAGCAGCAGGTCGACGCCCTTCTCCGGGGAGAGTCGGGCCATGTAGAGGAACCCGTCACCGAGCGGCGCCGGCCGACCCGGGTCGGGCACCGAGTTCGGCTTCACCACGATGCGGTCGTCCGGAATGCCGTAGTCGCGGAGGTGGTCGGCGATCGCCGAGGTGAGCGCGATGTACCTGTCCACCGAGCGCCAGGTGCCCCGGTGCACGGCGAGTGTGGTCGCCATCAGCGCGCTCTGCGCCGCCGAGTCGCGGTAGCAGCGGTGCTTGATCGCCGGCACACCCAACGCCCGACCCTTGCAGTCCTGACAGATCACGCCGTCGCGGAAGTAGATCCCCGAGGAGCAGACCTGCCGGTAGTTGTGCACCGTCTGCACCACCGGCACGCCGTGCCGGTGCGCGGTCCGCACCACCCAGGGCGAGATCAGGGGGTACGGGTTGTGCAGGTGCAACACGTCAGGTCGGTGCTCGGTGAGCAGCCGGCTCAGGTCCTGCTGGGCGCGTGGCGCCCAGATCGGCGAGATCGGCAGCAGCGCCTTGGCGGCCTTCGACATCGACGGGATCTCGTCCGAGCTGCGGATGAAGGGCAGCACCTCGACGCCAGCGGCGGTGAGCTGGGCGATCTCCGAGTCGACGATGGTGTTCTCACCGGACGGCTGGGCTTCCCGGTACCGGTTGTGCGCCACCACGATTCTCACTGAGCTTGCCCTTCGTTCGCGGCTGTGCCGACTGTTGCTCGCGACTGCGGGGCTCGCAAGCTCACTCCTCGCGCTCGCGGTGGGAACTCGCAAGCTCATTCCGCACGCTCACGGGAAAGAAGGCTACCGTTGGACCGTGCCCGAACTACCGGAGGTTGAGGCGCTCGCGGGTTACCTGCGGCAGCGCGCGGTGGGGCGGCGCGTCGATCGGCTGGAGATCGCCGCGATCAGTGCCCTGAAGACGTACGAGCCGGCACCGACCGAGGTCGCCGGTCGGGCGGTGGTCGACGCCGCTCGGCACGGCAAGTTCCTCGACGTCCTGTTCGAGGGTGACCTGCACCTTGTGGTGCATTTGGCGCGTGCCGGCTGGTTGCACTACCGGGAGGCGTTCCCCGCCACCACTCCGCTGCGCCCGGGTAAGGGCCCGATCGCCGTGCGGGTACGCCTGGACGACGGTTCCGGCTTCGACCTCACCGAGGCGGGCACCCAGAAGAAGCTCGCCGCGTATCTGGTCACCGACCTCGCGGCGGTCCCCGGGGTGGCCAAGCTGGGCCCGGACGCGCTCGCCGCGGACCTGCCCACCTTCGCCGAGCGGCTGCGGAGCCGGCGGGGGCAGGTCAAGGGGGTGCTGACCGACCAGTCGGTGCTCTCCGGGGTGGGTAACGCGTACTCCGACGAGATCCTGCACGCCGCGAAGCTGTCCCCGTTCGCGATCACCGACCGGCTCACCGACGCTCAGATCGCCACCCTGCACGCCGCCACCCGACAGGTCCTCGGCGACGCGGTCGAGCGGTCCCTCGGTCAGCGGGCCGCGGAGCTCAAGGGCGAGAAGCGCTCCGGGCTGAAGGTGCACGCCCGCACCGGGCTGCCCTGCCCGGTCTGCGGGGACACCGTCCGGGAGGTGTCGTTCGCCGACTCCAGCCTCCAGTACTGCCCGACCTGCCAGACCGGCGGCAAGCCACTCGCTGACCGTCGGTTGTCTCGCCTCGTACGGTGAGTAATTCCACTTCAGGGCTACCGAGTGGAATCGCCCTCACTGAGTGGAAGCTCCGGTCCGCCGTTCTGGTCACGCGCGCATCCATCGGTATAGTGGCCCGGTCCCCGGCTTCTGAAAAGGTGCGGAGCCGGCCAGATCCTGCCAGCACCGTCGATCGCCAATCTCCATCGGAGCGGCGACCGCTCGGAGCCCGCGTGGGAGACTGGGACGGTGGGCGACCGGGCCCTCACGCCGAGTGAGCGGCCCGTGTCATGCGGGAGGACATGGGTGAGGTGACGGCAAGCCTCCAGCGCCCGGTAACCAACGAAGGCCGGAGCAGACTCGTGCGGCACGTCGACAGCTTCGAGATCCAGCCGCCGACGCCGCCGTCCCACAACGGCGTACCCCGGTCGGCCTGGGCCCGAGCGCGACGCCGCGTCTCCCGCTGGCACCGCCCCTACACGGCGATCCTGCTGCTGCTCGACTTCGGCGCGGCGGCGTTCGCAAGTTGGATCGCGATCCAACTGTTCGATCAGGCCGCCTCCGGGTTCTCCGACCTCAAGCAGGACCCGACCTGGTTCCACACCGTCTCCTACCTGCTGCTTCCGCTCGGCTGGGTGGTAATCCTCTGGAGCAACCGGGCCTACGACCGGCGCTACCTGGGGCTCGGGCCGGACGAGTTCAAACGGGTCATCCGGGCGGCGGTGACCGTCGCCGCGAGCGTCTCGTTCCTCGCCTTCGCCACCAAGACCGCGCTGTCCCGCTGGACGGTCGGCACCGCGCTGCTCGGGGCGCTGCTGTTGATCCTGTGGGGCCGTTTCGTGGCCCGCTGGGCGCTGCACTACATCCGGCGACGCGCCGGTCAGGCCGCGCACCGGATGGTGCTGGTCGGCACCCTGCCGGAATGTCTCGAGGTCTACGCGGCGGTCACCCGCAGCCCGGCCGCCGGGCTGATGCCCGTCGCCATCCACATCACCGACGGGTACGCGGCGGCCCGCGGCATGCCGACCCCGGTTCCGGTGTACGCCGGACGCGACGTGCTGGCGCTGGTCCGTGAGGTCGGTGGAGACACCATCGCCGTCTGCGGGTCGGCCAGCGCGGAGCCGGGCGAGCTGCGCCGGCTGGCCTGGCAGTTGGAGGGCTCCGGCGTCGACCTGGTGGTCGCTCCGCAGTTGACCGACATCGCCGGGCCCCGGGTGCACATCCGGCCGATCGAGGGTCTGCCGCTGCTGCACGTCGAGGAGCCGACCCTCTCCGGGCCGGCGCTGCTGGCTAAGAACCTGATGGACCGGGTCGCCGCCGGCCTGGGCCTGCTGCTGCTGATCCCGCTCTTCCTGGCCATCGCCGTGGCGATCCGGATCTCCGATCCCGGGCCGGTCTTCTTCCGCCAGCCGCGGGTGGGGCACGAGGGGCGCACGTTCCGGGTGTGGAAGTTCCGGACCATGTACGTCAACGCCGAGGACCGGCTGGCCAGCCTGGTCGACCGCAACGAGACCGACGGCATGCTCTTCAAGATGAAGGAGGACCCTCGGGTCTTCCCGGTCGGCCGATTCCTGCGGGCCACCTCGCTCGACGAGCTGCCGCAGCTGATCAACGTGCTGTGGGGCGAGATGTCGCTGGTCGGGCCCCGACCGTTGCCGGCCGACGACGGTGACTTCCTTGGTGACGTCCGCCGCCGCCTGCTGGTCCGCCCCGGCATGACCGGGCTGTGGCAGGTCTCCGGCCGCTCCGACCTGTCCTGGGACGAGTCGGTCCGACTGGACCTCTACTACGTCGACAACTGGTCGCTCGCGTACGACCTGAGCATCCTGTGGCGCACGGTCGGAGTGGTGCTCGCCCGCAAGGGCGCGTACTAGAGGGTTGGCGCGCCGGCCCGCAGCGGCGAGGATCGCTGCGTGGCTGCCAACCTCTCCGCCGTGGTCGGCGTCGTCTCACTCGTCACCGCGCTGACCGCGGCCCTGCTCGCGGTGCTGCGGCTGCGGGCCCGCCGCGGCATCGCCACCGCCACCCAGCGGGCCACCTACGAGGTGCTGCACACCGCCGGTCTGGCCGCCGAGCCGCTGCGCGCGGGGCTGAGCGAGGCGGGCGCGGCGAAGGCCGTACGCCATCTGCGGGCTCTGGTGGGTGCGGCCGGGCTGGCGCTCACCGACGCCGACCGGCTGCTGGCCCTCGACGGACGCGGCACGCACCACGCGGCGCAACTGCTCGCGGCGGCCCAGCGCACGGTGGGCTCCGGCCGCTCGACCGTGCTCGGTGAGCAGGAGCTGCACTGCGACCGCGTCGACTGCCCGATCCGGGGTGCGGTGGTCGCACCGTTGCTCGCGGCGGACGGCCGGGTGGTCGGCGCGCTGGTGGCGGTCGCCGACAGTCCGCCACCTCCGGGCCTGGTGCAGGCCACCCTGGAGACGGCACACTGGGCCGGCAACCAGCTCGCGCTGGCCGAGCTGGACTCGTCGCGGGAGCGGCTGGCCCGCGCCGAGATCCGGGCGTTGCGGGCGCAGATCAGCCCGCACTTCATCTACAACGCGCTGACCGCGATCGGCTCGTTCGTGCGCACCGACCCGGAGCGGGCCCGGGAGTTGATCCTGGAGTTCGCCGAGTTCACCAGGTACTCGTTCCGGGCGCACGGGGAGTTCACCACGCTCGCCGAGGAGCTGCGGTCGATCGACCGTTACCTGACCATCGAGCGGGCCCGGTTCGGCGACCGGTTGCAGGTGCGCTTGCAGATCGCCCCGGAGGTGCTGCCGGTGACGTTGCCGTTCCTCTGCCTCCAGCCGTTGGTGGAGAACGCGGTTCGCCACGGGTTGTCCCGCAAGCCGGGCACGGGCATGGTGAGCATCGAGGCTCGGGACGCGGGCGCCGAATGTCACATCACGGTGGAGGACGACGGAGTGGGAATGGATCCGACCACGCTTACCGCCGGCATCGCCGAGTTGGCCCGTGGCACTGGCGACCCGGCTGACGACACGGGCCAGCACGTGGGCCTCTCCAACGTCGACGAGCGGTTGCGCTCGGTCTTCGGGGACCGCTTCGGCCTGGTCGTGGAGACCGGGCTGGGTTCGGGCACGAAGGTGAGCATGCGGGTGCCGAAGTTCCATCCCGGCGTACGGGCCGGGTCGTGAGCGAGCGGACCGGGACGGGCGCGGTGAACGCGTCCGGTTTCCTGCGCGTCCTCGCGGTGGACGACGAGCCACCCGCGCTCGACGAGTTGGCGTACCACCTGCGGGCCGACCCCAGGGTGGCCCGTCTGCACACGGCCGGGGACGCCACCGAGGCGCTGCGGCTGCTGCGCGACGCGGACGTGGACGTGGTCTTCCTGGACATCCGGATGCCTGGCCTGGACGGCATGGAGCTGGCCCGGGTGCTGCGCCGCTTCGCCCGGCCACCGGCGATCGTGTTCGTCACCGCGTACGACGACGGCGCGGTGGACGCCTTCGATCTGGGTGCCACCGACTACGTGCGGAAACCGGTTCGTGCCGATCGGTTGGCCGAGTCGCTGCGCCGGGTGATCGGCTCGCGGGTGGTGCCGTCGCACCCGGCGGCGTTGGCCCGTGCCGAGGAGGACCCGACCATCCCGATCGAGTTGGCCGGCACCACCCGGATGCTGCCCCGCTCGGCGGTGCGGTGGGTGGAGGCGCAGGGCGACTACGCCAGGTTGCACACCGCCGAGGGGTCGCACCTGGTGCGCGTCCCGCTTGCCACGTTGGCGGAGCGCTGGGCCGACGCCGGTTTCGTCCGGGTGCACCGCTCGTATCTGGTCCAGTTGAAGTTGATCGCGGAGCTGCGGCTCGTCAACTCCGGCTACGTGGTGGTGATCGACTCTTCCGAGCTGCCGGTGAGCCGGCGGCACACCAGGGAGCTGAAGGACAAGCTGGTCAGGGCCGCGAAACAGGATTGGAATCGCTGAGCCGGGAATGGGAGCAGTCCTACCGTACGTTGTACGCTAGTCCGTACGACTGTCGGGAGGCCTACCGTGACCGAAACCCCGTTCCACGCCGAAACAGAATTCGACCGGCAACTCGACCGACTGGTGCAGCTCGGCTATCCGGCCCTCGCCGGGTCGACCGAGAGCGGCTTCCGTGACCTGGTCGCACCACTGCGGGCGCGCGCGGTCGAGGGCGCCGCCGGCCTGCCCGCCCCCACCGACGCCCGGGTGCCGTTCCTGCTCGTCGTCACCCGGGAGCTGATCGGGGTACGGGAACGACTGGAGTTGACCAGCCTGGCCGGCAAGCGCAAGCCCGGCATCCTGGACCGGAACTACGCCGAGGACGACCTGCCCCGCTTCGACCCGATCAAGGAGCTGGAGGTGCCGGCCGGGCCGGCGTACCTGCTCTTCGACGTCGACCGGGGGGAGGAATTCCGGAACCTGGCCCCGGCGACGGCCATGGAGGGGATCACCGCGCAGGGCCGGCTGCCGCTCAGCATCGACGAGGGGCTCGCCTTCGTCACGCTGCACCCGGCCGCGTTGGCGAGCAACAGGTGCTTCTCGCTTGTCGGCTCCCGCTGCGGCGACAAGCGGGTGCCGGCACTGTGGATCAGCCAGGGCGCACCGAAGCTGGGCTGGTGCTGGTACGGCAACCCGCACACCTGGCTCGGCTCCGCCTCCGCCCGGCCGGAGCGCATCGGCCTGGAGTGACAGTCGGAGACCGATGATCGACCCAGCCGCAGAGTTATCCACAGGCGTGAGCGGTTCTCCACAGGTTGTTCACAACGCGACCCAACGATCTCCATGGCGGCTCCCTACAGTCAGGACCCATGAAGGAACGCCGGGTCCTGGTGGTCGAGGACGAACGAACCATCGCCGAGTCCATCGCCGCCCGTCTGAGGGCCGAGGGTTTCACCGTGGAGATCGCGGCGGACGGGCCCAGCGCGGTCGCCCAGTTCCACGCCGGACAGCCGGATCTCGTCGTCCTCGACGTGATGCTGCCCGGCTTCGACGGCCTGGAGGTGTGCCGCCGGATCCAGGCCGACCGACCGGTGCCGGTACTGATGCTCACCGCCCGGGACGACGAGACCGACCTGCTCGTGGGGCTGGCCCTCGGCGCCGACGACTACCTCACCAAACCGTTCTCCATGCGGGAACTCACCGCCCGGGTGCACGTCCTGCTGCGGCGGATGGAGCGGGCCGCCGCCACTCCGGCCCCGCCCGCCATCCGCCTCGGCGACATCGAGATCAACGAGGCCGAGCGACGGGTCCGCCGGGCCGGGGTGGACGTGCACCTCACCCCCACCGAGTTCGACCTGCTGGTCCACCTCGCGGGTCGACCCCGCACGGTGCTCCCCCGGGAACGACTGCTCGCCGATGTCTGGGGGTGGGGTGACGGGAGCGGCACCCGCACCGTGGACAGCCACATCAAGGCCCTGCGCCGCAAGCTGGGCGCCGACCTCATCCGCACCGTGCACGGGGTCGGCTACGCCCTGGAGCTGCCGTCATGACGGCGACCCTGCTCACCCGTCTGGACCGGGTGCTGGAGCTGCTGCCCCGACCGCTGGACCCGGTGCGCTCGATCAAGTTGAAGCTGGGCGTGCTGCTGGTCGCCTCCGGTGCGGCGGGGCTTGCCTACTTCTCGTACGGCATCGGCTGGCCGCCACCGGTCACCTCGGCCACCGCGATCGGCGTCGCCCTGCTCACCTCGCAGGTGCTCGCGCACGGCATGACCTCGCCGCTGCGGGACATGACCTCGGCCGCCGGTGCGATGGCCCGGGGCGACTACACCCGCCGGGTGCGTGCCACCTCCCGCGACGAGGTCGGTGAGCTGGCCCAGGCGTTCAACAAGATGGCCGAGGACCTGCACGCCGCCGACAAGCGCCGACGCGAGCTGATCGCGAACGTCTCGCACGAGCTGCGTACGCCCATCACCGCGTTGCAGGGGGTGCTGGAGAACATGGTGGACGGGGTGGCCGACCCCGAACCGGCAGCGCTGCGCTCGGCGTTGGCCCAGACCGAACGGCTCGGGCACCTCGTCGCCGACCTGCTCGACCTGTCCCGCCTCGACGCCGGCGTGGTGCCGCTACGACGCGTCCACATCGACGTGGGGGATTTCCTCGACGAGGCAGTCGAGCACGCCACGGCAAGTACGTCCGGTGCCGGCCTGGACGTGCGCTTCCAACTGCGCGACCTGCCGGCGCCGCTGACGGTCCACGCGGACCCGTGGCGGCTGCACCAGGTCTTCGCGAACCTGCTCGACAACGCGGCGCGACACAGTCCACCCGGTGGCCTGGTGCGGGTCAGCGCGGAGGAGCACGGCGACCAGCTCAGCTTCGAGGTGAGCGACGAGGGCCAGGGCATTCCACCGATCGAGCGTTCCCGGGTCTTCGAGCGGTTCACCCGCGGCGACCGGTCGGCCGGCGGCGGCACCGGGCTCGGCCTGGCCATCGCCCGCTGGGTCGTCGAACTGCACGGCGGTCGGATCCGGGTCCTCGACCCCGCTCGACCGGTCCACGGTGACCGGCCCGGCTGCCGCATCCAGGTCACCATCCCGCGCGACGGGCAGTCCCGAGAAGAGGCGGCATGACCAGCCCCGGCAACAACCCGCTCCCGGCCGGCGGGCCAGCGGACTCCCCGGCGGTGCGGCCCGGCCCGGCTGGCACACCCGTCGCCGGACGACCTCAGGCGTGGCCGGTCACCGCTGCCCCGCCCCGGCCCCCGTCGCTCGTCGCGCGCCGCTGGCCGGGGCCTCCCGACCCCGCCCGCCCGCTGACGCTGGGGGCGCTTGCGGCTGCGGCGGTCGTCGGCGCGTCGACCCTGACGATGGTTCGTCCGGGTCTCGGCTGGCTGGTGGCGGCACTCGCGGTCACCGCCGCCCTCGTGACCGCGAGCCTCCAGGCGGCCACCGCCCGTCCCGGTGCCACGGGGGCACCGGGGCGGGCGGAACAGGCCATCTGGGTCGTCATGACTGTCGCGCTGACAGCCGTCGGCACAGTCCGGGCCGCCGGCTGGCTCTTCGCCCTCTGCCTGCTCGCGGCCGTGGTGACCGGGACTCTCGCGGTGACCGGCGCGCGGAGCCCGCTCGGGATGCTGCTCGCCGCGACGCTACCGCCCGCCGCGGCGGTCCGGGCCCTCCCGTGGGCGGCACGCGGGGTACGTGAAACCGGACCGCCGGGGTCCGGGATCGGCTTCGGGCGCATCCTCACCAGCCTGGTGACCTCCGCAGTGCTGTTGGCGCTCTTCGGGGTGCTCTTCGCCTCCGCCGACGCGGTCTTCGCCGAGCTGGTCACCGGCCTACTGCCGGACATCTCACTGCCCGCCGTGATCGGCTGGACGTTCCGCCTGGCACTGATCGGCGGGGTGCTGCTCGGTGGCGCGTACCTGGTCGGTGGCGCACCCGACCTGGAGGGCCTGCGGCCGGCGCCGTCACGCCAGGTCCACCGACTGGAGTGGACCGTCCCGCTGGTGTTGCTCGACGCCCTGTTTGCCGCGTTCGTGCTGGTCCAGATCACGGTGCTGTTCGGCGGCGCGGGGCACGTGCTGCGGACGGCCGGGCTCACCTACGCCCAGTACGCCCGGGGCGGTTTCTGGCAACTGCTCGCCATCACCGCGCTCACCCTGCTGGTGATCGCCATCGCCGCTCGCCGCGCCCCGAAGGCCACCCGGGCGGACCGGCTGTTGGTCCGCATCCTGCTCGGCACGCTCACCGTGCTCAGTCTGGTGATCGTCGCCTCGGCGCTCTACCGGATGCAGGTCTACTCCGACGCGTACGGGGCGACCCGGCTGCGGCTCGTCGTGGCGACCGCGGAGCTGTGGCTCGGCCTGCTCTTCCTGCTGGTCGGGGTCGCCGTGGTGCGGCTGCGGGCCGAGTGGCTGCCCCGGTTGGTGATCGGCACGGCGGTGCTGGCGCTGCTCGGCCTGGCACTCGTCAACCCCGACCGGCTGATCGCCGACCGGAACGTCGACAGGTACCTGGAGACCGGCCGGTTGGACGTCGACTACGTGTCCGGGCTGTCCGCCGACGCCGTGCCGGCGCTGGCCCGCCTGCCCCATCCGATGCGCACCTGCGCACTGACGCGGATGGCCGCCGAGCAGCCTCGGGACGGCCTCTGGGCGACGAATCTCGGCCGGCTGCGGGCCCGAGCGGAACTCGACAAAATTCCACTGAACACCACCCTGACCTACTGTCTCGACCTGGGACGCCGCTGAGCGTGAACGCTTGACAATCGCGTACGGCGGGCGAGACTGCCGGGGTGGCCAAGCAACTGCCGGACGTGGGGTCGAGCGGAGCCGTGCCACCGCCCCGGCGGTCCCGGATCGTGCTGGCCGAGATCACCCGGCAGGACACCCGCGCCGACCGGACCCGCGCCGAGCTGGCCCAGCAGACCCAGGTCGGTGAGGCGCTGGTCCGCGGCCTGGTCCGGGCGCAACTCGCGCTGGCGCTTCGGCTGTCCCTGGTGGTGGCCATCGGGTTGGGCGGGCTGCCCTGGCTGTTCGCGATCGCGCCCTCGCTCGGCCGGACCACCGTGGCCGGCGTCAACCTGCCGTGGCTGTTGCTCGGAGTGGCCTCCTTCCCGTTCCTGATCGCCGTGGGCTGGGCGTACGTGCGGTTGGCCGAGCGCAACGAGCAGGACTTCACCGACCTGGTGCAACGGCCGGAGCACTGAGTGGGCAACGACTTCGTGGTCCCGGCCATCGTCGCGGTCACCCTGGTCACCGTCGGGATCGGCTTCTACGGGCTGCGGTTGGCCCGGACCACGTCCGATTTCCTGGTGGCGTCGCGGGCGATCAGCCCGACCTGGAACGCCGCCGCGATCGGTGGGGAGTACCTGTCGGCGGCGAGCTTCCTCGGCATCGCGGGGCTGGTCCTCAAGTACGGCGTGGACGTGCTCTGGTACCCGGTCGGGTTCGCCGCCGGCTACCTGGCCCTGCTGCTCTTCGTGGCCGCGCCGCTGCGCCGCTCCGGCGCGTTCACCCTGCCCGACTTCTGCGAGCTGCGGCTGGGGTCGCATCGACTCCGCATCCTGGCCACCGCCTTCGTGATCTTCATCGGTTGGCTGTACCTGGTACCGCAGCTCCAGGGCGCCGGGTTGACCCTGGCCACGGTGGCCGGCTCCCCGTACCCCCTCGGTGCCCTGCTGGTGGCCGCCGTGGTCACCGCGAACGTGGCGCTGGGCGGCATGCGCGCGATCACCTTCGTGCAGGCGTTCCAGTACTGGCTCAAGCTGACCGCTCTCGCCGTACCGGTGATCTTCCTGGCCCTGCAGTGGCAGGCCGACGGCCGCCCGGCGGTGACCCCGCCCGACGGGCCGACGTTCCGGGCCGCGACCACCGTCGTGGTCGAGCACCGCGCGACCCTCACCCTGCCCGACGGTGACATCCGGGAGGTACGCCCCGGCGACGAGTTGACCTTCGCTGCCGGTGATCCGGTGCCGGACGTCTCCGGGGTGGCGACCGACGCCAACGACTGGTTGCTGCCGAGCGCCGCCGGCGACGACGACCGGGGCCTGTTCGCCACGTACTCGCTGATCCTGGCCACCTTCCTGGGCACCATGGGTCTGCCGCACGTGCTGGTCCGCTTCTACACCAACCCGGACGGCGCGGCGGCCCGCCGGACCACCCTTGTCGTGCTGGCGCTCGTCGGCGCCTTCTACCTGCTCCCCACCCTCTACGGGGTGCTCGGCCGCATCTACACCCCGCAACTGCTGCTCAGCGGCCAGACCGACGCGGTGGTGGTGCTGCTGCCCGGCGCGGCGCTGGGCGACGGGCTGGTCGGCCGCCTGCTCGCCGCGCTCGTCGCCGCGGGCGCGTTCGCGGCGTTCCTCTCCACCTCGTCCGGGCTGCTGACAAGCGTCGCCGGGGTGATCTCGACGGACGTGCTCGGTCGGGGCTCGGTACGCGGGTTCCGGCTGGCCACCGTCATCGCCGGTGGTGTGCCGGCGATGCTCGCGCTGCACGTCTCCGGGCTGGACGTGTCGCAGGTCGTCGGGCTGGCCTTCGCGGTCGCCGCGTCGAGCTTCTGCCCGCTGCTGGTGCTCGGCATCTGGTGGCGCGGGCTGACCGACGTGGGCGCCACCGCCGGCGTGGTGGTCGGCGGCGGCGCGGCGATCGGCGCGGTAGTGGTCACCGTGCTCGGCCCGACGCTTTCCGGCTGGCCGGCCACACTCATCGCACAGCCGGCCGCCTGGACGGTGCCGTTGGCCTTCACCGTGATGGTCGTCGTCTCGATGGCAACCCGCCGCCGAGCCCCGGCCGACGTGGCGGCCACCATGCTCCGCCTACATACCCCGGAAGCCCTCCGCATGCAGTGATCGCGAAGGTCGCGCCGATCTTGCACTTACCGATGCCGATACAAGTAGATATACCCTTTGTCGGGGCAGAAAGTGCAAGATCGCGAAACACTACGACTTCAGAATGATCGTTGTCCGCCTCCCGCCGGAGGGCGGAACTGGCAGCCGACGGATAACGTCGGCGCATGACTGTTGAGCACCCCGCGCTCGCACTGCGTGGCCTGGCCAAGCGGTTCGACGGCACGATCGCGGTGGCCGGCGTCGACCTGGACGTCCCCGCCGGCTCCTTCTACGGCCTGCTCGGTCCGAACGGCGCCGGCAAGACCACCACCCTGTCGATGGCGGTCGGGTTGTTGCGACCGGACGCCGGCTCGGCCTGGGTGCTCGGGAACGACGTCTGGCAGAACCCGGTGGCCGCCAAGCGGCTGCTCGGCGTGATGCCCGACGGGGTGCGGCTGTTCGACCGGCTGACCGGGGCGGAGCTGCTGGCGTACAACGGGCTCCTGCGGGGGATGGACCCGGCGGTGGTCGACCAGCGGGCCGCCGAGCTGCTGGACGTGCTGGCGCTCGGCGATGCCGGTCGGACGCTCGTGGTGGACTACTCGGCGGGCATGAAGAAGAAGATCGGCCTGGCCTGCGCGCTGCTGCACGGCCCCCGGGTGCTGGTGTTGGACGAGCCGTTCGAGGCGGTCGACCCGGTGTCCGCCGCGCTGATCCGGGACATTCTCACCCGCTACGCCGCCGGTGGCGGCACCGTGGTGTTCTCCAGTCACGTGATGGAGGTCGTCGAGCGGCTCTGCTCACACGTGGCGATCCTGGCCGGCGGTGTCATCCAACGGGTCGGGACCATCGACGAGGTCCGTGGCGGTCGCTCGTTGGAGCAGGTCTTCGTCGAGGTGGTCGGCGGGCGCACCGCGACCGGCGAGGAGCTGTCGTGGCTCTCCCAGTGACCGCGGACGCCACCCCCGCCGCGTCCGTACGCGCGGTGTCCGCCCGCCACTTCGTCCGACTCAAGCTGCGGGTGATGGGCAACAACTTCCGCGGCCAGGGTTGGCGGATCGCCCTGTTCGTCGGCGGCGCGCTGCTCGGGCTCTGGTTCGCGACAAGTGGCTTCTTCCTCTTCGCCGCGCCGGGCCTGGCCGGCAACGGCCGGTACGCGGTGCTTGTCGCGGCGGCCGGCGGCGGGCTGCTCGTGCTCGGTTGGCTGCTCCTGCCACTCGTCTTCTTCGGCGTGGACGAGACACTGGACCCGGCCCGGTTCGCGTTGCTGCCGCTGCCTCGGCGCACGCTGGTGACCGGCCTCTTCGTCGCGGCCCTGATCAGCGTGCCGGTGTTCGCGGTGCTCCTCGCGACGTCCGGGCTGGTGCTGACCGCCTGGTCGTTGGGTGGGTGGTCGGCGGGGTTGGTCGCCGCCGTGGGGGTGCTCGCCGGGCTGCTGCTCTGTGTGGCCGCGAGCCGGGCGGTGACCAGCGCCTTCGCCACCATGCTGCGGTCCCGACGCGTCCGCGACCTGGCGGCGGTGCTGCTGGCGGTGACTGCCGCGCTGCTCGGCCCGTTGCAGGTCCTCGGCCTCGCCGCGCTGCGGGAGGCGGACTGGAGCCGACTGAGCGGCGTGGCGACGGTGATCGGTTGGACGCCGTTCGGCGCTCCGTGGACCGTCGGCATCGACGTGGCCCAGGGTCGGGTGTGGGCGGCACCGGTCAAGCTCCTGATCACGGTGGTGGCGCTCGGCGCCCTGCTGGCCTGGTGGTCCCGGTCGCTCGAGTCGGCGATGGTGGGTGCGGTGAGCGGCGGTAAGGCACCGGTGCGACGCGGCGTCGCCGGAGGTGCCGTCGCCCAACTGTTCCCCCGGGCCACCGGCTGGGCGCGTCGGGACCGGTTCGGCGCCCTCGTCGCCCGGGAGGCGAGGTACTGGTGGCGGGACGCCCGGCGCCGGGCCAACCTGATCACCATCGCGGTGGTCGGCATCTTCGTACCCGTGTTCATCAACGTCACGGGTGGAGACTTCGCGGCGATGGAGAACGGGGGGTTGACGGCGGCGGCGAGCGACAGCTCACCGGTCGTGGTCACCATCTCCATGGTCCTCGTGGGCGTGCTCGCCGCCGCCACCCTGGCCAACCAGTTCGGCTTCGACGGCAGCGCGTACGCCGCGAACGTGGTGGCCGGGGTGCCCGGCCGGGTGGAGTTGCGGGCGCGGATGACCGCCTTCTCGCTGTACGTGCTGCCGATGCTGGCGTTCGTGTCGGTGGTGCTGTCGGTGCTGCTCAGCCGGCCAGGGTGGGTCGGTCTCACCTTCGGCAGCCTGGTCGCCACCTACGGCGCCGGGCTGGCGGTGAACAGCCTGGTCTCGGTGCTCGGGGCGTACTCACTGCCGGAGACGAGCAACCCGTTCGCGATGAACAGCGGGGCGGGGCTCACGAAGGGGCTGCTCACCCTGCTGACCATGCTCGCCGCGACGATCGCCGCGGTGCCGATGGTGGTGGCCGCCGCGCTGCTCGGTGACGCCTGGCTCTGGCTGGCCCTGCCGGTCGGCGCCGCGTACGGGCTGGGCGCGGCGTTGCTGGGCGCGTACCTGGCCGGCGACGTGCTGGACCGACGCCAGCCCGAACTGCTGGCCACTGTCACGCCGCGCCGCTAAGCGGTTGGGCGGCTCGGACCTTGGGCGGCGTTAGCGGCGAAGCCACGCCAGGCGGCCGGAGCGTAGTAGGCCCTGGCATCCTCCCTCTTCGCGCCCTTCCGTCCAGGGTGGAGAGCACGCGGCCCGGCCGGTGGAGGCGACGTCCCGTGGGTCCTGCGCCCTCGTCGACTGGGAGGAGATCGGCCATGTTCGGGTTCGTCCTCGGCAGGAACGGGGCGGTCGGCAGGCCCGCCGAATCGTCCACCTGCGTGGGCGGACGGGCCGACGGTGGCCGTGCCGCGACCGGGCCGGTTGGCTGACCCCGGCGCAGACCTGGCGCGCGAACGGCGGCCGCTGGTGATGCCCGCCGCCCGGCCGGCGGACCGGACCTCAGTGCGCGCAAACGACCGGACGGCGCACCGCACCGGGGACCGATGTGTCACCGCGAGCGTGATGACCCTCAGACATCAATATGACTCAGAGGCATCACTGTCATTCGGGCAACGCCCTCCGCCGAGCGGCCGGCCGGCGAGCCAAGGTGAGCCGGCCACACCTGCCGATGCGGCCGCTGTGGCGGTGTCGGGGGTGCGGCGCGCACTGGCCGTGCCAGCCTTCGCGGCTGGCGCTGCTCGCCGAGTACCGGCACGACCGCACCGCGCTGCTGTTCTATCGGCGGACGCCCCGCCGATCTGCACGAGCGCTTCCTTGGTTGGGCGAGGGTCCGGGGCGGCACAATGTTTCACGTGAATCATGAGCCGGGTGCCGAGATCCACCACACCGATCCCTTCGCTGTGCCGACCGGGCAACGGTCGCCGGTACGCCGGCTGCGTGGTCGCCTCGCCGCACCGGTGACCCTCTGGACGGCACCCGGTCCGGCCGGGCTGACCGTCTCGTCCACCCTGGTGGCCGAGGGGGAACCGGACCGACTGCTCGGGCTGATCGATCCGGAGTCCGACTTCTGGGCGGCCGTCGAGGAGTCGGGGCGCTTCGCTGTCACGCCGCTCGGCCCGCCGCACCGGCAACTCGCCGACCGGTTCGCCGGCCTCTTCCCCGCCCCGGGCGGACTCTTCGCGACCGGCGCGTGGAACGAGACGCCGTACGGTCCGGTTCCGGCGGACGCCGCCGGCTGGGCCGGGTGCCGGCTGGACGCCGCTCGGGAGTACGGCTGGGGCCTGCTGGTCGAGGCCACCATCGAGGCGGTCGACCTGGCCGAGGAGGCCACCCCGCTGCTGCACTACCGCGGTCGTTACCACGAGCTGCCGGCCTGACCGATCACCGCAGTGACCTGAGTCACCTGGCGCAGCCAGTCAACCGCTCGGCGCACTCGCCGACCGGCGTCGATCTCAGCCTTCCCTGCCGGGGAGTGCGCTCTCTACGGTGCGCGAAACTCCTCTGACGCCTGTGAAGGTGGTGATCCACAGATGTCCACGGACACACCCGCTCCGGCCGCTTCCCAGTCGGACAAGTACCTGACCGTACAACGGTCGGACGAGTTCGCCGGGCTGCGGCGTGCGCTGCGCGGCTTCGTCTTCCCGATGACCGTCGCGTTCTTCCTGTGGTATGCGCTCTACGTCATTCTCTCCGCGTACGCCCGGGACTTCATGGGCACGAAGCTGTTCGGCAGCAACATCAACGTCGCGCTGGTCTTCGGCCTGCTCCAGTTCGTCTCCACGTTCCTGATCGCCTGGCTCTACTCCCGGTACGCGGACCGGAAGATCGACCCCATCGCGGACCGGATCCGCGCCGAGATCGGGGAGGTGACCCGTGAAGACGGTTCACGCGGTTGAGACGTTCCTCGCGGCTGAGGCGGGCAATCACACCGCCCGCAACCTGACCATCACTCTCTTCCTGGTCTTCGTGGCGGTGACCCTGGGCATCACGATCTGGGCCAGTCGGCAGACCAAGACGGCTACCGACTTCTACGCGGGCGGCCGGTCCTTCTCAGGGTTCCAGAACGGCATGGCGATCGGCGGCGACTACATGTCGGCCGCCTCGTTCCTCGGCATCGCCGGCATCATCGCGTTGTACGGCTACGACGGCTTCCTCTACTCGATCGGCTTCCTGGTCGCCTGGCTGGTGGCCCTGCTGCTGGTCGCGGAGCTGCTGCGGAACTCGGGCCGGTACACGATGGCGGACGTGCTCGCCTTCCGGATGCGTCAGCGTCCGGTGCGTACGGCGGCGGCGGTCTCCACCATCACGGTGTCGATCTTCTACCTGCTCGCGCAGATGGTGGGCGCCGGCGCGCTTGTCGCGCTGCTGCTCGGCATCCGGCCGGGGACGACCTTCCTCGGCATGGACGCCGCCACCGCCAAGGTGGCCACCATCATCATGGTCGGCACCCTGATGATCATCTACGTGACCGTGGGTGGCATGAAGGGCACCACCTACGTGCAGATCGTCAAGGCGTTCCTGCTCATGGGCGGCGCACTGCTGATGACCATCCTGGTGCTGGCGAAGTTCAACTTCAACCTGTCGGAGCTGCTCGGCCAGGCGGCTGCGGCCTCCGGCAAGGGCAGCGCGTTCCTCGAACCCGGGTTGCGGTACGGCGTCGAGGTCGCCGGCAACTCGACGCAGACCTTCTACAACAAGGTGGACCTGCTGTCCCTGGGTATCGCCCTGGTGCTCGGCACCGCCGGTCTGCCGCACATCCTGATCCGCTTCTACACGGTGCCGACCGCGAAGGCGGCCCGGAAGAGCGTGCTCTGGGCGATCGGCATCATTGGCACCTTCTACCTGCTCACCCTGGCCCTCGGCTTCGGTGCGGCGGCGCTCGTCGGCAGCCAGGCGATCACGGCGCAGGACAAGGCCGGCAACACGGCCGCGCCGCAGTTGGCCGAAGCGCTCGGGATCAGCTTCTTCGGCGGCGAACTGGGCGGGGCAGCCCTGCTGGCGATCATCGCGGCGGTCGCCTTCGCCACCATCCTCGCGGTGGTCGCCGGGTTGACGCTGGCCTCTTCATCCAGCCTGGCGCACGACTTCTACGCCAACGTGATGAAGAAGGGTGAGGCGTCGGAGCGGCAGGAGGTGCGGGTCGCCCGGATCTCCGCCCTGGTGATCGGCGCGGTGTCGATCGCCCTGTCGATCTACGCGCAGAACCTCAACGTGGCGTTCCTGGTGGCGCTGGCCTTCGCGGTCGCCGCCTCGGGCAACCTGCCGGCGATCCTCTACAGCCTCTTCTGGCGGCGGTTCAACACCTCCGGAGCGGTGTGGGCGATCTACGGCGGTCTGCTGTCGGCCGTGCTGCTGGTGTTCTTCTCGCCGGTGGTCTCCGGCGCGGCGACCTCGATGTTCCCGGACCACGACTGGCAGTGGTTCCCGCTGTCCAACCCCGGCATCCTCTCCATCCCGTTCGGTTTCCTCTGCGGATGGATCGGCACTGTCATCTCCAAGGAGCACGACGAGGACAAGTACGCGGAGCTGGAGGTGCGCGCCCTCACCGGCGCGGGCGCCCACTGACGCGACACCCGGGCCCCCGCCGACGCCTGGCGTCAGCGGGGGCCCGACCGCGTCCGGGGCGGCTCGGTAGGCTGGCCGGCATGAAGGTTGCTGAGCGCTTCGGTCCCGGTCACCGCGTCCTCGTCACCGGCGGAGCCGGCTTCGTCCCGTCGCACCTGGTGGACGCCCTGATCGCCCGGGGTTGCACGGTGGTGGCGCTCGACAACTTCGTGACCGGCTCCAAGGAGAACGTCGCGCACCTGCTGGACAACCCGACCTTCACCCTCGTCGAGGCGGACATCTCCGAGGGCCTGCCCACCCATCACCCGGCACTTGCCGAGCGGTTCGACGCGATCCTGCACATGGCCTCCCCGGCCAGCCCCACCGACTTCGCCCTCCTGCCGGTGGAGATCCTCCGGGTCGGCTCGGTGGGCACCCTGCACCTGCTGGAGCGCGCGGTCGCCGACGGCGCCCGGTTCCTGATGGCCTCCACCTCCGAGGCGTACGGGGACCCGAAGGAGCACCCGCAGCGGGAGACCTACTGGGGCAACGTGAACCCGATCGGGGTTCGCAGCGTCTACGACGAGGCGAAGCGCTTCTCCGAGGCCGCGACGATGGCGTACCACCGCTACCGCGGGCTCGACGCGGCGATCGTCCGGATCTTCAACACGTACGGCCCGCGGATGCGCCCGGACGACGGCCGCGCCATCCCCACCTTCATCTCCCAGGCGCTGCGCGGTGAGCCGATCACCGTGCACGGCACGGGCAACCAGACCCGGTCCATCTGCTACGTCGAGGATCTGGTGCGCGGCATCCTGCTGCTGCTCGACTCGACCGAGACGGGCCCGGTCAACTGCGGCACCGAGCACGAGCTGACCATGCGGCAACTCGCTGAGTTGATCGTGTCGCTCTCCGACAGCACCTCGAAGGTGACCTATGTCACCCGCAGCTCGGACGACCCGGAGATGCGCCGCCCGGATCTCACGCTCGCTCGCGAACTGCTGGGATACCAGCCGTCGGTAGCGCCCGAAGACGGCCTGCGACGCACGATCGAGTACTTCCGGACGCGGCTAGGGTAACCGGATCCTCGCGTACCGCCAGCCGCTGAGTGTCGCCTGAAGGCGGCAGTGGCTCTCGCTACGTACCCTGAGTTACATGTCCGCGACCTCGTCTGCCGGCGTCCCGCATCCGTTCCTGCACCGCAGCGCCGGGCGCGCGTCGGTGCCCGGCCCCGACCGGGGCGCCTCCGGGCGTGCCCGTCCGACCGAGGCGCGCTTCTACCCGTCGTACGACCAGGAGGAGCCTCGGCCCGGGGGCCCGGTGGGGCCCTCGGGGCCCGGCGGCCCGGGTGGCGCCGGTGGGCCGGGGCGCCGGGGCCCGCGACCGCGCTGGGGTCGGATCGCCCTGGTGGCGGGGGTCGCGGTGCTGGTGCTGGCGCTGCTCGGCGGGATCGGCGCCTGGCTGTACGCCCGCAACCTGAACAGTGACCTGGCCCGCACCGACCCGTTCGCGGAGATCACCGGCGGTCGGCCCGCCAAGACCGTCGACGGCGCGCTGAACATCCTGCTTGTCGGCAGCGACTCGCGGGACCCGGACGCGCCCGTCGACACCAAGAGTCAGTGGCGCGCCGACACGATCATCGTGATGCACATCCCGGCCGACCACCAGGAGGCCTATCTGGTCTCCATCCCCCGGGACCTGTACGTGCCGATCCCGGAGAGCGCCGGCGCGGACTGCGCCTCGGGTTCCCGCGCGAAGATCAACGCAGCGTTCGCGTTCGGTGGGCTGCCGCTCGCGGTGCGCACCGTGGAGTGCTTCACCGACGTTCGGATCGACCACGTGATGGCGATCGACTTCGGCGGTTTCAAGGAGGTCACCGACGCCCTCGGCGGTGTGGACCTGAAGGTGGAGCGGACCATCACCTCGATCCACAAGCCGTACCGGACATTCACCAAGGGCACCAACCACATGGATGGCGCCGAGGCGCTGGACTGGATCCGGCAGCGCAAGCAGTTCCCCGACGGGGACTTCGCCCGGATGCGGCACCAGCAGGAGTTCCTGCGGGCGCTGATGGACAAGGCGGCGAGCACCGGCACGCTTGCGAACCCGAAGAAGCTCAACGATTTCCTCAAGTCGGTGACCGCAGCCGTAACCGTCGACCAGAGTTTCTCGGTTACAGACATGGCGCTGCAGTTCCGCAACCTGCGCGGCCAGAACCTCACCTTCGTGACCAGCCCGAACTCGGGCAGCGACACGATCAACGGCGAGTCGGTGGTGGTATCGGACCGGGAGAAGGCGCTCGCGATGTACCAGGCCATGGCCGGTGACACGATGGCCGACTGGGTCAAGGCCAACCCGCCGAAGAGCAACGACGGAGGGTGACCGAGGCACCACGGCACCAGCCGTTCGGATAATCGAACGGCGACGATCGACCGAGTCTGGAAAACTCGACGTCCGGATTGACCTGAGATGAACTCGCCAAGTCGATTTCATGTACGTACAGTGGTGCCGCCCCCTCCTGATCACGAGCTGGAGCACGCATGCCGGTTCAGGCCAGTCGTCGCCCTTCCTCCCCCGGGTCCGCCGCCCCCAGCGGCCGAGTCGCCGCGTCCATACCAGCGCAGGCACGCCCCTCGGGTGGCGGGCCGGGCTCACGCCCGCCCGGCGGCAGCGGTGGCGGCGGTGGCGACCGCCCGGGTGGCGGTGGGTCGAAGAAGCGGACCAAGCGCAAGGACCCGCTCTGGGCCAGGCTGACAGTGGTCTTCGGTGCCGTGCTGATGCTGAGCAGCGGCGTGGCGATCGTCGGCAGCAAGGCGTTGATCGGGCAGGCAACCGGCGGCATCGCGAAGGGCAACCTACTGGGCGAGGCCGGCAAGTCCGACGCCGAGGGCGGGGCGAGCCTGGACGGCCCGATCGACATGCTGCTGCTCGGCGTGGACGCGCGGGAGCGCTGGGCCGCCGACGACGTCCGCTCGGACAGCATCATCATCCTGCACATTCCGGCCACGCACGACCAGGCGTACCTGATCTCGATTCCCCGGGACACCGAGGCGCAGATCCCGGCGTTCAAGAAGAGCGGCTACGGCGGCGGCTCCGGCAAGATCAATGCCGCGTTCCAGGCCGGCGCTGCGAACGGCGGCGGCTGGGAGGGCGGCGCCCAGCTGATGGCCCAGACGATCAAGCGCCTCACCGGGGTCAGCTTCGACGGCGCGGCGATCATCAACTTCGGTGGTTTCAAGAACGTCATCGACGCCCTCGGCACGGTGCGGATCTGTGTCACCCAGGAGGTCAAGTCGCTGCACATGTCGTACGTCGACGGCAAGCCGATGTGGAACGCGGACGCCAAGAAGACCGGCAAGCAGCGGACCCCGGTGGTGCACAAGAAGGGCTGCCAGGAGATGGAGGGTTGGGCCGCGCTCGACTACTCCAGGCAGCGCAAGACCCTCAAGAACGGCGACTACGACCGGCAGGCCAACCAGCAGCAGCTGATCAAGGCGATGGCCAAGAAGGCCACCGAGGGCGGGATGTTGTCAAACCCGGCCAAGATGAACAACCTGATCAAGGCCGCGGGCAAGGCGTTCGTGCTGGACACCGGCGGCGTGCCGATCGAGGACTTCATCTTCACCATGCGCGGGGTCACCGGCAACGAGCTGACCATGCTGAAGACCAACAACGGCACGTTCAACGCCAACAACAACAACACCGAGGGCCTGAACGAAGAGACGATGGCCATGTTCCGGGCTGTCAAGCAGGACAAACTCGCCGAGTTCGTCTTCACCCACCCCGAGGTGATCTCCACCCGCAAGTAGGGCCGGGAGTCGCGGAAACCCAGCGACGACCTCGTCACCGCCCGTAGCCTGACGTGAGCAGGTTTCACGTATCGGCTGCGGGGAGGCGGTCACGTCCAGGTGGGGACGGAACGCAGCGGGCCGAGCCGGAGCGGCTCCGCCCGCCCGGTCCCCCCGCGCCCGAGGGCCACGGATCCTGCTCGGCGTCGGCCTCACCCTCGTCCTGCTGGCAGGGCTCGCCGTGGCCGGGCTCAAGATGCTCAGCCACCGCTACGACCGCACGGTGACCAAGGAGCAACTGCTCGACCTTGACGCCCGGACCGACCGCACCGACCTGGACGGGCCGCTGAACTACCTTCTGGTCGGATCCGACCGGCGGCCGGGCGACAGCGGCCCGGACCAACGCTCCGACACCATCCTCATCGTGCACGTCCCCGCCGGGCAGCGGGAGGCGTACCTGGTCTCCATCCCGAGGGACCTGCTGGTCGCCATCCCACCCGCGAACGGCTTCAGCGGTGGACAAGACAAGATCAATGCGGCGTACGAGCACGGCGGCGGCGGGCAGGCCGGTGCCCAACTGCTCTCCGCCACCCTGCACCGGCTGACCGGAATCCGGTTCGACGGTGCGGCACTTGTCGACTTCTCCGGCTTCCGGAAGGTCATCGACCTGCTCGGCGGGGTGGAGATGTGCGTCGACACCGAGGTCCGCTCGATCCACACCAACCGTGTCTTCTCCACCGGCTGCCACCAGATGGACGGGGCACAGGCGCTGGACTACGTCCGACAGCGCTACGACCTGCCCGGCGGTGACTACGACCGGCAGCACCACCAGCAGCAGTTGCTCCGGGCGATGCTCGACAGCGCCGGCCGGGCGGACCTGCGGAGCAACCCCGTCAAACTCGACCAGGTGCTCCGGGCGGTCGGCGGCTCGTTGACTGTCGACACCAACGGCGTACCCCTGGAGGACCTGCTCCTCGCGCTCCGCGCGCTGCCGCCCGACGGAATGCGCGGCGTCCAGGTGCCCTCCGCGCCGCAGACCATCGACGAGGTGTCGTACGTGGTGCTGGACAACGGGGGCAACGGGCTCTTCGAGGCGCTCCGCGGCACCCGGGTGCCGGCGTGGGCGCAGGCCAACCCCCGGTGGGTGACCCGGTTGTGACAGTGCCGACGGCCCGGTCGGTGCCGAACCGGGCCACGAGGATCTAGTGTTGCTTCCTGTGTTCGGACCCCAGGTTCCCACCGTGCCCGTGACCGAGATCGCCGACGAGACCTACCTGCTTGATGTGCGGGAGGACGACGAGTGGGCGGCCGGCCACGCGCCCACCGCCCACCACCTGCCGATGATGGAGCTGCCGGCCCGGCTGGCCGAGGTGCCCACCGACCGGGAGGTGGCGGTCGTCTGTCGTTCCGGCGGGCGGTCCGCCCAGGTCGTCGCCTACCTGATCAACAACGGCTGGGAGCGGGTGCGCAACGCCGACGGCGGGATGCGCCAGTGGGCCGCGGTCGGCCGACCGGTGGTCGACGCGAACGGGCAGCCCGGCCAGGTCATCTGAGGCCGGCGGAATGGGCGGGCCACTGGTCTTCGCGCACCGAGGCGCCTCGTTCGACCTACCCGAGCACACCCTCGCCGCGTACCTGCGCGCCCTGGACGAGGGCGCCGACGGCCTGGAGTGTGACGTCCGGCTGACCCGGGACGGGCATCTGGTCTGTGTGCACGACCGACGACTCGACCGCACCAGCAACGGTCGCGGTCTGGTCAGCGCGCGTACGCTCGCCGAGCTGGACGCCCTGGACTTCGGCTCGTGGCACCCGGGCAGCGCGCCGGACGGCGACCTGCCGCCGGACGAGTCGCACACCCGGCTGCTGACCCTGGCCCGGTTGCTTGACGCGGTGCTCGCCGCCGGCCGGCCGGTTCGGCTGCTCGTCGAGACGAAGCACCCGTCCCGTTACGGCTCGAACGTGGAACGGCGACTTGTCGGTCTCCTGCGCCGGTACGGGTTGGCCGACCCCGCGCCGGACGACCCGGTGCAGGTCACCGTCATGTCGTTCTCCCCGCTGGCCGTCCGCCGGGTGCGGGAGTTGGCCCCGACGCTGCCCACGGTGCTGTTGCTGGAGGTGTTGCCGCGCTGGTTGCGGCTGGGTCGACTGCCGTTCGGCACCCGGATCGCCGGGCCGGGCATCGGCCTGGTCCGGGCCCGCCCGCAGCTACTGCCCGCACTGCGGGCCGCCGGCAACCAGGTGTACGTCTGGACGGTGAACGAGCCGACCGACCTGGAGTTGGTGCTCACCGCCGGCGTGGACGGGATCATCACCGACCGGCCGGCGTACGCCCTCGCCCGGCTGGACCGCTGACCCATCGACCGGGCGGGGGTGCCCAAAACCGGGTCGGCGGGGCAGACTCGGCACATGCCGGAGCGTATCGACTTCCCCGCTCTCCTCGCCGGCCACACCGTCGTGATCGAGATGATCAACTCTGGGGACGCGGGCCTGCCGGTCCTCACCCAGCTGCTCCGGGTGGCCCAGCCGGCGCTCGGCGCGACCGGGATGGCGTTCGTGGAGTTCGGTCCCACCGGCGGTCGCGTGATCGCCGCGACCGGCGCGGCGGAGTGGGCGCTCGGTCGGCCGTTGGCGGTCGACGACCCGGACACCGTCTGCCTGCTGGCGGGGCCGCGCTCGAGTCAGGTACGGGTGGCCGACCTCAACGGCAAGCTGGCCGGCGCACTGGCCGGCAGCGGCCTGCGCCGGATGGTGGTCTCCCGGGCCGAGATCGGCGGCCACACCGTCGGCAGCCTGCACGCGCTCTATCCGAGTGACGACGAGCCGGGCGACGAGCCGCAGGGGGTGGTCGCCTACCTCGCGTCCTGCATCGGGCACATGTACGGCGACCAGAGTGGCCTGCCGGTGCACGGCGACGGCCCGGTGGTGGCGGCCCTCGCCGACGGGCTTGCCGTCGTCGACCGGGACGGGCACGTCCGGCTCTGGAACCCGGCCGCCGCCCAGGTCACCGGCCGGCCCGTCGAGCAGGCGCTGAGCCGTCCGCTGCCGTTTCCGCTGCCACCCGCCGGGCAGGTCCGGGACCACCGGATGCCGGACGGGCGCTGGCTGCGAATCATCTCCGGCGATCTGCCCGGCCCGGGCACGTTGCGGGTGGTCACCTTCCGCGACATCACCGACCAACAGCGCCGCGACCACGACCGGGAGCTGTTCGTCGCGGTGACCAGCCACGAGCTGCGCACCCCGGTCACCGTCATCAAGGGGTACGCGGACACCCTCACCGACCACTGGGAGTCGCTGACCGAGGTCGACCGGCGGCAGGCGGCCCGGGTGATCGGGCAACGCGCCAACGAGCTGGCCCGGTTGGTCGACCGTCTCCTCAGCTCGGCGGCCGAGGTGGGGCCGGGCGACGACCCTCCCACACCGTTCGACCTCGGCGAGGCGCTGCGCTCCGCCGTCGTGGACCTGCCAGCGGAGCTGCGCCGGCGGCTGCTGCTCCGCCTCCCGAGTGACCTGCCGAAGGCGCTCGGTCACCGGCCCAGCCTGGCCACCGTGCTCACCGAGCTGACGACGAACGCCGGTAAGTACTCGGCACCGGACTCTCCCATCGAGATCACCGCCTCGGTCGACGGTCAGCTGGTGGCGTTCCGGGTCAGCGACCAGGGCATCGGCATCCGCCCCGAGCACGTGGAACGGGCGTTCGACAGGTTCTGGCAGGGCGAGTCCGGCGACCGCCGCGGCTACCCGGGGGCCGGGCTCGGTCTCTATCTCGTCCGCCGGATCGTTGAACAGCAAAATGGATGGGTATCCCTACGTCCGAGGACCGGCGGCGGTACGGTCGCAGAGGTGCGCCTACCACGCGGTTGACCAGGGGCGGCGCGACGTGGAGGCGGCGGTGGCAGCGGCAGCGAGGGATCGAGCCTGGTGCGTGGTGGTTCCCCACCACCCCGGCGGGGCACGGCTGGCCCGACACCGGCTCGCCGCCGAGTTGGCGGACGTCGTACCCCCGACGCTCCTCGCGGACCTGATCGCGGTCCTCGCGGAGCTGGTGGGGAATGCGGTACGGCACGCCAGACCTCTGCCCGGCGGTGTGATCCGGGTTGCCTGGCGGCTCCGGCCCTCGGCCGAGGGCGCACTGATCCAGTTGCGGGTCACCGACGGCGGCGGCGCGAACACCGGGCCGCGGCTCCGGACGGCGAGCGTGGACGCGGCGGACGGGCGGGGCCTGCACATCGTGGCCGGCCTGGCCACCCGGTGGGGCGTCGTACAGGACGGCATGGGCCAGCGTGTCTGGGCTGAGTTCGACCCGGTGCCGACACCCCGACCCGCCCTGGTGCCGGCGGGCTGAGCGCGGCTCGGGCGGGTCCAGGCCACGGCGGGCCGCCGAGGGCTCTAGGCTGTGACGCCGTGAGTAAGCGTCGAAAGAGCCAGCGCACCGCCGCCGACACCACCCCCCGTCGCGACAAGGTTCGGGACGTCTTCGTGCCGCGCCCGTTCGAGGGGCTGGTCGACGAGTCCGAGTGGATCGCGCTGCGCGAGTTGGTGCCCGCCGCCTCCGCCCCGCTGCGACTGGCGCCCGCCCTGGTCGAGGAGTTCGGTCACCGGGCGGCGACGCTCGCCACGGTGCTGCCGATGGCCGCCCCGGCGATCACCAAGCCGGACGGCCGTGTGCTCATCGGTCTCCAGCGCCACCAGCAGTCCGGCGACGTCTCCCGGGACCTGGCCGACGCGTTGCTCAGCGCGCTGCGCACCGAGCCGGGTGGGCAGGTGGCCGTGCCGCCACTGCCCGGTCCCGGGCCCCGTCTACAGGACATCCTCGTGGACGGCCCACTGGACATCACCATGCACGACGGTTTCGACTTCTGGCTCGACCCCGGGGCCGCCGACGACCCGACCGTCCAGGCTTCCCTGGAGCGGGCGAACGCGGCCATCTACCCGACGGTTCGGCTGACCGCGGCGAAGGCCGCGTACTGGTGCCAGGTGCCGGAGAAGGCCCACGTGCGCTGGGTGCTGCCGGAGGACGAGGACGCCGCCCTGGACGCGCTTGCCCGACTCGGCGCGGCCGGCACGTTGCCGCTCGGCGAGCAGACCAAGTTCGCCGGCATGTTCCGCGCCCACGGTCGACTCGTGCCGGTCTGGGACCTGCCGGAGCACACCCCGGCAGCCGAGTGGGAGGAGCCGGTGGCGCAGTTCGCCAAGCGGTACGCGGAGGCGCTGACCGCCACCGAACCCCTCGACGCCGCCGGTCGTCGGGCCCGTCAGGGGCTGCTCGGCCGCCAGCTCACCCTGCGCTGAGTCGGGTCCCCAGCCCGGCCGGGTCCTCAGCCCGGCCGGGTCCTCAGCCCGGCCGGGTCCTCAGCCGGCGACGGGTAGCGGGTCGCGGGTGATCGGGCAGGACATGCAGCGCGGTCCGCCCCGACCTGAGCCCAGCTCCGAGCCGGCGATCGGGATCACCTCGATGCCGGCCCGCTCCAGTTGGGCGTTGGTCTCGGTGTTGCGCTCGTAGCCGACGCAGAGCCGGGGGGCCAGCGCGAGGGTGTTGTTGCCGTCGTCCCACTGCTCGCGTTCCGCCGTGACCGGGTCCAGCCCGGTGTCGATGACCCGGAGCAGGTCGAGGTCCATCGCGTCGGCGGCGGCCCGTAGGAACGGTGCCGGCCCGTCCACCCGTGGGTCCTCGCCGTCCGCGCCGGCGATCACCGTGTACGCGGAAAGCGTGCTCGCGATGTTGGGGTACATCAGGACGGCGTCCACGTCGACCATCGTGCACACCGTGTCCAGGTGCATGGTGGCCCGCTTCTGGGCGATCGGCACCACCAGGATGGTGTGGGCCAGACCGGCGGCGAAGACCTGCCGGCCGAGGCGTTCGGCGCCGGCCGGGGTCGTCCGCTCGCCCACCCCGACGGCCAGCACCCCGGGGGCGAGCAGCAGCACGTCCCCGCCCTCCAGGTGCTCGAGGCTGGGGCGGTAGACGAACTCGGTGCCGGCGAACCGGGGGTGGTGGCGGTAGATGGCGTCGGTCAGGGTGGTCTCGCGGCGGCGGGCCGGCATGGCCAGGCTGGTGACTCCGACCCGGTCACCGATCCACAACGACGAGTCGCGGGTGAACAGCAGGTTGGGCAGCGGGTCGATGACGAAGTCGTGCCGGTCCATCAGCGTGTAGACCAGCCCGCCAGGTCGCTCCGAGCTGATCCGCAGTTCCTCATGGGCCAGCCCGGCGGTGAGCACGTCGGCCAGGGCGGCGGGGTCCAGGTAGGAGAGGTGGTCGGCGACGCGGGCGCGCAGCGTGTCGCCGAGTCGCCGCGAGCGCAGCACCTCCTCGGTCAGTTCGGCCCGGGCGTCCGCGACGGCGAGCGTCTCGGCCAGCAGGGTGGCCAGGTAGAGCACTTCGACGCCGCGCTCGCGCAGGGCTGCGGCGAACGCGTCGTGCTCCTCCTGGGCCCGCCCCACCCACGGGATCGCGTCGAAGAGAAGCGAGTCGTTGTTGCGTGGGGTGAGCCGGGCCAGTTCGGGGCCGGGCCGGTGCAGCAGTACCGTGCCGAGTCGCCCGACTTCGCTGTCGACGTAGTGGGTCACTCCCGCAGCGTAGGGCAGGGTTTAGCGGCATCCGAGAAAAGAACTGTGGATGAATATGGCATTCATCCACAGTCACTCCGGCGCTTCGGCTTGCCGAACACGGGTGGTGACGACGTAGGGTAGTGAGGACATAACTTCGAGGGACCTTTTGCCGGAGGTCGCGATGACTGTCTTTCCCGCACGACGAGCCGTACCGTCCGCTCGGGCACTGCCGCCCGTGTCGGTGCCGCACCCCCGCGTCGAGGCGCCGGGAGTGCTTGAGCCGGTCCGTCCGACACCGCTCGAATGGGCTCGTCGTCGTCGGGCCGAGCGAGGTGCCCGCCGCCTGGAGGCGGCAGGTGCACGCGCGCTGGGCCAACTCGACCACCTCGGGCCGGCCTGGCACGTGATCGAGTGGCCGCGCACCGACGTGACAGACGTCCTCGACCACGGTCAGGACGACCGGGCCGGGTTCCTCGCCATCGGGCCGAGCGGCCTCTTCGCCGTGACCATCGCCGACCACGGCCGGGCCAGGGTGCTCGTCGCCGGGGACGTGGTGCAGATCAACGGCAAGCGACCGCCGTACGTGGCGGAGTCCCGTCGGGACGCCAAGCGGGCCAGCAAGGCGCTCTCCGACGCGGTGGGGCTGCCCGTTCCGGTGACGCCGGTGCTGACCTTCGTCGGCTCCGGCGTGATCAGCGTCTACGGCCTTCCCAAGGACTGTCTGATGGCCACCCACCGGGAGTTGGACCGGTTGCTCGTGGCCGGTGGCAGCCGGATCAGCCCCGCCACCGCCGAGAAGCTTTCCCGGGTCGCACAGCATCCCGGCACCTGGCTGAACGGCACGTACCGTCCAACCGCCGACTACCGGTGGTACGACGAGGGCCGAACGGCCGCTGACAAGCCGGCCCACCGCCGGTAACGTCACCGGCGACGCCACGCGGCTCCGGTCCCCCCGTTCACCTCACCGGTCCCGCGCCGTCACTGGCCGCCTCGGTTCCCGATGCGCGGTCGGTGACCCGGTGCGCTCGGTGATTCCGTCGGCGACCCGCTAGCGTGGACAGTCGATCGGTGCACATAGGAGGCGCGGTGGCCCACGTCGAACTTTCGCTCTCGGAAGCGTTCGTGCCGGCGGCGCGGGCCTCGACAGAGCCGGAGTCCGGCAATGTCGGTCAGTGGTCGTCGACAGTCTCCCGGGCCGACGAGCCGTGCCTGCTGATCGACGCCGACACCCGGGTGGTGGCGATCTCCACGGCCGGCTGCGAGTTGCTCTGCCTCGGCGAGCCGGACGGGCTGATCGGGCGACCGCTGCTCGACGGCGGGCTGCGCCTGCTCGACTTCACCGCCAACCGGGGCGAGCTGACCGAAGCCGAGATCGACAAGATCCCGCCGCTGCTGGCGCTCTCCTCGGGCCGACTCGCCCGTGGGCTGCTCCGGGTGCAGGCGGCCTCGGCGAACAGCTCCGACGCGACAGTCGACGCGATCGCCACCCCGGTGCTCACCGACGGCACCGTTGCCGGCTCGCTCACCTTCTTCTCCGAGGTCTGACCTGCGGCGCAGTGTGGCCTTCGCCGCACGCGCCGTTACCCCGGAGCCTCCACCCGAAGGCCATAGGGTGCCATCATGCTCGATATCGCCCTGCTGCCCGGGGAATACGCCGTGTGCCGGCTGGCCGCCGGCAGCACCCTGCCGTACGCGCTGTCGAGCGGGCTGGGCGGCGCGGACGTGGTGACGGTGAGCTGGACCGCCGACGGGATCTCCGTGATCTGCCCGGCCGACCGGGCGCCGACCCAGGCCGTCGTGGAGACGACCTGGCGCTGTCTACGGGTCACCGCTCCGGTGGCGCTGGCCGGCACCGGCAGCCTGGCCGCGCTCGTCGACCCACTCGCCGAGGCACGGGTCAGCGCCGTCACGTTCTCCACCTTCGACACCGACTACCTGCTGGTGCCGACCGTTCGGCTGGCCGAGGGCACCGCCGCGCTCCAGCGCGCCGGGCACCGCGTCACCGGCTGAGGTTCACCCGACCGGCCGCTCGCCCTACGATGGGCTCGGCCACCCCCGGCCGCGACGAATTCTCCGATGTCCCGAGGATCGGCCCGTGCCGTTCACCCCACGCCACCCCGCGTCCCCCTCACCGCGGGCGACGGATCACCCCACACCGGCGACTCACGACTGGTCAGCAGGTCGTGCTCCCGCCCGGATCATCGCCCACGCGCTGCCCATGGCGCTCGCGTCGGTCGCCGTCGCGTCGCTCGCCGGGTGCGGCGCTCCGCCGGGGCTGGGCGAGCCGACGAGCGTGCCCACCCACACCTCGGCCCCGACGCCGTCCGGTCCGAGCACCGCACCCACGACCCCGCCGACCACCGCGCCGACTCCAGGTCCGGTCACGCCCACCCCGGACGCCGGGTTGGTCGCCACCGCCTGCCGCAACGGGCCGACCGGGCAGCGGGTGCTGCAACTGTTGCGCGGGCGGGCCGGCGTGCTGCCGGCTAACGTCCGGGTCCGGGTCCAGGTCCGCACCGGGCCACTCTGTGCCGGTGAGTGGCAGTTCACCGTCCTGGCGGTGACCGGGCACGAGGAACTCCAGGTGGTCACCCGGGGCGAACCCAGCGCCCCGGTGTTGGTCACCGCCGGCACGGACGTCTGCACCATCGAGGTACGCGCCACCAGCCCGGCCGGGATCCGCGCTCTCGCCTGCGACGCCGGCCCGGCCAACCAACCGGGTGCGTAGGCTGATCGGCATGCCGGGAACACCGCCGACACGTTTCGTCTACCTCGGGCCGGAGGGCACCTTCGCCGAGCAGGCGCTGCGCTCCGTACCCGCCGCCGAGCGCGGCACCCGTACGCCCGCCCGCAGCGTCGGTGAGGCGCTGGACAGCGTCCGCGCCGGCGACGCCGACGCCGCGCTGGTGCCACTCGAAAACTCGATCGGTGGCGCGGTCGGCGTCACGCTCGACGAGATGGCCGAGGGCGAGCCGTTGGTGATCACCCGGGAGGTGATCCTGTCGGTGGAGTTCGTGCTCGCCACGAGGCCCGGCACCGCGCAGTCCTCGATCCGCACCGTGGCGGCCCATCCACAGGCATCCACCCAGTGCCGCGGCTGGCTACGCGACCACCTGCCCGACGCCGTGGTGGTCGACGTGCTCTCCAACGGCGCGGCCGCCGCCGGTGCCGGCACGGGTGAGTACGACGCGGCGATCTGCGCACCGATCGGAGCCTCCCGGCACCGACTCACGATCCTCGCCGACAAGATCGCCGATCACCCCGACGCGGTGACCCGGTTCGCGCTGGTGTCCCGCCCCGGGCCGCCACCGCCACCGACCGGAGACGACCTCACCTCGCTCGCGGTCTACATCGCCCACGACAGGGTCGGCGCGCTGCTGTCCGTGCTGATGGAGTTGGCAGTCCGGGGGGTCAACCTGACCCGGATCGAGTCCCGTCCGACCGGCGAGGCGCTGGGCCGCTACGTCTTCTTCCTGGACTGCACCGGCCACGTGGCCGACGTACGCCTGGGTGAGGCGTTGCAGGGGCTCCGCCGCGTCTGTGCCGACGTCCGCTTCCTGGGCTCGTATCCCAGGCACCGGTGGGCCGAGGCTGGCGAACGTCCGGTGCCCGCGCCGGCGGGTCTCTCCGACATCGACTACGCCGACGCGGCGGCCTGGCTGACCCGACTGCGTACAGGTGAGTTGACCTGACCGGGCGGGCACTCCCGAGAGTCGGGAGCACCCGCGCCGCTCCCGATCAGCTCAGCAGACCGCCGAGCAGACCGCCCTCCTGCTGCTGCTGGCCGCTGCCCATGACCGGCGGCTCCTCGGACGGCTGCACCACCACGAAGCCCTGACCGGCGAAGCTCATGGTGAACGACTCGCCGGTGCGGCGACCGAGCAGTGTGCCGAGGCCGAGCTGCTCAGCCCGGTGGTAGCCGGTCTGGAGGTTTGCCGACCAGCAGACCGCCGCCTGCGGGTCGACGTAGGTCGGGGCGTCCACGTTGAGCACGACCGGGGTGCCCTTGGTGGTGATGGCGATCCGCCCGTACCCGCTGAACACACAGTTGAAGAGGCCGGACGAGGACGCCATCCCGGCGCCGCCGACCATCCTGATGTCGTACTGGAGGGTGGAGTCGAAGGCGAGCACGCTGGAGCCGTTGATGGAGAGCGCGTCGCCCGGCTCCAGGTCGATGATGTGCACGTCCTTGGCCAACTCGGCGAGGAAGACGTCACCCTGACCGGAGACCTTCATCAGCGGGACGCCCTCGCCGGTGAGCTTCTGCTTGAGGAACTTGCCGAGCCCACCCGAGCCCAACGCCTGGAACTGCACATTTCCCTGGTAGGCGACCATCGACCCGACCCGGGCCATCGCCTCGCCGTTGAGTTCGATCTTCAACATCTTGGAGTTCTGCAACCGCATGCCGGGCTGCGCGGACTCCTTCTCGAGATTTTCCGCGGAGAACAGCTCGCTGCGCATGAAAGGGCCTCCTGAATAGGGTCGCGTTCGCTGCACCGACGGTAGGCGACCACGGCAAGCACCGGCCGTCGGTCGCCCGGCGCGGCGCGGGGCGGCGGCGCAGCGGGGCGACGCGGTGACGGCAGCGTGTGGCGGGGATGGTCGCTGAGCGGCGGGCGTCAGCCCCAGCCGAGCGCGTGCAACCGCGCGTCGTCGATGCCGAAGTGGTGAGCGATCTCGTGCACCACGGTCACCGCCACCTCGTCGATGACGTCCTCGTCGTCGTCGCAGATCCGTAGGATCGGATGGCGATAGATGAAGATCCGGTCGGGCAGCACACCGGAGTAGTCCCAACCGCGCTCGGTGAGCGCATGCCCCTCGTAGAGGCCGAGCAGGTCGACCTCTCCCGGTGGCGGGTCGTCCTCGACCAGGATCACCACGTTGTTCATCAGGCCGAGCAGTTCTTCGGGCACCTCGTCGAGGGCTTCGCCGACCAACTCCTCGAAGCGCTCACGGCTCATCTCCACCGGCACCCCGCCAATTGTGCCCGACGCGGCGGCACACGACCCGGTGCTGCTGAACGACCGTGGCCGTCGTCCGTACATGCACGGAAGAAGCGACCACCCGGGACCGGGTGGAGGCTCCTTCCGTGGACGTACGGTGTGGGTCGGCTCGCTCAGGCGGCCAGGCGGGCGCTGAGGGTGATCTCGGCACCCGGCGAGAGCAGGCGGGAGATCGGGCAGTTGGCCTTGGCGGCCTCGGCGAGCTTCTGGAACTCCGCGTCGTCGATCCCGGGGACCTGGCCGACCGTCTCCAGGTCGATCCGGGTCACGGTCATGCCGGCGTCGGTCTTGTCCAGGTGGACCTTGGCGGTGGTCTCGACCGAGGTGGCCGTCGAGCCCGCGTCGGCGAGCGCCTTGGAGAACGCCATCGAGAAACAGCCGGCGTGCGCGGCGGCGATGAGCTCCTCGGGGTTGGTGCCCTCACCCTCCTCGAAGCGCGACTTGAAGGAGTAGTTGCCGGACAGGCCGCCCTTACCGGTGCGGACGGTGCCCGCGCCCTCGGTGAGATTGCCCTGCCATTCTGCTGAAGCGGTACGGATTGGCATGGGGCAAACGCTAGCGGAAAGGCGACCGCCGAGCGACAGACCGGCGCGCACGCCAGCCCTGCGATCCCCGTCACCACCGGTCTGCTGTGTCATGATGCGATCCAGGTCCGTGACCGGCGGAAGGGTGGCCGATGTCCGACGAACTTCCGATTCCCCGGCAGGGCGATCGATCCGACGTCCCGGCCGTGATCGAGTGGGATGGCGTCGAGGCGGCCCCGCGACGCCGGTTCGCCTGGTCCCTGGCCGACTTCACGCAGGATCCTCGGCTGCCCCTGCTGCTCGCCGGGCTGGGCGCCGTGGCCGCAATCGCCTCGGTGGTCGGTGAGTGGCTGGTGATGAACCTGCCGAACGGCGGGGCCGAGGGGAACACGACGATCAAGGTGCCCGCCGGGGTGTCCGAGATCGGTGGCTTCGGGGTCGGTTATCTGGTCGGGCTGCTCGCCCTCGTCTGCACCGTGACGCTGGCGCTGCGCGGCACCGCGGCTGCGCGACCGAACGCCCGGCTTGCCGGTCTCACCCTGGCCGGTGCCCTGCTGGTGCTGCTGGGTGCCGCCACGACCAGCCTCGACAACCCTCGGCCGTACGCGCCCGAGGAGGGCTACCAGATCGAGTACGGCCGCGGGCTGGCGATGGCATTCGTCGCCTGTGTGCTGTTCGCGGCCGCCCTGCGGCTGGCACCCGCAGCACCCCCCGGCGCGTTCGGCCCGGTCAACGACGGCCCCGCCGACACGTCAGCGCCGCGACCCTGGCGCCGCCGCCGGAGCCCCGACCCGATCATGGAGGACGGGCTACCCGCCCCAGCCGACCTGACGGTCACCCCCGCCGCCCCGTTCGCCCGTCCCAACCCCCAGCCCTGACCGACCCCCTTCCCAGCCATGGGCTGTGTTGATCATGGAGTCGTGCTGGTGAACATAAGTTGGCGTCCGATTCGCCTGGAAGTCATGGATGCGACCCGTTCCGCGAGGTACGGTTGCTGACCCGCCGTCACACCGAGACTCGGGTTCCCTGACCCTGGTGGTCTGACGGCGGCGGGCGAAGGAGGAACGATGACCCGCCCGGGACTGCCCAAGTTGATCGCGACCGACCTCGACGGGACGCTGGTCCGCAGCGATGACACCGTCTCCGCGTACACCCATGGGGTGCTCGACCGGGTGCGCGCCGCCGGAATTCCGGTGGTTGGCGCGACCGGACGCGGCCCTCGGTTGACGGAGTTGACCCGCAACGACATCCGTGCCGCCGACTTCCTGGTGATGGCCGGTGGTGGGCGGGTGGTCGACCAGAGCGACCCGAGTGGCCCGGTGGTGCTCCGCGACGAGCGGCTGCCCGCCGAGGTGCTGGCCCGGCTGCTCGCCGACCTGGAAGCGGAGGTCGGCCCGCTGACGGTGATGGTCGAGGCGTCCGACGAGCACGACGCCCCGCTGTGGGGTGACTACCACGAGAGCTGGCCCTACCAGGACCGCTTCGAGGCGCGTACTCGCGACGAGTGCCTCGCCTGCGATGTGATCAAGGCCTTTGCCCGGACGGCCGACCACCACGTGGACGAGCTGCTGGCGGTGGCCCGTCGGATCGTCCCGCCACAGGTCGCCACGCTCACCCAGGCCGGGCTCGGTTTCATCGAGATCTGCCCGCCCGGCGTGGACAAGGCGACCGGGCTGACCGTGGTGGCGCAGACGCTGGGGGTCGACCCGGCCGATGTGCTGGTCTTCGGTGACATGCCCAACGACCTGCCGATGTTCGAGTGGGCCGGCTGGTCGCGGGTGGCCGTGGCGAACGCCCACCCCGCTCTGCGCGCCGTCGCCGACGAGGTGACCTTGCGCAACGACGACGACGGGGTGGCGGTGTATCTCGACCGGCTACTGTCCCGGTAATGGGAGACACGCCCCGCCTCATCGCCACCGACATCGACGGCACGCTGATCCGCGACGACCACACCGTCAGCCCCCGCACCGCCGACCTGCTCGCGCGGATCACCGCGCAGGGCACGCCGGTCGTCCTGGTCACCGGCCGTCCGGTCCGCTGGCTCAAGATGGTGTACGACCAACTCGCCAAGCCGCTGCCGGCGGTCTGCGCCAACGGTGCCGTGGTCTACGACCCGTTCTCGGACGAGGTGGTGCGGGCCGACCCGCTCGCGCCGCACCACCTGGCCGAGGTGGCCCGGAGGCTACGGGCCGAGGTGCCCGGGATCAGCTTCGCCGTGGAGATCCTGGACAGTCGGGAGATGCGGCACGAGGCGCACTACCCGCTGCGCTGGGACGCGGACGCCGACGGCATCCGGCCGGTCGAGACACCGGAGGAGCTGCTGTCGGTGCCGGCGGTGAAGCTCCTGGCCCGGGCCGGCGAGCAGGACCCGGATGCCTTCGCCGCGCTGATCGCGGCGGCGGTGACCGGGTTGGCCGAGGCGACGCACTCGTCGTCGTCCGGCCTGGTGGAGATCTCCGCGTCCGGTGTGACCAAGGCGGCGGGGCTGGCCTGGTACTGCGACCAGATCGGGGTGGCCGCCGAGGACGTGGTGGCCTTCGGTGACATGCCCAACGACGTACCGATGCTGACCTGGGCCGGGCGCGGCGTGGCGGTGGCCAACGCGCATCGCGCCGTCCTGGCGGTCGCCGACGAGGTGACGTCGGCGAACACCGAGGACGGCGTGGCGGCGTACCTGGAGAAGGTCTTCGGGGTGGGCTGAGGGGTCAGAGGTACTGACCGGTGTTGTGACCCTCGCCGCCGCCCGGCTGGCCGATGCCCGGCATCCCGGGGACGACTCCGCCGGGGCCGCTGGGCAGCGCCTGCCGGCCGCCCCGCATCTGCTCGAGCTGCACCCGGGCGGCCATCTGCTGGGCCACCAGGGCCGCCTGGATGCCGTGGAACAGGCCCTCCAGCCAGCCGACGAGCTGGGCGTGCGCGATTCGCAGCTCGCCCTCGCTGGGGGCCTTGTCCTCGGCGAAGGGCAGCGAGATGCGCTCCAGCTCGTCGCGCAGCTCGGGGGCGAGGCCCTCCTTGAGCTCGACGATCGACCGCTCGTGGATCTCCCGCATCCGGTTGCGGCTGGCGTCGTCGAGAGGTGCGGCCTTCACCTCCTCCAGCAGCTGCTTGATCATGCTGCCGATCCGCATCACCTTGGCCGGCTGTTCGACCAGGCGGGTCGGGTCCTCGCCCTGGCCCTCGTCGGTCTGCATCGTGCCGATCGGCCGGCCGTCCGGGCCGACCACCACGACCGTGCCGGGATGGCCGGAGTCGTCGGTGCCGGGCTCGTCGTTCTCTGCAGCGGAGCGCGCTTCGGTCATGGGGTCCATCTTTACCCAGCCGGCGCGGACCATGCCGCCCGGGACCGACTCCCGGGGCCGAACCACCCGGGTGGGGCGCGCTACCGTCGGCGCCATGCCTGTCGACCCGCGCGCCGTGCTGACCCGGCCCGCACCGGAGCCGGACCGGACGATCGCGTACGGGGACGACCCGAATCAGGTGGCCGACCTGCGCCTTCCGGCGGGAGCCGGGCCGGCGCGACCGCTCGTCGTCGTTCTGCACGGCGGGTTCTGGCGGGCCGAGTACGACCGGCGGCACACCGGCCCGCTGGCCACAGCCATCGCCGCTGCCGGCTACCCGGTGGCGCAACTGGAATACCGCCGCACGGGGCAGCCTGGGGGCGGTTGGCCGGGCACCCTGACCGACGTCCTGACCGGGGTGGCCGAGCTGCCGGTGCTGGCGGCCGAGGCGCTGCCGGGCAGGGTCAGCCGGGCCGCCCCGATCCTGGTCGGCCACTCGGCCGGCGGCCACCTGGCGCTGTACGTGGCGGCCACCGCCCCGGCGACGGTGGGCGGTGTGCTCGCCCTGGCCCCGGTGGCCGATCTCAGCGAGGCGTACCGGCGAGATCTGGACTCGGGCGCGGTCGCCGCGCTGCTCGGCGGCGGCCCGACACAGGTTCCGGACCGGTACGCGGCTGCGGATCCACGAATGTTGGTACCGATACGGACACGGACCGTAGTAATGCACGGTTCGGACGATCATCAGGTTCCGGCAGAGATGAGCCGGGATTTCGTCACGGAGACTCGTGCCGCAGGTTCCGATATCGCCCTTGTTGAACTGCCCGGATGCGAGCATTTCGGGCTGATCGACCCGGAGTCCGTGACCTGGCCTCAGGTCCTCTCTGTGTTGCGGTCATTGCACGATGATCACTAGCCATTGACGCAGCGTCGCGAAGCAGGTAGAACGCCGGAGGGGCGGTGTACAGCCCTGCAACGCTTCCGTGGAAGGAACTCGGTGTCGCAGATGAATCGCAGGCGGGCGCTCCAACTATTGGCCGCGCTTGGTACCACCGGGTTCGCCGCCGCGTGTGGTTCCGACAGTGACGCCGAACCGACCGCCGCCCGTGCCCCGGTCAAGATCGGTTTGATCACTCCGCAGGCCGGTGGTTTCAAGAGCATCGGTGACGACATCACCAATGGCTTCCAGCTCTTCCTCGACCTGCACGACCAGCGGCTCGGCGGTCACCCGGTGGAGCTGCTGACCGCCGACGAGGGTGACACCGCGAAGACGGGCAAGGCCGCCGTCGAGGGCCTGCTCAAGCAGAATGTGCTGGCGCTCACCGGCGTGGTCAACTCGGCGGTGATGGTCGGCATCCGGGACACCGTGGAGCAGGCCCGGGTCCCGCTCATCGGCTCCAACGCCTCGCCGAGCAGCCTGCAGAGCGTCTTCTACATCTGGCGGACCTCGTACGTGCTCGACGAGGCCGGCCGGGCGCTGGGCCGCTATCTGCGGGAACAGCTACCGTCGAACGGCCGGATCGCGATCATCATGCCGGAGAACGTGGGCAGCCCGGACGTGGTCCGGGGCTTCCGGGAGGACTTCGGCATCTCCGACCCGCGGATCCGCGATGCGGCGACCTACACCAGCGCGACCCCCAACCCCGGCAAGACGACGTACTCCTCGGACATCAGCAAGGCGCTGGACAAGGACCCCACAGCGGTCTTCTGCTTCTTCGCCGGAGCGGCCGCCGTGGAGTTCATCAAGCAGCTACGCGAACAGTTCTCCGGCCCCATCTACGCGCCCGGCTTCCTCACCGAGGGCTCCGTGCTGGAGAACCTGAAGGACAACGCGCTGGGCATCCAGACCGCGCTCAACTACTCGGCCGACCTGAGCAACACGTCGAACCGGGTCTTCGCCTCGGCGTACCGGAAGAAGTACCAGGTCACCCCGACCACGTACGCGATGGCGTCGTACGACGCGGCGCAGGTGCTCGACCAGGCCATCCAGCTGACCGGCGGGAAGCCCACGCCGCAGCAGGTCAACCTGGCCCTGGGCAGGATCGGCCAGATCGACAGCCCGCGTGGCATCTGGCAGTTCAACCAGCCGCGTACCCCGCAGCAGAAGTGGTACCTGCGCGAGGTGCAGCGCGACGGTCAGGTCATGTCGAACGTGTTGATCAACGAGCTGGCCACGCTGGGCTGAGCGCCCACCCGGAGCACGATTCGGGGCCGGTCTCCCAGTGGGAAGCCGGCCCCGAGACGTTCGTGGGTCAGTGCCGCAGCTCGGCGACGCAGCACTTCACGCTGCCGCCGCCCTTCTTCAGCTCGGCCAGCTCGACGGGCACGGGGGTGTACCCGGCCGCCTTGAGCTTGCCGGCCAGCCGGGTGGCCTCGCTGTTGAGCACCACGTTCGCGCCGTCGCTGACGAGGTTGAGCCCGAAGGCCATCGCGTCCTCGTCGTCGGCGACCACCGCGTCCGGGAAGAGTTGGGTGAGCACCCGCTGGCTGGCCGCGGAGAACGCGCCCGGGAAGTAGACGACGTTCGCGTCGTCCAGGGCCGCGAGGGCCACGTCCAGGTGGTAGAAGCGGGGGTCGATCAGGCGCAGTGACACCACCGGGCGGCCCAGCGCCTCCTGCGCCTCCGCGTGCGCCGGGATCTCGGTGCGGAAGCCGTGCCCGGCCAGGATGAGCCCGCCGTGGGCCTCCGGCAGGTACGCGAAGTCGCCCTCGCCCTCGTTGGTCTCGCTCGGCGCGACGAACCGCCAGCCCTGCGCCTCGTAGAAGGAGTGGTGCGCGGCGGCCTCGGCGGCCCGCTGCTCGTGCTTGAACCGGGCGCCGTAGACGCTGCCGTCCACCACGAAGCCGCCGTTGGCGGCGTAGACCATGTCCGGCAGGCCCTGCTCGGGGGCGAGCAGGTGCACCTCGTGGCCGAGGCCGACGAGCGTCTCCCGCAGCCGGTCCCACTGCTTGACGGCCAGGTTCCGGTCGACCGGGGTGGTCACGTCCATCCACGGGTTGATCGCGTACTCGACCGCGAAGTACTCCGGCGAGCACATGAGATATGTCCGCTTTCGCGGGAAACGCTGCTGGTTCACGGTCACCAAGAGTAGGTACCGTGGAACTTTGAAAACAGCCACAAGTGTTGCTTCCCAGAGGCGGAACGTTGCAGATAGACGCGGTAGACCAGCGGATCATTGCGTTGCTAGTCGCGGACGCCCGGGCGTCCTACGCCGACATCGGCGCTCGGGTGTCACTCTCCGCCCCGGCGGTCAAGCGTCGCGTCGACCGACTGCGTGCCACCGGCGTGATCAGGGGATTCACGGCCGTCGTTGACCCGGCCGCCGTCGGCTGGACCACCGAGGCCTTCGTCGAGCTGTTCTGCGCCGGCCGGACCACCCCGGCGCAGATCGGCGTGGCCGCCCGCCGTCACCCCGAGGTGGTCGGCGCGTACACCGTCTCCGGGGAAGCGGACGCGCTCGTGCACCTCCGTGCCGCCGACATCGCCCACCTGGAGGCGGCGCTCGAGCGGCTGCGCGCCGAGTCCTTCGTGACCTCCACCCGCAGCACCATCGTGCTCTCCCGGCTGGTCGAGTCCCCCGGCGTCGGCCCGTCCGCCGGCGCTTCTTGACCTCAACCCGGGTTGAGGAGATGGACTTGTCCCGAGTGGGCGAGGCAGCCCATCGGGGCCGGAGGGGACTGTCATGCGGGCGATCTGGTTACGTGAGTTCGGCGGGCCCGGGGTGCTGGTACCCGGCTCCGCGCCCGACCCGGTCCCCGGCCCCGGCCAGGTGCTGATCGACGTCGCGCACGCGAACATCACCTTCATCGAGACGCAACTGCGCGCCGGTCACCCCGGCCCGTTCCGCCTCACCCCACCGCTGATCCCTGGCAACGGCGTCGGCGGCGTGATCACGGGTGTCGGGTCGGACGTCGACAGGGCGCTGACCGGGCAGCGGGTGGTCAGCGCCACCGGAGGTTCCGGCGGTTACGCCGAACGCGCGGCCGTGGACGCGTCGGCGACGATCGCCGTGCCGGCCGGGTTGGCGCTGGACGGGGCGGTGGCGCTGCTGGCCGACGGGCGGACCGCCACCATGCTGATCGAGGCAGTCGGTGTCCGCCCAGGTGACCGGGTGCTGGTGGAGGCCGCGGCCGGCGGCGTCGGCAGTCTGTTGGTGCAACTCGCGGTCCGGGCCGGGGCCCGGGTGGTCGGCGCGGCCGGCGGGCGACGCAAGGTGGACCTGCTACCCGGCCTGGGCGCCGAGTTGGCGGTCGACTACCTGCTGCCCGAGTGGGCCGAGCAGGTCCGCGCTGAGGTCGGCGGGGTCGACGTGGTGCTCGACGGGGTCGGTGGTCCGGTGGCCCGGGCCGCCTTTGACCTGCTCCCCCCGGGCGGCCGGATGGTCAGCTTCGGGTTGGCGAGCGGGGAGTGGTCCCCGGTGTCGGCGGAGGCCGCCGCGGCACGGCAGGTCACAGTGGTCCGCCCGGACGTGCCGCCGGCCCGGTTGCGGGCGTACACCGAACAGGCCCTGGCGGACGCGGCGGCCGGCCGCCTGCGACCGCTCATCGGCCAACGTTTCCCACTGGAACGCGCCGCCGACGCGCACGCCGCCATCGAGGCGCGCGCGACGGTCGGCAAGACCCTGCTGGACGTGGCCTGATCGGGCTCAGAGGTACATGCCGGTGCGGTGCTCCGACTCGTCGCGCCGGACCGGCTTGTCGCCCTCGCCGAAGAACCGCTTGCCCCCGAACTCGCCGTGCAGACGGTCGTCCAACTCGTCGGCGAGACCGGTCATCACCTGCACCGCGAGCATCAGATGGGTCGCCTGGAAGTTCCGGCCGAACACCGGGATGGACGCCCACACCGTGTCGTCGGCGCAGTAGAGGCGGCCGATCGGCATCCGGTTCGTCAGCTCGGAGAGCTTCACGTAGAGCCGCTCGGTCGGCTCCACCTCGGTGAGCACCGGGGAGAAGACGTCGACCAGGGGCGGATTGTCGCGTACCCGCACGAAGACCATCGCCGATCCGGCCCGGATGGTGATGTCGCCGTCCGAGTCGATCTGCAACCGGTCGGTGTCCGACTTCAACATCGTGGAGACCACCGTCCGGACCCGGTCGGCCAGGTCGAGCACGTCGTCCCGCTCGGCCTGCGCGGCGGCCGCCTCGGCCAACGCCTCCTCCAGGTCCGCTTCGACGTCGGCGTCCGGGCCGAACTCGCTGCGCGCCGTGCCGAGCGGTTCCACGGCCAGCGGTTCGCCCTCGGCATCGTGCACCAGATAGACGAGGAAGGCCGGGTGCGGGGCACCGTAGACGTCCCGCAGCGTGCGGGAGAGCAGCGTGGCAACCTGGGTCGACTCGGCCGTCGTGGCGTTCAACCCGAAGGAACCGCCGGAGCCGGCGACCACCCCCGGCGGGGACCAACCGAGCGCGACCATGTCCGCCACCGCGCCCCGGTCCAGTCGGTAGCCGGCCGGCAGGGTGGCGTTCCCGACCGCGCGGGCGGACAGCACCCGGTCCGCGTCCACGTCGACGCTTATCGAATAGACGGCGTCTCCGGTGCCGGAGGCGGTGGGGTCCAGGGTCACGTCGAGGTGCGTGCCGACCGGAAGTTCCCGCAGCCGTACGGCGAGGGCACGGGCGAACTCCCGCCACGCCTCGGTCACCTTCGCCCGCAGGTCGGTGGTGCTGGGCTCGTCGAGCAGGATCGACTCCGCCGGCTCAGTCGAAGCGCCGGGCAGCTCACCGTGCGGGGCCGAGGGGTGGTCAGCCGTCATGATCGCCTCCGTCCGTCACGATCACCCTACCCACGCCGCCGAACTGTCGAATCAGCCCGGACCGGGATCGGACAGCGGCGGTCAGGGGGCCGCCGGGTCCGCAGGGTCCGCGCCCAGCTCGACCGGCCAACTGCCGGCGAGCGCACTGAGCCGGGCCGCGACGTCCGCCGGATCCGCGCCCCGACCAACCGCCAACCCGAAGAGGTACGCGGTGACCGGCGCACCCGGACGCAGCACCTGATGGGCGACGTCCCGGGCCAGGTCCAGCACCGCCGGCACCGGCACCCCGGCCGCATCCAGATCCAACTCGGCGCAGACCGCCGTGACCCAGTCGTCCATCACCGTCATCGCGCCCACTCCTCCGCCCGGCGTACGTCCTCGTCAGTGTCGCAGTCGAACCACGGCGGCGGGCCCTCGCCGGACCAGGCCACCTCCCGCACGACGAGACCGGCAAGCAACGCGCGGACCGGGGCTCCGGAGAGGCTGCCACCCCGCTCGGCCGTCAGCCGGTGCACCGCCGCCCGCAGTGCGGCGACCCGCCAGACACCGCAGAGCGACTGCCGCCGCCCGTCCCCGTCCACGAAGCACGCCCCGTCAGGTCGCCGCTCGCTGGCGGGGCCGCCGCGGGCCGACGGCGCCGGAGCGAGGCCGTCGCGGGCCGGTTCGGTGTCGGAGGTCTCCAGGTCGAGGTGGTTGAGCAGGTCCCCAATCGCGGCCCGGGTGAGCAGCGGCAGATCGGCGGCGAGCAGCGCGACCAGGCTGGTGTCGGGATCCAGCAGGGCAAGGCCGGCAGCCGCCGCGGCGACCGGGCCCCCGCCGGGTGGGTCCTCCCGGACGACCCGCACACCCGGCGGTACGGCGTCGGCCGGACCGACAAGCACCCGTGGCGTCGCGTCGGCGACGGCGGCGAACACCCGGTCACGCATCGCCCGACCGCCGACCGGGAGCGCGGGCTTGTCGACCCCGCCCATCCGTCGGGCGGCCCCACCCGCGAGCACCACAGCGGCGTACGTCTCCACTCGGCCACGGTAGCCGTGCCAGCGCCCAATCGTGCCGGTGCTCGGTCCGGCCCGATCGCGGGCCCTCATCGGCCTACTCCGACCCTGCTGGCCCGACCCCTCGCCCCGGTGATCATGAAGTTGCCGCTCGACACGCCGACGACACGCGGGGGAAACTTCATGATCGACGCGCCAGGGTGGTGGTTGGGGTGGGTCTCCTGCGGCCGGTGATGTGCGGGCGTGCCGGCCTCGGGTGCAGGATGGCGGAATGGGACGGGCAACTGATCGACGGCGTGTACTCCGGATCGACCTGGACGAGGCGACCGCCGGGCGTACGTCGGTCCGTCGACCGGACACCCTCGCGGTGGAGGAGCCGCTGGAGATCCGGGTCGGCCTGGCCGGTCCCGGCCGACGTAAGCCGCTCGCCGTCACCATGCGTACCCCCGGCGACGATCTGGACCTGGCCATCGGGTTCCTGCTTACGGAGGGGCTGATCCGGTCGACCGACGACGTGCTGACCGCGCAGCTCTGCGCCGGCGCGGAGACGCCGAACACGTACAACGTGGTCGACGTGGTGCTCGCCCCCGACGTACCGGAACCGACCGCCGACCCGTCCCGGAACTTCTACACGACCAGTTCCTGCGGGGTCTGCGGCAAGGCGAGCATCGACGCGGTACGCACCCGGTCGCTCTTCCCGGTCGCGGCGGACCCGCTGCGCGTGCCGGCCACGCTCCTCGCCGAGCTGCCCGACCGGTTGCGCGCCGCTCAGCGGGGCTTCGATCGGACTGGCGGGCTACACGCGGCGGGGCTGTTCACCCCCGATGGTGAGCTGGTGGTGCTTCGGGAGGACGTAGGCCGACACAACGCAGTGGACAAGGTGATCGGCTGGGCCGTACGGGAACGCCGGCTGCCACTCGCCGGGCACCTGCTGCTGGTCTCCGGTCGGGCCAGCTTCGAGCTGACCCAGAAGGCGTGGATGGCCGGGCTGCCACTGCTCGCCGCGGTGTCCGCTCCGAGCACCCTCGCCGCCGAACTTGCCGACGAGGCGGGCATGACACTCGTCGGCTTCCTGCGCGGACGGACCATGAACGTCTACACCGGGCCGCACCGGGTCACCGTCGAGCAGCCCGCCTGACGCGAGCAGCGGGTCATCTACCGACCCGGTCGATGAGGTCGAACAGGGCCAGCCGTGCGGCGGCGTCGCGGGCGATCAGGAAACCGGCGATGCCGAGGATCCAGCCCAGCGCGCTGCCCGCCTTCGTGACGATCCAGGCGTTCAGGCGGGCCAGCACCGGCTCAACCAGTCGCGGGCGGGCCACCCTGGCCCCCAGCAACAACACCGCCGGCAGCACCATGACCAGGCAGTACCCGGTGAGCAGCCCCACCACGGTCATCGCTCCCACCTCCGAGGTGGCCAACAGACCCACCGCACCGAGGTACGGGAGCATCGTCGCCACCTCGGCAAGCGCAGCGAGCAGCGCGAGCCCGACCAGCCAACGGGCCGAGGAGTCCCCGGCGGTGGCCCGGTCCCGCCAGCGCAACACACCACCGGTACGGGGACGCCGCTTGCCGTCGTAACGGAAGCTGAGCGCCAGCATTCCCACGCCGAGGACGAGTTGCGCCCAGAGGACAGCCCGGTTGTCCAGTGCGCCGCCCAGCGCCTCGCCGAGCGCGCTGCCGCCCCAGACCAGCAGCAGCCCGACGGCGAGGTAGAACGCCGCGATGGTGGCGAGGTAGCCCAGGATCCGCCGAACGTTCACCGGCCCGGGGGAGAGCAGCAACCAGACGGGGATGAAGAGGGTGCCGATGCTGGTGCTGTCGATCAACGCCAGCCCGGCCAGCGACAGCAGCAACTCGGGGGTCATGTCGTACCAGTGCGGGAAACGGCCACGAGATCGATTTTCTGGCGGCGGTTGCCCTGCCGCGTCGGCCGTGGACAGGAACAACGCGTACATCGTTCGACGGAGGGCGCCGCCGGAGGACGGGGACCACGCCGCCAGCCGTCCACCCACCGATGTCGACACCCTGATCAGCCGGGGCGGCGACGGTGCCGGCGTCAGGCCAGGTCGAGGATGCTCCACCTGGCGGGAAGCACCTTCGCCGCCGCTGCGGGTCGCACTGTCGCGTAGTGCGCCTCGTAAGTGAGGGCCACACGGGCGGCATGGCCGAATGAGATGTCGCCGTCCACAGCGCGGGCCAGCCTGCCGGCGTCCTGCACGTCCCCAACATCGAGCGGCAGCAGACGGATCATCGGGGCAGTCACCATCAGGGCCAGCAGCGCGGCGTCGATCTCGTCGGCCACACTCGCGTAGGCAGCCGCCAGACAGGCCGCCGGGACGGCCACCTGCCGACCCTCGTCGGCGACCTCGAGCATCAACTCCCCCACCGCGACGTTGCCCTCGAGATAGGCGGTCAGCGCCGACGCGTCGAACACGGCAGCGATCTCGCTCATCCGGCGCGGCCCAACATCCGGCGTCCCTCGGCCAACGCGTCTGCCGGGATGGGGGTCGCCAGGCGCTCCCGCCACCGGGCCCTGCCCGCCTCGGTCACCTCGATGCCGGCTCGCCGCAGCACCTCGTCGAGGTGCGTCCCGCGCATCTGGGCCCGTACCGCCGCGGTGATGGCGGACGAGACGTTGGGCTGCCTGTCGAGCCACTCCGCGACGTCGTCGGGGAGGCTCACGGAGCGCTTCACTGTCACGTGCGCCAGCCTAGCAATTCTGGTAGCACCAGCGGTACTACCGCGCGGATGATCGCTTCCTTCAACGCTGGTCACGTCGCCGCCTCCTGCGCGGACGGATGACGCCGGGCATGCCGACCGACGGCCAGCCGTCCAGCTCCGCCGGGGGGACGCCGCGCCGGAGCAGGTCATCCAGCAGCAGGGCCAGTGAGTAGTCGGGGTGCAGGTCGAGCGTGCGTTCGAGCGCGACCGCCGCCAACGCGCCCTGCCCAGCTCGCCAGGCGGCGAACGCCAGCAGCGCACCGGGGGCGGCGGCCACCTCCGGCTCTGCCCGGCGCAGCACGTCGGTCCAGAGGGCGATGTCGTCGTCCCGACCGTCGGTGCGTTCCCACGCGTGGTCCCGGACCGGCAGATGGGTCATCAGCAGGCTCAGCCAGGCCACTTCGTCGTCGTCCAGCCGTTCCCCACGCCGTTGCCGGCGCTGGGCCGCGCGGACCGCCGCCACCCCGGCGGAGCGCAGCGCCCGTGCGCCGAGCAGGTCGCTCTCGGGCGCGTGCTCGACCAACTCGGCACGTCTCAGCTCGGCGCGGGCGCTGGCCGCACGAGCCGCCTCCCGGGCCGGGCCGTCGACCGGGGCCACCTGCGCCACCAGGGCGGCCCGATCGGGGAGCGCGACCTGGCCGGCGAAGACCGCCGAGGCGGTCACCCGACTGGCCGTCGGGTCGTAGCGGCGCCCCTCCGGAGGGCAGCAGTCGGGCTCGGTGCAGAGGTAGGACCACCAGCGACCGTCGGTCACCCGCACTGCGTCGAGCACCTGCAGGCCGGTGTCGTCAAGCGCGTCGCGCACCGCGTCCACGGCCGGAGTGACCCGATCCGGCTGCCCGTAACCCACCACGGTGGCGGCCTCCGCGCCCTGCCGGCGGATCACCCCGGCCAGGTGCGCGGCCAACCCGCCCGGGTCGGCCGGGTCGGGCAGGTCGGCACGGGCGGCGAAGATGATCTGTCGGCCGACGAGTGCCACGGCGACCACGCTGTCGGTGGGGTGGAACCCGAGCAGGTACGGCACAGCGGCGATCAGGTCGGCGGGTGAGCGGACGGCGAGCTGCGGGCGTTCGGTCGAGGTCATGTCGAAAGCCTGGGGCGGAGCGCCGGCCCGGGCCACCCCTGTGGACGACACGCGGCTTATCCACAGTTACTGAGCGTGTTCTACCTGCTCACGCCCAATCCACGAGGGCGGAAAAGCGGGGGATGTCGGCGGGCGACACCTGGCTGTCGTAAGGAGCAGTTACCGTGCGCTGATGGACCTGGCGTATCTGCGCGCACATCCGGCACACCTCCCGACCTTCCGGACCCATCAGCGGCTCCGGGAGACCCCGGTCGCCGGTGGAAACATCTGCGCAGCCGTCCGCCTCACCCTCGACGACGGGCACTCCGTCTTCGCCAAGTCGTGGCCGGAGGGCACCGACCGACAGGTGCCAGAGGGTTTCTTCGCCGCCGAGGCCGCCGGCCTGCGCTGGCTGCGGGAGGCGGGCGTGGTCGGCGTACCCGAGGTGATCGTGGTTCTGCCGGAGCTGCTGGCGCTCGACTGGGTGGAGCCCGGTGAGCCGACGCCGGAGGCCGCGGAGCGCTTCGGCCGTGAGCTGGCCGGGCTGCACCGGGCGGGCGCACCCGCGTTCGGCGCGACCTGGCCCGGTTTCATCGGCTCGCTCCCCCAGGACAACACCCCCACCGACGGGCGCTGGTCGACGTGGTTCGCCGAGCGGCGCCTCACCCCCTACCTACGACTGTCGGTCGACGCTGGCGGGCTGACCAGCGCCGATGCCACCATCGTCGAGCAGGCGATCGGTCGCCTCGACGGGCTCGGCGGCGACGAGCCGCCCGCACGCATCCACGGCGACCTGTGGCCGGGCAACGTGCTGTGGGGGGCCGACGACCGGGCCTGGCTGGTCGACCCGGCAGCGCACGGCGGGCACCGGGAGACGGATCTCGCCCAGCTCGCCCTCTTCGGCGGCATCGCCCACCTCGATCGGGTGCTCGCCGCCTACCAGGAGAGTTGGCCGCTACCGGATGGCTGGCGTGCCCGGGTGCCGGTGCATCAGCTGCACCTCCTTCTCGTACACACCGCACTCTTCGGTGCCGGCTTCCGAGATGCGGTCGTCCAGACCGCCCGTGCCGTCCTCGGCCGGGCCGAGCGCGCTACGGTCGTCAGGTGAGCGTCGCCCCGGGGACCGACGGCGTCCTCGTCGACCGGTACGGCCGCGTCGCCCGGGACCTGCGCGTGTCCCTCACCGACAAGTGCAACCTGCGCTGCACCTACTGCATGCCTGCGGAAGGGCTGCCCTGGCTGGCCGGCCCCGAGCTGCTGACCGACGAGGAGATCGTCCGGCTGGTCCGGGTGGCGATCGAGCTGCTCGGTGTGACCGAGGTGCGGTTCACCGGCGGTGAGCCGCTGATCCGAGCCGGGCTCGTCGACATCGTGACGGCGGTCGCCGCCCTCGAACCCCGCCCCCGGGTCTCGCTGACCACCAACGGCATCGGCCTCGACCGGCTGGCCCCGGCATTGCGGACGGCCGGCCTGGCCCGGGTGAACGTCTCACTGGACACCCTGGACCCGGACCGGTTCACCACGCTCACCCGCCGCCCCCGTCTGGACGCGGTGCTGGCCGGGCTCGCCGGAGCGGCAGCCGCCGGCCTCAATCCCGTAAAGATCAATTCAGTGCTGATGCGCGGTGTCAACGAGGACGAGGCCCCGGCGCTGCTCCGCTTCGCCCTCGACCACGACTACCAGCTACGGATCATCGAGCAGATGCCGTTGGACGCCCAGCACGGTTGGGCCCGCGACACGATGGTCACCGCCGAGGAGATCCTGGCGTCCCTGCGTACCGTGTTCGACCTCAGCCCGGACCCGGACGAGCGCGGCGCCGCACCGGCCGAGACCTGGCTCGTCGACGGGGGCCCCGCCCGGGTCGGTGTGATCGCCAGCGTCACCCGCCCCTTCTGCGGAGACTGCGACCGCACCCGGTTGACCGCCGACGGTCAGGTCCGCGCCTGCCTCTTCGCCACCGAGGAGTCGGATCTGCGCGCCGCGCTCCGCGCCGGCGCCGACGACGCCGAGTTGGCCCGACGCTGGCGAACGGCGATGTGGGGCAAGCGCGCCGGGCACGGCATCGACGATCCCACCTTCCTCCAGCCGACCCGCCCGATGTCCGCGATCGGAGGCTGACCATGCAGGTGGCACCGCTCACCGTCCGCTACTTCGCGGGTGCCCGCGCCGCCGCGGGCCGCACCGAGGAGGCCCTCCCCGGCGGGCGGTCACTCGACGACCTCACGGCCGAGCTGACCCAGCGTCACGGCGACCGACTCGCCGGGGTGCTGCGGGTGGCGAGTTTCCTCGTGAACGGCGTCACCTGTCATGATCGTCAGGCACCCCTACCGGCCGGGGCCACGATCGATGTCCTGCCCCCGTTTGCGGGCGGCTGAGGGAGGCGCGCTCATGATTGCGGTTCTGGGGTTCGTGGCCGTCCTGGCGCTGGTCACCGGTCTCATCCACCTCTACCTGTGGAAGCGGCTGGTCAGGGACACCACCACGCCGGGTCGCTGGCGGCGCGTCGGCGGGATCGCGGCTCTGGTGCTGGCCCTGCTCGTGCCGGTCACGATGGCCGGCACGCAGGCCGGGCTCTACTGGCTCGCCTGGCCGGGCTACCTGTGGCTCGCGTTGATGTTCTACCTGCTGATCGTGCTGGTGGTCCTGGAAGTGCCGATGCTCGTCGCCCGGCTGGTGCTGCGCCGCCGGGTGGTCGCCGCGGAGCCCACCACCGCCGCGCCCGAGCCGGTGCTCGTCGGTGCCGCCGGGCCGACCGAGCCTCCGGCCACCGGCGCCGTCGCGACACCGGACCACGACCCTTCCCGTCGGCTGCTGCTCGCCCGTGGGGCGGCCATCTTCGCCGGCCTCACCGCCACCGGCGTCGTGGGGTACGGCGTCCGCACCGCCCTCGGCCCGCCGCAGCTCGACCGGGTACGGATCCCGCTCGCCAAACTCCCCCGCAGCATGGACGGTCTGCGCATCGCCACCGTCTCCGACATCCACCTCGGTCCGCTGCGCGGCCGGGCGCACACCGAGCGGATCGTCGCCGCGATCAACCGGCTCGACGCGGACATCGTCGCGGTCGTCGGTGACCTGGTCGACGGCTCCGTCGCCGAGTTGGGCTCGGCCGCCGAGCCGCTGCGTGACCTGCGCTCCCGCTACGGGAGTTTCTTCGTGACCGGCAACCACGAGTACTACTCCGGCGTGGAGGAGTGGGTGCAGGAGGTCGACCGGCTCGGCCTGCGGGTGCTGCAAAACCGGCGGCAGGAGATCCAGGCCCGAGGCGGTGTGCTCGACCTGGCCGGTGTGAACGACCTCACCGGGGCGGGCACCGGCCTCGCCGCCGGGCCGGACTTCGCCGCCGCCCTCGGTGACCGCGACCCGAGCCGACCCGTTGTCCTGCTCGCGCACCAGCCACTGGCGGCCAAGGAGGCCGCCCGGTACGGCGTCGACCTGCAACTGTCCGGGCACACCCACGGCGGGCAGATGGTGCCGTTCAACCTGGCCGTCCGGCTGGAGCAGCCGGTGGTCAGCGGGCTCGGTGAGGTCGACGGCACCAAGGTGTACGTGACCAACGGCGCCGGTTTCTGGGGCCCGCCGGTCCGGGTGGGCGCGGAGCCGCAGATCAGTCTGGTCGAGCTGCGCTCGGCATAGCGGAGGTCACGTCCGCGCGTGGCGGCGGGTGGCCGGCGCGGCGGGCGTGACAGGATGCGGCGTGCCCCCGTTCAGCGCCGTACCCCCCGGTGGCCTACCGCCATTCGTCGCGGACCTGCACATCCACTCGAAGTACTCGCGCGCGTGCAGCCGTGACCTCACCCTGCCGAACCTCGCGTGGTGGGCCCGACGTAAGGGCATCGGCCTGCTCGGCACCGGCGACTTCACCCACCCCGCCTGGTACGACCACCTGCGGGAGACGCTGCGCCCGGCCGAGCCGGGGCTCTACCGGCTCGCCCCGGAGGCGGAACGGGACATCGCCCGTCGGCTGCCACCCCGGCTCGCCCATACGGCGGACGCGGACCCGGTCCGTTTCATGCTGAGCGTGGAGATCTCCACCATCTACAAGCGGGACGACCGGACCCGCAAGGTGCACCACCTGATCTACCTGCCCGATCTGGACGCGGTGGCCCGGTTCAACACCGCGCTCGGCCGGATCGGCAACCTGGGCTCCGACGGCCGACCGATCCTCGGACTGGACTCCCGCGACCTGCTGGAGATCACCCTGGAGGCCAGCCCGGACGGCTACCTGGTGCCGGCGCACATCTGGACGCCGTGGTTCTCCGCGCTTGGCTCGAAGTCCGGTTTCGACGCCATCGCGGACTGCTACGCCGACCTGGCCGAGCACATCTTCGCCGTGGAGACCGGCCTCTCCTCCGACACGGCGATGAACTGGCGGGTCGGCAGCCTGGACGGCTACCAACTGGTGTCCAACTCGGACGCACACTCGCCGCCCGCGCTCGGCCGGGAGGCGACGGTGCTGACCGCCGAACGGGACTACTTCGCCGTTCGGGAGGCGCTGCGTACCGGTGACGGCCTGGCCGGCACTGTCGAGTTCTTCCCGGAGGAGGGCAAGTACCACGCGGACGGTCACCGGCTGTGTGGGGTCAACTGGTCTCCGGAGCGCACCCGGGCCGCCGGCGGGCGCTGCCCCGAGTGCGGGAAACCCCTGACCGTGGGTGTGCTCAGCCGGATCGAGGAGTTGGCCGACCGGCCGGACGGGCACCGGCCGGCGCACGCCCGCGACGTCACCCATCTGGTGCCGCTGGCCGAGATCCTCGGCGAGATCAACAAGGTGGGTGCCCGATCGAAGAAGGTCGAGGGGCGGTTCAACGAGCTACTGGGCGCGCTCGGCCCCGAGCTGGAGATCCTGACCACGACACCGCTGACCGAGATCGCGCAGGCCGGTGGTGAGCTGCTCGCGGAGGGCATCAGCCGGCTGCGGCGCGGCGACGTCCGCCGGGTGCCCGGTTACGACGGCGAGTACGGCGTGATCACGCTCTTCGACCCGGCCGAGCTGGGCACACAGGAGACGCTGTTCGACGTACCCGTGCCGGCGCAGCGACAGCCCACGGAGCCGGCTCCCCGAGGCGCGGCCAAGCGCCCGGCGGCGAAGGCGGAGCAGAAGCGGAAGCCGGTCCCGGCGCCCGCGCCACCGATCGCGCCACAGCCGTCTCCGCACGAACCGTTCGAGCCGATGCTCGCCGGCATGGAGGAGGTCGGCACCGGCCTGCTGGACCGACTGGACGCCATGCAGCGGGTGGCCGCCTCGGCACCCGGGGGGCCGCTGCTCATCGTGGCCGGTCCGGGCACCGGCAAGACCAGGACGCTCACCCACCGGATCGCGTACCTCTGCGCGGAGCTGAACGTCTTCCCCGAGCACTGCCTCGCGATCACGTTCACCCGTCGGGCCGCCGAGGAGCTGCGGCACCGCCTCGACGGCCTGCTCGGCCCGGTCGCCGAGGACGTCACGGTGGGCACCTTCCACGCGTTGGGGTTGACGATCCTGCGGGAGAACGCCGACGCGGCGGGCCTACCGGCCGGCTTCCGGATCGCCGACGACGCCGAGCGGGCGGCGGCCCGCACCGAGGCCGGCGACGACGGTGCCGCCTACACGTCGCTGCTGCGCAAGCAGGATCTGGTCGACCTGGACGAGCTGGTCACCCTGCCGGTGGAGCTGCTCCGGGCCGACCGGAAGTTGGTCGAGCGGTACCGGGACCGCTGGCGGTGGATCTTCGTCGACGAGTACCAGGACGTCGACGAGGTGCAGTACGAGCTGCTGCGGCTGCTCAGCCCTGCCAACGGCAACCTCTGCGCGATCGGCGACCCGGACCAGGCGATCTACTCGTTCCGGGGTGCCGACGTCGGCTACTTCCTGCGCTTCTCCGAGGATTTCACCGACGCCCGACTGGTCCGGCTCAACCGCAACTACCGCTCGTCGGCTCCGATCCTGGCCGCCGCCGTGCAGGCCATCGCGCCGTCCTCGCTGGTCCGGGGTCGGCGGCTGGACCCGGCCCGGCTCGACCCGGAGGCTCCGCTGGTCGGGCGCTACCCGGCGGCGTCGGTGGCCGAGGAGGCCGACTTCGTGGTGCGTACCGTCGACGACCTGGTCGGCGGGCTGTCGCACCGCTCATTGGACTCCGGCCGCATCGACGGCCGGACCACCTCGCTGTCGTTCGCCGACATCGCCGTCCTGTACCGCACCGACGCGCAGGCCGCCCCAATTGTGGACGCCCTGGCCAGGGCGAACATCCCGGTGCAGAAGCGTTCCCACGACCGGCTGCGGGATCGGCCCGGGGTGGCGGCGATCGCCCGCGAACTACGGCACGCCGACGGTCTGGACGGCGCGCTGGCCGCCCGGGTCCGGCTGGCCGGTCAGGTGGTCGCGGAGCGGTTCGCCGTGCCCACCCTGGACGGCGCGGCCAGCACGGTCCGTCCGGAGGACGTCCGCTCGGCCGTGGACCTGCTGACCCCGCTGGCCAGGCGCTGCGGCGACGATCTGGAGACCTTCCTGTCGCAGCTGGCCACCGGCGCGGAGGTGGACGCGCTCGACCCGCGCGCCGAGGCGGTCACACTGCTCACCCTGCACGCCGCGAAGGGCCTGGAGTTCCCGGTGGTCTTCCTGGTCGGCGTCGAGGACGGGCTGCTGCCGCTGCGCTGGCCGGGCTCGACACCGGACGAGGACGCCATCGCCGAGGAGCGCCGGCTCTTCTTCGTCGGCCTGACCCGGGCCCAGGACCGGCTGTACGTCAGTCACGCCGGCCGCCGCACCCGTCACGGCACCGAGCGCGACTGCGCCCCCTCGCCGTTCCTCAACACCATCGACCCGGGCCTCTTCGAACGCTTCGGCGAAGCCGAACCCCGCCGCCCCAAGGACCGCCAACTCCGCCTGATCTGAGCACCCCCACCCGCCAAGGCCCCCGCCGCCGGCCCCGCCGCCCCCGCCGCCGCCGCCCCCGCCGCCGCCGCCGCCGCCGACGATCTTGCACTTTCGGTTGCCGTTCTGCGTGAGATGCACCTTATGTCGGCACAGAAACTGCAAGATCGACGTAGGCGGGGGCGGGGCGAGGCGGGGCGGGGGCGGGGCGGGGGGGGGGTGGTCAGGTTAGGAGGACGGCTAGCCAGGTGCCTCCCAGCAGGGCCGGGCCGAGCGGTAGCAGGGTGTGTCGACGGATCCGTCGTGCGGCGAGGAGTGCGAGCACCAGACCACCGTGCAGCACGTGCGGCAGGAGCAGCCCGGTGAGCAGGGCATCCCGGCCGAGCCAGCCGAGGGGCAGGCCGAGGACGACTGCGAGCTTCACGTCCCCGAAGCCCAGTCGTGAGCCGGGCAGCAGGGCCAGCAGCACGTGCGCCGCACCTGCGACGGTCGCACCTCCAAGCGCGCCGAGCAGCCGGCCGGGGGTGCCGGACAGCAGCGCCGCGATGGTCAGCCCGCCGAGGGCCAGCAACCCGGCGACGAGCACCAGCGGGTCGGGCAGCCGCAGGCAGGCCAGGTCGACCCGGACCAGCACCAGACCGACCGCCGCGACCGCGAGGAAGACCGGCAGCGCCGGATTGTTCCCCACGGCGACGGCAAGGCCGACGAAGACGCCGGCCGCCACCGCCGGGCCGACCCAGGGCCGTCGGAGCGTCGGCGGCCCCGGAAACGCCCCGGGCCCGGCGTCCGCGGTGACGAAGCGCCGGGACACCAGGGGTACGACGAGGCCGACAAGCGCGCCGAGCAGCGCGATCGACACCAGCGCGGCAGCCGACATGGGCCGGACGTTACTGGCGGTCGCCGCCCAACGTGGCCCCCGACCGTGATCCCGTGCCCGACCGTGATCCCGTGCCCGCCCGACGTGGCCGTTCGGTGGTCACCACCAGGGCGACCCCGGCGACGATGACGGCGCCGCCGAGCAGCACCTGCGGGGTGATCGGCTCGGCCACCAGCAGCGCGCCGAGCACCACCGCGACCGCCGGGTTCACGTAGGCGTACGTCGACACCAGCGAGATCGGTGCGTTGTGCAGCAGCCAGACGTACGCGGTGAAGGCCACGAGTGAACCGGCCACCACGAGGTAGCCGAGCGCCCACCAGGACCGGGCACTGACCGCCGCCGGGTGGAAGTCGGACAGTTCGCCCCGACCGGTGGCGACGACCGCAAGCACCAGCGCGCCGGCCATCATCTCGTACACCGTGGCCACGAAGGGGTCGGCGGGCATCCGGATCCGTCCGGACAGAAACGACCCGACCGACCAGGAGGTGGCCGCCGCCACCACGGTCAACGCCCCGAGCAGCGGCACCGCGGCCGAACTCCCGCTCGGCAGCACCAGCAGGACGAGACCGGCGAAGCCCACCGTGACCCCGGCGAACGTCCAGACCGGCGGCCGGTCCCCGGTGGCCGAGCGCAACAGCACCACCAGCAGCGGCACCGTGGCCACCAGCAGGGCGGCGATGCCGGACGGCACCGCCTCTCCCGACGGCCCCGATTCGGCGATCACCACCAGGCCGTTGCCGGCGGCGAGCAGAAGAACCCCGACCAACGCGGCCGAGCCGAGTTGCCGTCGGTCCACCCGTAGCGCTCCGGGACCTCTGCGCAGTCGCAGCACCACCGCCAGCACCAGACCGGCCACGGCGAACCGGAGTGCGGCCGACAGCAGCGGAGGCAGCGTCTCCACGGCGATCCGGATGGCCAGATACGTCGAACCCCAGAGCAGGTAGACCACGATCAACGCGGTCCAGATCAAGGTCGGAGTGGTGCTGACGCGACGGCCGGCGAGGGCCGTGGCGCTCGGTGAAGGTGAGCTCATCAGGGAGACCACGCTACGGTGACCTCGGAGTCCGCGTCCCGCTTTGGTGGCCGGCCTCTCACCACTCGTGCAGGAGGGCGGCATGACGAACTACGGACAGCCGGGGGGCGACCACCCCGGGCCGTGGCGTGGGCAGCGACCCGACGAGACGCCCGGTCGCCAAGCGCAACAGCCCTACCCTCCAACGGTTCCGTCGTACCCGTCCGCGTCGCAGGGACAGTCCGGGCCGTACGGCGGGCCACCCAACCCGCCCTATGCTGGTGCGCCCTACGGCGGTGGGACGGACACGCCCTACGGCCACGACCCCCGCACGCCCTACGGCGGCGCGTACCAGCCGCCCCCGTACGTCGGGCAGCCGTACCGACCCGACGACCCGTACGGCGAGGATCCGTCACCGCCTCGGCGCGGCCGGGGTCCACTTGTAGCGGTACTGGCCGTCGTGTTGTTGGGAGTGGCCATCGCCGGGGCGTTCTGGTTCCGCCGCGGGCAGGGCGACGCGGCGCCGACAGCCGCGCCGAGCAGTTCGGCCGTCGCCGGTGAGCCCAGCGCGGACGCAATCGAGCCCGCGCCGAGCGCCGCCGCACCGGAGTCGTCGGCCGATCCCCGGTTCGCGAAGGTCGGCCAGTGTGTCCGCAACGACGGAGCTGCCGGCGGCAAACCAAAGCTGCTGATCAGCGGCTGTACCGCGAAGTCGTACGAGGTGCTGAGCCGGATCGACGGCCCGACCAGCGGCGAGCGGGACGCCGAGGCCAAGTGCGGCAAGGTCGAGGGCTACACCAACTGGTATTTCTTCGACAGTGAGCTGGACACTCTCGACTTCGTCCTCTGCCTCAAGCAACGCTGAAACCACCCACCCCCGGGGATGACATGACGACCTACGGACCTGCGGGTTCCGATCAGCCGGACGACCCGTACCACCGCCCGCCCTCCGGGCCTGACAGCTCACCGCCTGTCGATCCGACCCTGCCCCAGTGGAGCGCCCCGCCGCCCGCGGAGGATCCGACCCGGCAGCAGTGGGGTCCGCCGTCGACCGGCTCGGAGCCGCCGACGGCCCCCATGTGGGCGCCGCAGCCCACCAACCCGGAGCCGCCCACCGTCCCGCAGTCGCCCACGAACGCGGAGTCGCCCACGAACCCGGAGCCGCCGACCGCCCCGATGTGGGCGCCGCCGCCCACCTCCGGCCCCGGCTACCCACCACCCGGGCCGTTCCCACCGGCCGGCCCGACGCCGCCCATGGCGGGGCCGGGTTACCCACCGCCCGCGCCGGTTCCGGGTCAGCCGGCCGGGCCGTGGGGGCAGCAGCCTCCCGGTGGGTACGGGCCACCGCCCCCGGTGGCGGCGAAGAAGACCGGCCGCAACGTCGCCCTGATCATCACGGTGGTGGTGCTGCTCGTGCTCTGCCCGTGCCTCGGCCTGGCCGGCTGGGCGGTCTGGAAGGTCGCTGACGCGGGCAGCGACGCCGCGCGTACCCCGCCGACGAGTGTTCCGGTCGTCCCCCCCGCTCTGCCCAGCGACGCCCCGACGTCGTCCGCACCCACCCCGGACGAGGAGTTCGCGCGGGGTGACTGCGTGGTGAACGACGGCAGTGAGGACGACGCGCAGCTCCGCAAGGTGCCGTGCGGCCCGAACACCTATCAGGTGCTGCTGCGGATACCGGCGACCACGGACGGCGATCGGTGCGAGACGCTCGCGCCGCAGGCGACCGCGAACTACGTGCACGACAACTCGGTCGACCTCTTCGACTACGTGCTCTGTTTGAAGAAGCGGTAGCCCGAGCCGATCCGATTACCAAAACTAGGGCTGTCTAGCGTGGACGCTAGACAGCCCTAGTTTGTTGTCGACGGCCCCGACACGCCGGTAGCCCCATCTATCCATGTCTAGCCCCGCCGCTAGATGGCCCGATAATCTGCGATGCGTGGATCCGGTCCGCAATCCGTACGCGCCGGGCGCCGGTCAGCGTCCGCCCGAACTTGCCGGGCGGGGGCGGGAGCTGGATGTCTTCGACATCGTGCTCGAACGCATCGCCCGAGGTCGACCCGAGCGCAGCCTGATGCTCACCGGGCTGCGTGGCGTCGGCAAGACGGTGCTGCTCAACACCCTCCGGTCGCAGGCGATCAACCGACTCTGGGGCAGCGGCAAGATCGAGGCTCGACCGGACCAGTCGTTGCGTCGCCCGGTCGCCGCCGCGCTGCACATGGCGGTCCGGGAGCTCGCCCCCCGGCACCGCGCACCGGACCGGATCGACGCGTTCCTCGGCGTCCTCAAGGCGTTCGCCCAGCGTTCCAACCCGACCGGTCGGGCCGGTGCCGCCACGAAGCTGCGTGACCGGTGGCAGCCCGGCATCGACGTGCCGGCCGCAAGCGGTCGGGCCGACTCCGGCGACATCGAGATCGACCTGGTCGAGCTGTTCAGTGACGCGGCCGCCGTGGCGAGCGACGTCGGCACCGGCATCGCCATCTTCATCGACGAGATGCAGGATCTCGGGCCGGAGGACGTGTCAGCGCTCTGCGCCGCCTGCCACGAGCTGTCCCAGCTCGGCGCGCCGCTGATCGTCGTCGGCGCCGGCCTTCCGCACCTGCCGGCCGTGCTCAGCGCCGCCAAGTCGTACTCCGAACGGCTGTTCCGCTACCAACGCATCGACCGGCTCGACCGGATCGCCGCCGACCGGGCGCTCTGCGCGCCCGCCGAGCGCGAGGAGGTCGAGTACGAGCAGAAGGCCCTCGACCTGCTCTACGAGAAGTCCGGCGGCTATCCCTACTTCGTCCAGGCGTACGGCAAGGCGACCTGGGATCACGCGCCGCGCTCGCCGATCACCGCCGCCGACGTGCGGGTGGCCGCGCCCGAGGCGGAGGCCGAGCTGGCCGTCGGGTTCTTCGGCTCCCGGTTCGAACGGGCCACTCCCGCCGAACGCGAGTACATGCGGGCGATGGCGATGATGTCGGCGGTCGAGGGCGAGGCTGGCGCGGTGGTCCGCGACGACATGGACGCCGCGGTGCCCACCGCGGAGATCGCCCGAGCGCTGGGCCGCAAGCCGGCAAGCCTGTCCCCAGCCCGCGACGCGCTGATCAAGAAGGGGCTGATCTATTCCGGCGAGCGGGGCACCGTGGCCTTCACGGTCCCGCACTTCGGCCGGTACCTGCGGACGCAGCCGGCCTGACCGCCGACGAGCGCGCCGCCCGGTCAGACCTTCGACCAGGGCGCCGGAAAGAGCACCTCACCGCGGGGCGGGGGGCCCTCCGCACTGGTGGAGGGTGGCAGCACCAACGCCTGCCAGGGCTCACCGAGGCCGGCCCACGGGCCGGTCAGGCCCAGCTCACTCGCCGGGCCGAACCCGAAGCGGCGGTAGAAGGCCGGGGCGCCGAGGACGACGACGAGCCGTTCGCCGAGCTCGGTGGAGGCGTCCAGGGCGGCCTGCACGACGGCCGTGCCGTGGCCGACACGCTGCCGGTGCGGCGCTACCGCCACCGGGCCGAGTGCCAGGACGGGCAGGTCGGTGCCTCGCTCCGGCCGCAGCCGCACCCGGGTCAGCAACGCGTAACCGACGACCTCACCGCCGTACTCGGCGACCATGGCCAGCTCCGGTAACCAGGCGGTGGTGTCGCGCAGCTCCTCGACCAGGCGGACCTCCGGCGGCGTCGCCACGTCCGGGCGGGCGAACGCGGCGCCCAGCACGCGGCGGACCGGGCCGGCGTCAGCCGGGTCCTCGGGTCGGAGCCGCAGCGTCGTCACCCGCGCGACGTTACTCGCCACCGCCCGTCCATCCGTGCCTGTCGCTCGATTCGGCGTGGCGTACGTGTACACGTACCGATCCGATCCGGCGGTTGCCGGGGTAGCAAACGTCGCGAAGGGGTATGACTGATCCATGACGCCCGTACGCTCCCTCGCCCGCGCCATGTTGAGCGGCATCTTCGTGGTCAGCGGGTATCGCAACCTCCGCAATCCCGGTCGGCTCACGGTGGCCGCCAAACCGGTGACCGACAAGGTCGCACCAATGCTGAAGAAGGCGCACCCGAACTTCCCCACGGAGACCGAGACGCTGATCCGACTCAACGCGGCGGTGCAGGTCGGCGCGGGTCTGATGCTGGCCACCGGGCGGCTCAGCCGGCCCGCCGCGCTGGTGCTGGCCGGCACCCTGGTTCCGGTGACCATCGCCGGGCATCCCTTCTGGAACAACGACGACCCGATCGCCAAGAACAACAACCAGATCCACGCCCTGAAGAACCTCGGGCTCCTCGGTGGTCTGCTGCTCGCCGCGGCGGACACCGGCGGCAAGCCGGGTCTGCGGTGGCGGACGGGCCATCGCATCGGCCACTCTCGACGTTCCATGCAACGCGCCGTCCGAACCGCCCGACGCGAGGCCCGGATCGCCGTCCGCTCCGCCTCCACCGCACGTCGACTCCCCGGCTGACCTGCGTCGATCCGTCTGTATCCCACCCCCACCCCCCGCTAAGGCGACGAATTACCTGAACCACCCGGTAGGCGTTAACGCGGTGGAAATGTCAAAAACATGTGTGGGATCGGACACGGTCGCATAACGCGGGAGGCACTGACGTGAGGCGCCGTTCTAGGCTCCGTGCAGGACCTGGACGGGTAGGACGACCTTGGTACGGGGGTGGCCACGCCATGCCGACGGCTGTCGGTAGACGGGCGGACCGCCTCGCCCCAATCCAACGTGTGTCACGCGGCATCGACCGCGTGACTCGCGGGATCGATCGTAGGAACGTCGTACGGGGCGCCATCGTGGCCGCCGTCGCCTATGCCGCATGGCTTGCCATCGGCACCTTCGGGCGGCCGTACAACTTCTTCGACATGAAGATCTACCACGGCGCCGTGGTGTGGTGGGCGAGCGGTCACGAGCTCTACGAGTTCATCGCGCCCGAAACCACACTCGGGTTCACCTACCCACCCTTCGCCGGGCTGGTGATGCTGCCGATGGCGCAGCTGCCGATCGGCGTCGCCGGCCTGGTCAACGCGGCCGCAAGCATCGCCGCGTTGGCGCTGGTGCTGGCCGGGCTGCTCCGACCCATCGTGGACCGACTGGGGTGGCCACTGTGGTTCACGGTGGCCCTGGCGGTGCCGCTCGCGGTCGCCATCGAGCCGGGTCGGGAGACGCTCGGCTACGGTCAGGTCAACATCCTGCTGTTCGCCCTGATCATGGCGGACCTCATCGGTCTTCGCTGGCGGTCCCGCCGGGGCACCCACTACGCGGCCACCGACGGCCCACTGCTGCGCTTTCTCTACGGCGGGGCCTGGGCCGGCGCCGGCATCGGCCTCGCCACCGCGGTCAAGCTGACCCCTGCGCTGTTCATCGCCTACCTGCTGATCACCCGTCAGTGGCGGGTGGCGGCCACCGCCATCGGCACCACGATCGGCGTGACGGTGGGGACCTTCGCGATCGTCGGTGACGAGTCACGGACCTACTTCGGCAGCGTGCTGTGGCAGACCGAACGGGTCGGCGCGGCGGACATGACCCCCAACCAGTCGCTCGCCGGCCTGCTGGCCCGGCTGTACGACTCGATCGAGACCCCGGGGCTGCTCTGGCTCGCCTTCTCGGTGCTGGTCCTGGCGCTGGGCCTGTCCCGCGCGGCCAGTTCCCGCGCCGACGGTGACGAGCTGACCGCCTTCACGCTCGTCGGTCTCACCGCGAACGTGATCAGCCCGATCTCCTGGACGCACCACCTGGTCTGGGTGATCCCGGCGATCATCGTGTTGGCCGACGCCGCCGTGCGCCGCCGTGAGGCGAGCCGGGGGATGCCGCAGCGCACCGGCTCGGGGCCGGCCTTCGGCGGGCTACCCGGGGTCAACGGGCTCCGCCCGCCGATCTGGTACCCGACGCTTACCGGGCTCCGCCACGGCGTCGCCGCGATCGGGCTCTACCTGCTCTTCCTGATCTCTCCGATCTGGCCCTACGAGCACCAACTGCCGGAGATGTCGCACTACCAGGATGGTCTCTTCGGAGCACTCATGGAGAACTCACTGGCGCTCGCGCTGATCTTGCTGGTGGCCGCGCTGCCGTGGCGCCCAGGCGCGGAGCCGGCGTTCTACGGCGACCGGCTGGCCAGGGCCGTGGTGGTCAACGGCCACCGCTGAGCGGTCAGGGGCAGTTGACCCACTCTTCGGTGCCGTCGGTGAAGACCTGCCGCTTCCAGATCGGCAGTCGCGCCTTGACCTCGTCGACGAGCCGGGCGCAGGCCGCGAAGGCCGCCGCCCGGTGCGCGGTGCTCACCGCGGCGACGAGCGCCACGTCGCCGATCGCCAGCGGACCGACCCGGTGCGAGACCGCCACCGCGTAGACGTCGGGCTCCGCGGCGATCTCGGCGGCCACCTCGCGCAGCACCTGCGCGGCGCTCGGGTGCCCCTCGTACTCCAGGCTGGTGACCTGACGACCGTGGTCGTGGTCGCGGACCACACCCTGGAAGGACACCACGGCACCAGCCCGGCGGTCGGCGACCGCCGCCTCGTGCGTGGCGAGGTCGAGCGGCTGGTCGGTGACCTCGCCGAAGGTGATCGTTGGTGCCGTCACGACGCACGCTCCCCGGGAAACAACGGCAGGGGCACCATCGGCACCCGGTCGCCCGGCTCGCCGCTGGTGCCGGGTCGAATGACCGCGAACCCGTCCGCGCCGGCCAGGCCCCGCAGCATCGCCGAGCCGACGTGGCGAACCGGGGACGCGACGCCGGCGGCCCGATCCAGTCGGACCAACGCCAGGTGGGTGTGGTCGCCGCGACCCGGCACCGCCTCGGCCAACGTGACCTTCGGCAGCACCGGCATCGGACGACCCTGAAGGCCGGCGAGCAGCGGCGCGACCAACGACACCAGCGCGACGATTGCGGACTGCGGGTTGCCCGGCAGCCCGGCCACGAACCGGGCCCGCCCGTCCGGGCCGGTGAGCCGGGCCAGCAGCATCGGGAAGCCAGGACGGACCGCCACCGTGTTGACCACGTAGTCGGCGCCGAGCGCCTCCAGGGTCGGGTGCAGGTGGTCGACCGGGCCGTTCATCGTGCCGCCGGTGGTGCAGATGAGGTCGGCGTTGGCGAGGGCCGAGCGCAGGGCCGCCACGTGCGCGGGCAGCGTGTCGGCCACCGGGCCGACCACGTCCGATGGGCGGACCTGGCAGCCGTACCGTCGCAACCACGCCGGCACCGCGGGGCCCAGCGCGTCACGGATGCGACCGGCCGCGGGCGGACCGGCCGTCAACAGCTCGTCGCCGAAGACCAGCAGCGCCGCCCGTGGCGCCCGCCGAACCCGCAGCGTGTCGTGCCCGCAGGCGGCGGCCAGACCGATCACCGCCGGGTCGACAGGCGTGCCGGCCGGCACCAGCTCCTCATCGGCGTACGCCTCCTCGCCGGGTTTCCGCCACTCGGGCGTCTCCCGTGGGACGCCGCGAACCAGGCCGTCGGCACTCGTCGACTCTTCCACCCGCAGCACGGCCGTCGCGCCCTCGGGCACCATCGCACCGGTGGCGATCTCGACGGTGGTGTCGTCCTCGGTGAGCGGCGCGGGGGTGCTGCCGGCCAGGACCCGGCCGACGACCCGCCACGGACCACGGCCGCGCACCGCCCAGCCGTCCACGCTCGAGGTCGGGAACGCGGGCAGGTCGGTGCGGGTGGTCAGCGGCTCGGCCAGGGTCGACCCGTCGATGTCGACAAGTGGTCGGGCGGCGGCGGGCAGCGCGGCGGCGAGGCCGACCGCGTAGACCCGCGACCGTGCCTCCTCCCACCCGGCTGGAGGCGGTGCGGCAACCCGATCCGCGGTGGGTGCGGTTTCCGTGCTCACCGACCGAGCCTATCGGCACGGACCGACGCCCGCCCGGGCCTGGCGTGCACTTGGTGCGAGGCCCAGCCGTGGTTGATCAGTGGTCCCCGCCGCGGAGCTGGTCGACAGTGTGCCCGAGGATCGGCCCGAGAACCGCCAGACCGTCCCGGGCACCACCGGTCGAGCCGGGCAGATTGACCACGAGCATCCGGCCGGCGACCCCGGCCAGGCCCCGGGACAACACCGACGTCGGCACCCGGTCACGACTGTGCGCGCGGATCGCCTCGGCGATGCCGGGGATCTCGTAGTCCAACAGAGCCCGGGTCACGTCCGGTGTCAGGTCCGACGGGGTCACTCCGGTGCCACCGCTCGTCAGCACCACGTCGACAGCGTCGGCGCGGGCGGCGCGCAGGGCTTCGCCGACCGGGTCACCGTCGGGCACCACCACCGGGTCGTCGACCTGACAGCCCAGCTCGCGCAGGCCGGCGACGAGCAGTGGCCCGCTGGTGTCGGCGTAGACACCTGCCGCGGCCCGGTTGGAGGCGACGATCACCCGGGCCCGGATCACTGCCGATCCTCCGGACGAACCCACTCGCCGGTCTTGCCGCCCTCCTTGCGCAGCACCCGGACCGCTTCCACCGAGGCCGCCGGGTCGACGGCCTTGACCATGTCGACCAGGGCGAGACCGGCGACGGCGACGGCGGTCAACGCCTCCATCTCCACGCCCGTCCGGTCCGCCGTGCGAGCGGTGGCCGTGATCTCCACCGTGTCGGCGGTCAGCCGCAGGTCGACGGTGACGCCGTGCAGGGCGATCGGGTGACAGAGCGGGATCAGGTCAGGGGTGCGCTTGGCCCCCATGATCCCGGCCAGCCGCCCGACCGCCAGCGCGTCGCCCTTGGGCAGCCCGTCGCGGTGCAACAGGTCGATGACCTCTGGTGTGGTCCGCAAACGGCCGGCCGCGACGGCCAACCGGCCCGTCACCGCCTTGGCGGAGACGTCGACCATGCGGGCCGCGCCGGCGCGGTCGACGTGGCTGAGCTGCGCGGGTTCGGTCACGGTCGTGAGCCTATCGGTGCGGTACGACGGTGTTCGGAAGGAGCGGCGCCACGGTGCCTGCCGCACCGGGTGCTGTCGGTACGACGGCCTGACGCCGCTCCTCCCTTCCCAACCCGCTCACCGCGGTCGCTGGGGGAACCCGGCGGCGGGTGTGTCGACGACCCGGTTCTGCCCAGGGGGCAGAACCTCCCCCGTTCGTCGATACGGCCGGTAAGTTACCGGGCCTGCCGATAAGAAATCGATAAGCGCCATTCGGGCTGGTCAGCGCTTTGCGACCACTGCCGCCCCGGTCAACTCGGCGAGGCGACGTTCGGCTTCGAAGCGCTCCGGCACGCCCATCCGCCGGAAGATGGCCAACGCCCGTTCCCAGTGCCGCCGCGCCTCCGTCGGGTCGGTGCGGGCGAAGTGTTCGGCGAGCCCGGCCAACGCCCGACCCTGCTCGTGCGGATGCGCGATCCGAGTGGCCAGCCGCAACGCCTCCTGGTGCACCTCGAACGCCTCGCCGCCCCGCCCCTGCGCCAGCAGGGTGCGGCCGAGTTCGTTGAGCGCGGCCGCCTCGACGTGTCGCTCCCCCGAACCGATCGACAGCTTCCGCGCCAACTCATGCTCCTGCTGGGCCTCCACGAGACGACCCAGAGCGCGATAGGCAAGCCCGAGGTCGTTGCGCACCTCGGCCTCCGCGTACCGGTGGCCGGTCCGATCGCGGAGGGCCAGGGAGGCCAGGAGAATGCGGATCGCCTGCGGAAGGTCACCCATTCGGAGGCGTACGGCGCCGATGTGGCTGAGAGCGTTGAGTGTGTGGAACTCGTCGGAGTTGGTCCGGGCCCAGGCCAGGTGCAGGCGGTGCATCCGCAGTGCCTCCTCGTAACGGCCCAGGGCCGAGAGCGCCAGACCGAGGTTCGGCAGCAGAATGGAGCCGCCGACATTCCCGTACACCTTGTGGTCACGCAGACACGCGAAGCCGAGCTCCACCGACTCGGACAGGTGACCGCTCCACCAGTAGACAGCCGCGAGGTTCGCGCGGTACCGGGCCGGGTTCAGCCGGTCCCGCGAGTTGCGGGAGAGTTCGACCGAGCGGGTCAAATGGTCCAGTGCCCCCTGTTTGTTCCCGGTGCGCACGTAGGCGGATGCCAGGTAGTTGTTCATCAGGGCGAGCGCGTCGACGTCACCGGCGGCCTCCGCCGCCTCCAGCCCGTGACGATGGGTGAGGATGATGTCCTCGAAGTAACCGCGGATGTAGCAGAAGCGCCAGAGAGCGCGGGCGAGTTGCCAACACTGCTGGTGGAAGCCCGACTCGCGTGCCGACAACACCATCGTCACCAGGTCCGTCCGCTCGGCCTCGAGCCAGTCCACCGTCGGCTCCCCGATGGCCCTGACGAGTTCGCGCTGTCCGGTCGGGACGTGCGTCACCTGGGATCTGATGACGCCCGGCTCCAGCAGGTCGGCGACCTTCAGGACGACCTCCAGCACGAAGTCGAGCAGTCGCGCCAGCCCACGTCGGCGGTCGTTCGGGGAGTCGGTGCCCAGGCACAGGTCGATCGAGTACTGCCGCATGAGGTCGTGCAGTCGGTATCGCGTCGAGTCCAGGTCCTCGACCAGGTTCCGGTCGACGAGGTCGTCGAGCGCCGCGCGAGCTTCCGCGATCGTCAAGCCGGTCAGTGCGGCGACCGCCGGCGCGCCGAAGCGGCTGCCGGGGTACAGGCCCAGGAATCGGAACACCCGCTTGGTCGGGGGCGCAAGGGGTTCATAGGAGGCAGCGAAGGCCCCGGTGACAGTGCTCTCCTCCTGCGCGAGATGGTGCAGCACCGGAGCATCGGCAGCCATCTGCTCGACCAGGTCCGCCAACCGCCAGCCGCGCCGATGCGCCAGTCTGGCCCCGGCCAACCGAATCGCCAGTGGGAGATACCCGCAGCGGCGTACCACCTCGGCGGCGGCACCCGGCTCGGCATCGACCCGGTCCCGACCGACGCTCAGACGGAGCAGATCCACGCTCTCCTGCGGGCTCATCACCGGCAGCGTCCGCGACGGCCCGGCATCCGGGTGGGACAACCGTCGTCGCGAGGTGACCAACACGACGGTGGTCGGCTCCGCCGGCAACAGGGGCATGATCTGCTCGCTGCTCGCCGCGTTGTCGAGAATCACCACTGCCCGGCGGCGGGCCAACTCCTGTCGCCACAACTCCACTCTGTCGTCGAACTCCACCGGGACCCGGTCAGCCGGCACCCCGAGTTGTCGAAGCAGGGTGAACAACGCGCCCGCCGGCTCGATCCGGTTCTTGTCACCGTGCCCGCCCAGGTCGATGAACAACGCGGCGTCCGGGTACCAGTCGGACAGCCGACGGGCGAGGTGCACGGCGAGGGCCGTCTTCCCGCTGCCCGCCATGCCGTCGATGATGTGTACGGCCGGCACCCGCTCCTCGACCCGGCGGGTCTCGGTGAGAACCCGCGTCACCACGTCCGCTCGCCCGACGAAGTCGGTGACAGCTCGGGGTAGGTGATCCACCGAGTTGAGCTGAGCCACCGGCTCCGCAGCCGCGCCGACCGCCACGCCCGCTTGCGGGCGCACCCGGTCAGGTCCGCCAACCCGTGCGGCGGCCCGCGCCGAACCGGGGCGCGACATGGCCGTGACGATGGAACGGCGCAACTCCTCGAGATTGCCCCCGGGGCCGACACCCAACTCCGTGGTCAGCGTTGTGCGAATCTCGTCGTACACCGCCAGCGCCCCCGCGTTGTCCCCGCGCTCGTACAGCGCCCGCATGAGCAGGACGTAGGCCGGCTCGCGCAGAGGATGGCGGGCCACCACCTCCCGCAACAGCGCGACTGCCAGGTCGTCCCGGCCCGATCTCAGGTGCGCGTCGGCGAGAAGTTCCACTGTCAACAGCCGCTCCTCCTCGGCCGCGACGGTTCGGGAGGTGAGGACGGGCCCGAGCGGTACGCCGGCGAGCATCGGTCCCCGCCACCGAGCCAGGGCACGTCCCAGCAGTTCACGGGCACCGTCCAGGTCACCACCGGTAAGCGCTTCCCGACCTACGTTCCGCTCCAGCTCGAAGCGGAAGACGTCGACCTGTTCCGGGTCGACCACGAGCCGATAGCCGCTGCGCTGGCGCTCGATGGCACCGCGGCCGGCCGGGAAAGCCTCGAAAGCCCGGCGCAGATTGGCGGCGTAGGTACGCACATTAGCTACTGCCGATCGCGGTGGGCGATCGGCCCATAGCTCATCGACGAGGTCGTCCACTGTCACAAGGCGTTCGGGCTGAACGGTGAGCATCGCAAGGATTGTCTGCTGTTTGGGTGTGCCAAGGCGCAGCGTGTGGGTGGAGAGTTGCACCGAAAGGCCGCCTAGAACCTGAATCTCCAACCCGCCCCCGCCAGCCCTATCAGGTATTCAGCCGATCACGCAACGGAGTGTACGACCCCGTGGGGTGGCGTACCGCTCACGGGGCGGTACGAGCGACCGTCGGTGCTGTGCGAATGCCAGCCCGCGATGGGCACGGTGCCGCCCGCAACTTGCATCTCGGCCTACTGAAACGCGATTATCCACCTGCCGTCGTCAACGATCCCGGCGAGGGCTGCCACCATTACCTGCCCTGGCTGGGCGTCTACGACCGCGCCAACTCTGCCCACGCCGCCCTTACGCCTGACCGAACTCCGGATGAGGCGACTCCGCAAGAGCCTCAGACTCAGGGAATAACGCATCTCCATAACCCGTCGGATACCGTCCGCAGTTGCAAGGTGCCACTTGAATCCAGTACCGGCAAGCTCGAGCGCACTCCGTTCAGTGACGATGGACAGAACGTAATAAAAGGGCTTCAACTTGGCTAATGTTGCGCATAGCGACATATAATTCTTCAAAGCCGCCCTTCCACCTCTTAAGCTGCCTTTCGTTAGGAAGATCTCCCCTCGGGCAGGTCTTCGAATGACACGGCAGCGGAGAGGGGCATTGCGATGCGCGGCAGCGAATGGGACTGAGAATTTCGCAGGGTACGCACGCAACTGCGGCACGTTAGGCTACGGACAAGGCGGAGGCAGTCCTTCGGGGGTGATGTGACCCATCCTCAGCGACGAGAGACTGAGACCGATCAGCGGCTACGGCTGCTCGTCGGTCTCGTCGTCGTTGTAGCGGCCGTCATCACGGCCACCTCGCTGCCGCCCGCGGTGCGGTTTGCGATGACCGCCACGCCGAACGATGTCGCGGTCCTCGTCGTGCTCACCATGACCATCGCGCTGGGAACGCTGGTCAAGGCAAGGGTGCGGATCCGGTCCACCACCCACTCGATCAGCTGGACCGAAACGGCGATCATCATCGGCCTCGCCGTCGCTCCGGCCCCGGTGGTGGTGCTCTCGACAGCGGTGGGCATCGCGTTCACCTGGCGCGGCCAACCGGCGATCAAGCTGGCCTTCAGCGTGGGAAAGAACGTCGTCGTGGCCTGGGGCGCCGGCCTCACGCTGGCGCTGACGACCTGGACCTGGCCGCCCGAGGGCACGGTGGCGCTGCTCGTGCCGTTGGCGCTGGCCTACCTGGCCGCGGCCCTGCTGGACGACATTCTCGCCATACCGGTCATCGCGCTGGCGTCCGGGACCAAGATCTCGAAGCAGTTCCGCAGCAATCTCGACCTCCGGCTCGCCGGTTTCGCCCTACGGTTCGTCGTGGCGGCCTGCACGCTGCTGATCCTTGAGGCCAACCTCAAACTCCTGCTGGCCATACCGCCGCTCGTGCTCAGCCTCCACCTGGCCTACTCCACCAGAATCCGGTCCCGCACCGAGCAACAGGCGTGGCAGCGGCTGGCCCGCACCACCGACGCGCTCAACGTGGTCGACCTGGACAACGTCCTCACCACCGCCGTCACCCAGGCCGCCGAGTTGTTCTCCGCCGACGAGGTCGAGATCGAGCTGCGCGACGGCGGGCGCACCGTACGCGGCGGCACCGGCGGCATCACCTTCGACGGCCCGACCGGCACGCCCACCGACGTGGCCGGCACCATCGTCCCCGCACCGCTTGAGGGCCACGACCGGACTGTCGACGTCGGTACGCTCCGGCTGCGCTTCCGCGGCCCGGTGCAACTCTCCGAGCGGGAGCAGTACACCCTGCGGACCTTCGCCTCCGCACTCTGCACCGCCGTCCGCAACGCCCGGGCGTACGCCGAACTGGCCCGGGTCGCCGGCGAGCACGCGTACGCGGCCTCGCACGACGCGCTGACCGGCCTGGCCAACCGCCGGCACCTCCTCGACGAGGGCACCGAACAGTTGAGCACCCGCCATGCCGACGGGGTGACCGCGCTGGTGCTGATCGACCTCAACCACTTCAAGGAGGTCAACGACACGCTCGGGCACGCCGCCGGCGACCAGGTGCTGGTGCAGGTGGCTGACCGGTTGCGGGGCGCGGCCCAGCCGAGCGACCTGGTGGCCCGCCTCGGCGGCGACGAGTTCGCCGTACTCCTGCGCGGTCTGCCGGCCCCCGCGGTCGCCGCGCACCGGGCCGAGACGCTGCTCGCCGCCCTGCACGAGCCGTTCGAGTTGGACGGCATGCGCATCAGCGTCGAAGCCAGCGGCGGCATCTCGGCCGCCCCTTCGAACGGCGGCATGGCCGAGTTGCTGCGCCGCGCCGACGTCGCCATGTACCAGGCGAAGCGAGCCGGGCAGCGGATCTCCACCTACGCCCCGACCCGCGACACCGCCGACCTCGGGCGCCTCACCCTCGGCGGTGACCTACCGCGCGCGGTCGCCGACCACGAGTTCGTCGTCAACTTCCAACCGATCGTCGACCTGGGCACCGGTGAGGTGACCAGCGCCGAGGCCCTGGCCCGCTGGCACCACCCCACCCACGGCCTGATCGACCCACTGCGGTTCCTGGAAGCGGTGGAACGGTCCGGCCTGCTACCGGCCTTCGCCGAAGCGATCCTCGACCAGGCGCTGATCGCGGCGGTCAGTTGGCGCGACGCCGGCTTCGACGTCCCGGTCGCGGTAAACGTGTCCCCGCGCAGCCTGCTCGACGCGCGGTTCCCCGGCTCGGTGCTGGCCCGCCTCCGCGCACACGACCTACCACCGGACCGGCTGATCCTGGAATTGACCGAGACGCTGACCCTCAGCCAACTCGACGTGGTCGACCGGGTGCTCAGCCGACTACGCGACGAGGGAGTCCGGTTGGCGTTGGACGACTTCGGCACCGGCTACTCCTCACTCTCGCTGCTCTCCCGAATCCCGGTTCACGAGTTGAAGATCGACCGGAGTTTCGTGACGACGATGGAGAGTTCGGCGGAGGCCGCCGCAGTCATCCGCTCCACCCTCGACCTGGGCCGCAGCCTCAACCTGGACGTGGTGGCCGAGGGGGTGGAGAGCGAGCCGCAGCGGCGGGCCCTCTGGGAGTTGGGCTGCGTCGCCGGCCAGGGGCATCTGTTCGCCCGGCCGATGCCGTCCGGCACCCTGCTCGCGGCGATGCAGCGCGGCTCGGGCGGCCGACCGGGCACCCTCGCCGCGCCGCTGCACGACATCGGGGCGGTGATCCGGTTGAGCCAGAATCGCCGCCAGGCCGGCCGCTCCAAGCCCGACCGCCAGCCGCACCTGCCCGCCTGAGCAGGGCTCGGCCCGCTGCGCGGGCAGCCCGGTCTGCCAGACTGTCGCGCGTGATCGTCGACGACCCGACCGCCCACCGCAGTCGCTGGCACTGGCGCGTCCTCGACAACGCCGCCGGCGGGCTCGCCGTCGACCTGGGTCTCTACAACGTGTCGGCCGCCTTCGCGGCGATCACAGCTGTCACGTCCACACTGCTGCCACACCGCGCCTGGGGCGCGGTCGCCGCCGTCGGCTACCTGATCGCGACGCTGACGGTGATCGCCCAACTTCTGCTGCGTCGACACTCTCCAACCTCCCGGCTGACCGGTCTGCCAGCCCGCTGGGCGGTCACCGGTCTCGCCTGGGCCACCACCACACTGCTGCCCCTGGCCTGGCAGAGCATCGACCGGGCCGGTGGGCGCACCGACCGGGCCCAGGAGGAGGTGCTGGTCGTGGAGCAGGCCGGCAGCCGGCTCCTGGAACACGGCACGCCATACCTCGGACCCGACGCCATCGCCGCCCTGCCACCGAGCGAGCAACTGCTGGGCTACACCCCGTACCAGCCCGGCATGGCGATGTTCGGTCTGCCCAGGGCGCTGCTCGACACCTGGTGGACCGACTCCCGGGTCTGGTTCGCGGTGGGCACCGCGCTGGCGCTCGCCCTGGCCGTGGCCGCCCTGCGCCGTACACCGGCCACCACCAACGAGGCCACCACCAACGAGGCCAGCACCGGCCAGGCCACCAACGTCGCGACCCGCCGACGGGACGCCGCCCTGCTGCGCGGCGTGCAGGCCGCCACCGTACTGCCGATCTGTGCCCTCACCCTCGCCACCGGCGGCGACGACCTACCCGTACTCGCGCTCTGCCTGCTGGCCCTCGCGTTCGCCGCCACCGACCGGCCCGGCCGGGCCGGAGTCGCGGTCGGGCTCGCCGGCGCACTGAAGCTGTTCGCCTGGCCGGTCGCCCTGGTCCTGATCGTCTGGGGCCTGACCCGACGCGCCGGCACCCGGGTCGCCGCCGGCGCCATCGGCCTACCCGTCGCCGCACTGCTGCCGGCACTGCTGGTGGACCGGGACGCCCTCACCGAGAACGTGTTGCGCTTCCCCCTCGGCCACGGGCTCGTCACCAGCCCCGCGCAGTCCCCCTTCCCCGGCTACCTGATCGCCACCGCACTACCCGCCGGCCGGCTGATCGCCGCCGGGCTGCTGGTCGCCGCCGGAGTGGCAATCGCCGTCCGGCTCGCCCGCCGTCCGCCCCGCACCGCCGTCGCCACCACGCTCATCTGCGGGTACGGGCTGCTCGCCGCCATCGCGCTGATGCCCTCGACCCGCTTCGGCTACCTGCTGTACCCACTGGCCCTGCTGACCTGGGCACCCGCACTGCGCCGCCCGACCGACACGCCGACCGCACCGGCCCTCGACGAGCGGTCCGGTCGGGCCACTTCGGCGTAACTCCCGGACGGAACGACGCGTCAGGGCGTAGACCTGAAGACATGACGTACCGCGACCGAGCCGACGCTGGCCGGGTGCTCTCTGAACGGCTCACCGCACTCATCGGCGAACCCGACGTCGTCGTCCTCGGCCTCGTACGAGGCGGAGTGCCCGTCGCCCGCGTCGTCGCGGAACGGCTCGGCGCGCCACTTGACGTGCTCGTCGTCCGCAAGCTCGGCATGCCGTGGGCCCGGGAGGTCGCCTTCGGCGCCCTCGGGCCCGGCGGCGTCCAGGTGCTCAACGACGCGGTGGCAAGCCGAGTCAGCAGCGACGACATCGCCGAGGTCAGCCACCGGGAGCAGGCCGAGCTGGAACGCCGGGAACGGCTCTACCGCGGCGGACGCGCGCAACTGGACCTGACCGGACGCACCGCGGTGATCGTCGACGACGGCCTCGCCACCGGAGCGACAGCCCGTGCCGCAGTCGAAGTCGTCCGTCGACTCGGGGCACACCGGGTCGTGGTCGCGGTCCCGGTCGGCGCACAGGAGGCGTACGAGTTGCTGACCGCCGAAGCGGACCAGGTCATCTGTGCTCAGCGCCCAACGGACTTCGGCTCGGTGAGCGTCTACTACGACGACTTCCACGAGGTGTCCGACGAAGAAGTCACCGAGGCGCTCACAGCAACTGCATAGGTCCACCGGGTACCGTCGGGCAATGAGTAGCCTTACCTGTCCCAAGTGTCGCGGAGAAATGCGCCAGTACGAACGCAGTGGCGTCGTCATCGACCAGTGTGGGGAGTGCCGAGGCATCTTCCTGGACCGTGGCGAGCTGGAGAAGCTGTTCGAGGCGGAGGCCAACTGGAGCCGCCAACAGAGCGGCGGCGCGCCCGGGCAGCCCGCGCAGCAGCCGGCCGGTTACCCGCCCCCGCCGCCACCGCCGCACCAGCCCGGCTACGGCACCGTCCCCCCGCCGCCCCCGCCCGCCCACGGCTACCCGCCGCAGCCGGCCTACGGCCACCAGCAGCAGCACCACGGCTACCACGGCCACTACCGGCAGAAGAAGCGCAAGGGCTTCCTCGACGAGATGTTCGGCTGAGCCCAGGCCGACCTCCAGCCCGGGCCGATCCACGTGTCGGCCCGGGCACCTCACCCAGGCCGTTGATCGTTGGCGGGCGTGCTGCGGTCGTGCGAGGCTGAATCGCATGACCGCGACCCGACCGGACGAGGCGCTGGCCCAGGCGTACGACGGGATCACCGCGGTGGTCGGTCACCTGAACGACGCCGGCCTGCAACGCGCCACCCGCTGCCGGGGTTGGCTCGTCGCCGATTTGCTCCTGCACCTGTTGGGCGACGCCCAGCGGGCACTCGTCACCCTGGCCAGCCCCGCCGACGGCCCCGCCGACGTCGACGACGTGAGCTACTGGCGTGACTTTCCCGGCGGCGACGACAACCAGGCCGCCGCACACGCCTGGTGGGTCCGCCGATCCGCAGCCGCGTTCGACCGTCCGACCGGGATCGTCGACCGCTGGCGGGACACCGCCCCGGCAGCCGTCCGGGCCGCCGCGTCAGCCATCCCCGAGGGGTACGTGACCACGCAGGGACACGTGCTGCGCGTACCGGACTTCATCGCCACCCTGACCACCGAGGCCGCCATCCACCACCTGGACCTGACGCTGGAACTACCCGACGCGCCGCTGCCCGGCCCCCTGGCGGTACGCGTCGCGGCGGCGACCATGGACGGCCTGCTCAGCGACGACACCGTTCGACCCGCCGCCTGGGACGACCACGACTTCCTGCTGAAGGCCACCGGGCGCATCCCGCTGACCGACCGCGACCGGCTGGAGTTGGGTGAGTCGGCGGGCTGGTTCCCACTGCTCGGCTGACCGACGACAGGGGCGCGGCGACCGGTCAGCCGATGGCCATGTCTACGAAACGGGACAGGTGCAGCTGGGCCGCGACGGTCACCGTGTCGGTGGGCCCATTCCGATGCTTGGCAATTATGAAATCCGCCTCCCCGGCCCGAGGCGACTCCTTGTCGTAGTAGTCGTCACGGTGCAAGAGGATGACAACATCGGCATCTTGCTCGATTGATCCCGATTCACGCAGATCAGACAGTTGGGGCCGCTTGTCGGTGCGCTGCTCGGGGCCACGGTTCAGCTGACTGACCGCGATCACCGGGCACTCGACCTCCTTGGCCAACAGCTTCAGGCCACGGGACAGGTCGGCGACCTCCTGCTGGCGGCTCTCGGTGCGCTTCGGCGAGGTCATCAGCTGGAGATAGTCGACCACGATCATCTTGAGGTCGTGCCGCTGCTTGAGCCGGCGGGCCTTGGCCCGGATCTCCATCAGGTTCATGCTCGGCGTGTCGTCGACGAAGAGCGGCGCCTCGCTGATCTCACCCATGCACCGGGCCAGCTTGGTCCAGTCGTCGTCGGAGAGCTGACCGCTACGCAGCACGTGCAGCGGCACCCGCGCCTCGGCGGAGAGCAGTCGCATGACGATCTCGACCTTGCTCATTTCCAGGGAGAAGATGGCCGCAGCCTGGTTCGCCCGAATCGCGGCGTTTCTGGCAAAGTCCATGCTGGCCGTGCTGTTGTGGGTAGGAATCATTGCCCGGCTGGCCAGGTACAGGTGTTCGTCGTTGTCGACGGTCACGCATCGCACCGGAACGCTGGGGACCGGCCGGACATCGACGATGAACCGCGAGGTCGTTCGGACGTCAGAGGCAGTGCGACGGCGTTCGGCGTGTGCAACCCGCTTACGGCTGAGCCGGAAGATCACGTCCGGGGTGGAGAAGTTCAACGTGTACGCGATCGACGACTCGCGGGTGCGACCGGATACCGACTTCGCGTTGACCGTGCAGCGGTAGCCGAGGCTGACGACGAGTTCGCGTACGTCGTCAGCCAGCCGCTTCGAGGTCGACGTGTACTGCAGGTTACCGGAGGGGGCGACGGTGCCATCGGTGTCCATCAGCCCGGCGAGCAACGCCCTGCGTTGAGCCTCGGAGGCGCGCAGATAGATGCCCGGGATGTGTTTATCTCCCACTACCCCGACCTGGCGCAACAGCCCGAGGAAGGAACCGTTCCGGTGACGGCAGTCGGCACATTTCCTGGTCGCTGGGTTCTCACGCAACGCCCTGGTGGAAACGCCACAGTCCGCGCAGACACCGTTCCCCGGAGCAACGGACGTCGTGGGCAGCAGAATGGTGTAGACCATAGGCCCGCTGGGCCGCACGACAAAGCCGTCCGCCTCGACGTGCGTGACCATCTCCGGATCTGCCGTGGTGAAACGGCTTGCGTCGCTGTGCCCGTCACCGAGCCAAGTCCCCAAGGTATAGGGCGGGACCAGCAGATCACGGTCCGGAAGTTGGATGGGAGCGCAGTTCCGTACGGCATGGTTGAGCCGCCGCTGAGCGGTGGCGGTACGCAGCGTGGCCGCGATCTCGGCAGTGGTGACGACGCCGTCGTGGTCGGCCCGGCTGCCGGCGTTGACCTCCCGCTCGGCTCTTTGGAGAAGGGCGCTCAGAAGCGGGGCAGCCGGATAGCCGGGCGCAGTCCAGTTTCGCGGTTTGCCGTTGCGGACAATGGGACGGCTGATCCGGCCGACCGACCCGACCTCACGGGCGACGGTGTGCAGGACATGCCGGAACTCCGGCCCAACCTGCTCGATCGTGTCAAAGAGCGTAATCGGCTGATTTCGCAGGTAGCTCAGCCGCTCACGTGCAGCACGTACGTTGGCGAGCGACGACTCGGGCCAGTGTCGCCGTTGCCGCGCCGGGGCCTGACGCCGGCTCGCGCGGCTGGTGGTCTTCCACAGGTGCTCCGCGTCGGCCACGATCACCGTGCCGTCGGAGAATTCCACCTCGTAGCAGGGTCGGTCGGGCATGACGTCGAAGGCGTGTGTGATCGTGGTGGGGCTGCCGTCCGCCGCCAGAAGTTGATCGCCTGCCTTGACCTCGCCCATCGTGGTCCAGCCGTCAGGGGTTGGCAGTGGGGTGTCGAGCGCGAGCGCCTTGCCCAGACCCGGCCTGCCGGCAACGATCACCAACTGCCCGGCGTGCAGGCCGTTGAGCAGTCGGTCCAGGTCGCTGAAGCCGGTGGGCACACCGGTCATCACGCCGCCCTGCGCGCCCACCGCCTCGATCTCGTCGAGCGTCGGCTGGAGCATGTCGGCCAGGATCGCGAAGTCCTCGCTGACCCGTCGTTCGGTGACGTCGTAGACGGCCTGCTGGGCGAGGTCCACGACGTCGTCCACGTCGCGGCTGCCGCCGCTGGCGGTGCCGTAACCCAACTGCACGATCTTGGTGCCGGCCTCGACCAGTCGGCGCAGCACCGCCCGCTCGCTGACGATGCGGGCGTAGTACGCCGCGTTCGCGGCGGTCGGCACGCTGGCGATGAGGGTGTGCAGGTAGGGAGCGCCGCCGATGCGTACGAGATCACCGGAGTCGGCGAGCGCCGCCGCGACCGTGATCGAGTCGGCCGGCTCACCGCGGCCGTAGATGTCGAGGATGATGTCGAAGATGGTGGCGTGCACCGGCCGGTAGAAGTCGTTGGTCTTGAGGATCTCGACGACGTCGGCGATGGCGTCCTTGGAGAGCAGCATGCCGCCGAGGACGCACTGCTCGGCGGCGACGTCCTGGGGCGGGGTCTTGTCGAACTGGCCATCCCGCGGTGCGGGTGGCTGGCCTCCGCCGGAGCGTGGCTCTGCCCGCATGTCGTCGGTGACCGACACGGGTCCCCCCTCCACTGCGCCGGATCCAGTCCCAGCTCTACCGCTGGGGTACGACACTTCCGTCCGACCGGGCCGGTCGATCGGGGGCCATCGCCGGCGGTCGAGGGCCAACCATACGGACCCCGAGGTCAGAGACTCAACAACGCCGGTGGACGAGCCTCGGGACAACCTGTGGATCCCGGGGGACAGCATGTGCGCAGCGTGTGCACAGCCTGTGGAAAACCATTGGGGAATTCTCAGCTACAAGTCGTTGACCTGCGAAAACATGCTCCCCAGCCTGTGGAGGAGAATATTTCGGTCGGGCCTGTGACACGATCGTCCCGTACTATCTCCAGCGAACGGCTACACCTGGACAGCGGATTCCGCTTTCGGTTCAGAAGGGTCACACTCCGGCCGTGAGTTACCGGGACTGGGGACGCGGCGATGGCAGCCCGCGCGAGCGCCAGCCAACCGCCTCGTGGAGTGAGCGCGCGGCGTCCGTTCCGGTTGATCCGTACGACGAGGACGGGCGTTACCGCACCTCCAGCCGACGGCGTGCGTTGGACCGCGGCCAGGACGAGCCTGTCGACGCCTACCTGCCCCGGTGGGCGCTGGAGTCCGGGGTCCGGCATGCCGACGGTGGCGGTCGCCACGCGGCCCCGGACGACGACGATCACGAGGATGAGCCCGAGCGGCCGACGTCCGGCACGGGCCGGCGGTCCGCCGAGTCGTCGAGTGGTCGACGGCGCGGTGAGACACGTCGGTGGGAACCGGCGGCGATCGGCCCGGCACCAGACTCGGACCACACCCGGGAGTGGACGCTCGATCGGCCGCAGGACCAGGGCTACGCCGGCCGCCGACGGGCCGATTCCGGGGAGGACGAGCCGGTTTCTGGCGCCGTCGCGGAGCGGCGCCCCCGCCGCGCGCCAGTTGGCCGTCCGCAGGTGGTCTGGTCGGGCGGGGAGTTGGAGGCCGCGCCGAACAAGCAGGTGCCGGACCAGGAGCCGCCCCGCCGCAGCCGGCGTAGCCGCCGTGCGGCGGAGGAGGAGTCCTGGTCCCGCCCGCCCGCCGACCCGTGGGCCCGGGGGACGGACCGGGCGGCGGAGCCCGAACCGTCGTACCCGCCGGCGGTGGACCCGTGGGACGCCTCGGGTATGCACGCCTGGCCGCCTGCGCCGGGCGCGGACAGCGGTGATCTGAGCGGGCAGTGGTCGGCCGTGGAGAGCGTCAGCGGCTGGGAGCGATCGGACCGCACCGGCCAGTGGGAACGGTCCGCGATCGAGGACGAGCAGTGGGACCGTACGCTTGCGCCGCGCTCCGATCGCCCGGTGGCGGCCGAGGGGTGGCCAAGCCGGGAAGGCGAATTCTGGTCTGGCACTCGGCTGGCCGACGACGACCCACGGTGGATGGATCCGCCGACGTCGGCGCCGCGGTCTCCGGTGGTGGGATACACCGCCCCACGGCCGCGTAGCGCGCCGGTGCCGCGTGCCGGTGCGCCCCGTCGTCGGGCAGACCGGCCGTCGGTGGGAACGGCGTCGGTACGTCAGCGGGTCGAGTCGGCTGCCACGGGCGCCTGGGCTCGGCGTCTGGAGGACGATCTGCTGGACCCGGATCCGGGTGGGTCCGTCCGGCCTCTGCTGTACACGGCCGCCTGTTACCTGGTGCCGGCGATACTGATCTTCGTTTGGCTGTTGACGTTGGACAGCCAGGCGCCGGCCGGCTGTGTGACAGACATCAGCGGGGGCGGGTGCGACTCGGCCCGGTCCCGCGCGTTGGAGTCGCTCCTCGCTGGTTCGCCGCGCTTCGGGCTGGCGTTGGCGAGCAGCCTGGTGGTGGCGGCACTGCTACGGCGGGTGGGTACGACGTGGCGCTCGGCGACCATCGCGGTTGCCGCCGCGGTCGTGGGCGGCGGTCTCTCCACGGTGCTGATCAGCGCGGTCACGGGCCAGCCCATCGGGTGACCCGCCGACTGGTCCGGGCCCACAGTCGCAGACACCGACCCGACGCCCGCGCTGGTCGTTAGGGGCCGGCCCGGTGGCTGGGCAACTGTCTGGCAGGCGTACGCACGAGGGCCCGCACCGATCGCTCGGTGCGGGCCCTCGTGGTGGTGTTGCGGACGTCAGCCCTGAACGACGTTCAGGTTGAACGCTGCGGTCACCTCGGGGTGCAGCTTGATCTTCACCGGGTAGGTGCCGGTCGACTTGATGTGACCGGGCACCTCCAGCCGACGCCGGTCGAGGACCGGGCCGCTGGCCGCCTTGACGGCGTCCACGATCTCGGCCGGGGTGACCGAGCCGAAGAGCCGTCCGCCGTCGCCGGCGCGGACCTTCAGGTTGACCTTGAGACCCTCGAGCTGAGCCTTGACCTCGTTGGCGTGGTCGAGGTCGCGGATCTCGCGGGCCCCCCGGGCCCGCTTGATGACCGTGACCTGCTTTTCCGCGCCCTTGGTCCAGGCGATCGCGAAGCCCTGCGGCAGCAGGTAGTTACGGCCGTAGCCGTTCTTGACTTCGACGATGTCGCCTGGGGCACCGAGGCCGGACACTTCCTGAGTCAGGATGATCTTCATATCGGTGCCTCCTCTCAGCGGGTGGTGGCCGTGTACGGCAGGAGCGCCATCTCACGGGCGTTCTTGACCGCACGGGCGATCTGCCGCTGCTGCTGCGAGGTCACGCCGGTCACCCGACGAGCGCGGATCTTGCCGCGGTCGGAGATGAACTTGCGCAGCAGCGCGGTGTCCTTGTAATCGATGTAGGCGATCCCGTCCTTGTCGAGCGGGTTCACCTTCTTCTTCGGCTTGCGCAGTGCCGCAGCCTTGGCCGTTGCACGTGCTCCTGGTTTGCGATCGCGAGCGCTAGGCGCCATTAGAACGGTGGCTCCTCGTCAAAATTGGCGCCCGAACCGGCACGCGCGGGAGAGGGAGCGGCCGAAGCCCAGGGGTCGTCGAAGTTGCCTCCGCCGCCACCCTGGTTGCCACCACCACCGCCACCGAAGCCGCCGCCACCGCCGCCGGAGCGGGACATCTTCTGCACCTTCGCCGTGGCGTAGCGCAGCGACGGGCCGATCTCGTCGACCTCGAGCTCGATGACGGTGCGCTTCTCACCCTCGCGGGTCTCGTACGACCGCTGACGCAGCCGGCCCGACACGATCACCCGAGCGCCGCGCTGCAGCGACTCGGCGACGTGCTCGGCGGCCTGCCGCCAGACGGTGCAGGCGAGGAACAGCGGCTCGCCGTCCTTCCATTCGTTCGACGCCTTGTCCATGAAACGGGGCGTCGAAGCGACTCGGAACTTGGCGACCGCAGCCCCGGAGGGGGTGAACCGCAACTCGGGGTCATCGGTCAGATTGCCGATGACCGTGATGGTGGTGTCTCCTGCCATGACCATCTCCTCGCGCACTCAGCGTCTCGTCGTACAGGCTCTCAGAGCCCTGCGACAGAGTCGCGGAGGCTGATCCGGACGAACCGGGGGTTGGAAGGCTTAGCGCATTTCCGGTCGGATGACCTTGGTGCGCAGCACGGACTCGTTGAGCCGGAGCTGACGGTCCAGCTCGGCCACCGCAGCAGGCGTGGCCTGCAGGTCGATGACGGCGTAGATGCCCTCGGCCTTTTTGTTGATCTCGTACGCGAGGCGCCGGCGGCCCCACACGTCGGTCTTCTCAACCGAGCCACCCGCGGTCCGAATCACGTTCAGGTACGTGTCGAGCGACGGTGCGACGGTGCGCTCCTCGAGGCTGGAGTCGAGGATGACCATCAGTTCGTAGTGACGCAAGACGTGCTCACCTCCTGTGGGCTAAGCGGCCACGGTCCTTCCGTGGCAGGAGGTCTTGTGTCGCTGCCCGCACGCGCCGAGGGAACCCGGCCGGACGCGGACAACCTGACCAGGATACCCGGTCCGAACGATCATGCCCGGGGTGGTCGGGTCCGCGCCCGGACGTGCCGACGGGGGTCCACCGTCCGACCGTCGATCGGTCGTGGTGGACCCCCGTCTACGAGGCCGCGGGGCGTCCGGTCCGCATTCCTTGGGTGGGACCTGGGGAGGAACGACCACACCGATGAGGTTGGACCGAAGACGCCCCGCGGAGCTTTATCATGTTGTTATCCGACGATACAACAGCACTCGTGCCATGTCGGGGGAAAAAGCACAATTTTTCCGAGATTCGTCGTCACTCGGTGCCCGCTGTGCGACAGGTCGCCCCCGCTACGCCGGGCCGCGCGGCGGGGGTGACCTCGCTGTCGGCCGTCGACCACCGGTCGCCGCGTGCGACGCTCGCGCCGCTGGCCGCACCGGGCGCTGGTCGCCGGTTCACACCCATCAACGATCGTCGGTTCGTCCGGTGACGCGACACCGCCCCGGCCGTCACCATGCCGGTCGGGGTCGCGACGTAGGCTCGCTCGCATGCGTATCGGAGCCCACGTCGATTCGACCGACCCGCTGGCGGAGGCGGCCGCCCGGTCCGCCGACACCGTGCAGTTCTTCCTCTCCGACCCACAGGGTTGGAAGGCGCCAAAGCCTCGCGAAGACGCCGAGCGGCTTCGCGCCGCCGAGGTCGACCTCTACGTCCACGCCCCGTACGTCATCAACGTGGCCACTCTCAACAACCGCATCCGGATCCCCAGCCGGAAGCTGCTGCTCGGGCACGCCAACGCGGCCGCCGCCATCGGCGCCAAGGGCCTGATCGTCCACGGTGGGCACGTCAACGCCGGTGACGACCTGTCCGTCGGCTTCGACAACTGGCGTAAGACGTTCGCGTACGCGGCGGACTCCGGCGGTTTCGGCGTACCTGTTCTGATCGAGAACACCGCCGGCGGCGACAACGCGTGCGCCCGACGACTGGACGCGCTCGCCCGGCTCTGGGACGCCATCGGCGACCACGAGGTCGGCTTCTGCCTGGACACCTGCCACGCGTACGCCGGCGGCGAAGAACTGCTCGGCCTGGTCGACCGGGTCAAGGCGATCACCGGGCGGATCGATCTGGTGCACGCCAACAACTCCAAGGGCGCCTTCAACTCTGGCCAGGACCGACACGACAACCTGGGCGGCGGGACCATCGACCCGGAGTTGGTGGTGGCGGTGATCCGGGCGGCCGGCGCACCGGTCGTCGTCGAGACACCGGGTGGGGTGGCAGGTCAGGCCGCCGATATCGACTACCTGCGCGAGCAACTCGGAGCGGAGAGCGCGGCGGCATGACGAGCGGACAATCCGGGACCGGCAGCGCCCGGCCCACCCCCGCCGGCTCGGACGCCGCGAGCCGACCTGCCACGGGCGGCGCCGCCGGGACGGACCCGGCCCGGCGGACCACCCGAAAGGGCGCCACGACCAAGCCCGACACCACAGCCACGTCCGACGCCACCGCCAAGCAGGGCACCGCAGCCGAGCGGGACACCGCGGGTCTCCGCACCGGCACCAACGGCAGCGACCCGGCCAAGAAGAGCAACTCGGCCACGGACAGCGACCCGGCCAACAAGAGCGACTCAGCCACGGACAGCGAGGCCACCAAGAAGAGCGACGCCACCAAGAAGAGCGATTCGGCCAAGAAGAGCGGCGCGACGAAGGACAGCGACCCGGCCAAGGGCGACAAGGCAGGTGACGCCGCCGGTTCGGAGACAGCCGACGGCGAGGCGAAGCCGGTCGACCCGGAGCGTTGGGAGGCGTTCGCCTCCGCGCCGGAACCACGGCCCTCCATCGTCACCCGGTCGGGCCGGGCCGTCGGGCGGTTCCTGATCCACGAGTGGACCCTGGCCACGCTCGGCGCACTGGCACTGGCCGTGCTGATGACCTGGCCGACGCTTCGCTTTCCGCGCTACACCCTGCCGCAGGACTACTGGGACCCGAGCCTGCAGGCCTGGCAGATGGCCTGGTCCGGGCACGTCCTGCTGGCTGACCCGGCGCGCCTCTGGCAGTCGAACACGTTCTTCCCCGAGCTGTGGAGCTTCGCGTTCTCCGACACGCTGCTCGGGTACGCCCCGGCCGGGATGCTCGGCAGCGGCCCTGAGGACGCCGTGCTGCGCTACAACATCATGTTCGTGCTGGCGCACGCGCTCGCCACGCTCGGGGCGTACGCGCTGGCCCGGCAGCTCGGTGCCGGCCGGATCGGTGCGGCAGTCGCCGGCGTGAGCTACACCTACGCACCGTGGCTGCTGGCCCAGGCCGGTCACCTGCACGTGCTCTCCAACGGCGGGATTCCGCTGGCGCTGGCGATGTTGGCGCGCGGGCACGGGTGGTCGTTGCGGCACGGCTACCGGCCCGAGCTCCGGCACGACGGTTGGGTCTACGCGGGTTGGTTGGTGGCGGCCTGGCAACTCAGCCTCGGCTTCGGCATCGGCCTGCCATTCGCGTACTTCCTGGCCGGCGCGGTGGTTGTCACCGCCGTCCTCTTCCTCGTGCGGCGGCTGCGCACCGGGCAGGCTGTCCCGTTCGGTCGTCGGTTGTTCACCGCCGACGTGCTGGGCGGGGTGTTGTTCGCCGGTGTGGGTCTGTTGATGGCGTACCCGTTCTTCAAGGTGACCGAACTGCACCCGTACGCCGAGCGCACGATCGGCGACATCAGCCTCTTCTCACCCCCGGCATCGGGCTTCGTGACGGCGCCCGCGGAGTCGCGGATCTGGGGTGGGCTGCACGAGGGAGCCCGGGAGGCACTGCCCTGGCACCCGGAGATGACCCTGCTGCCGGGCTTCGTGCTCTACGCGCTCGCCGCGGGCGGGTTGTTGTTCTCGGTCTGGCGGCTGCGGCACCGACTGCTGCTGCTCGTCGGGGTGCTGGTGACGATGGCCTTCGCGATGGGCACCCGGTTCTTCGACGGCACCTTCACCTACGTGCCGCTCTTCGAGCACCTGCCCGGCTGGAGCGGGCTGCGTACCCCCGGGCGGTTGATGCTCTGGACCACGTTGCTGCTCTGCCTGCTCGCGGCGGGCGCGGTCACCGCGCTCACCGACCGGGTCCGCGAGTTGACCGCGCAGCGGATTCCGTCGTGGCCGGGGCCGTGGCTGCGGATGGCGACTCTGCTGCCCCTGCTGCTGGTCACCGTCGAGGGTCTGAACACCACCCCGCATCCGGTGGTGCCGACCCAGCCGGCCGCGATGCGTTCGGCGGAGGGGCCGCTGCTGGTGCTGCCCAGCAATCAGAGCCTGGACCAGCACGTGATGCTGTGGTCGACGAGCGGGTTTCCCGATGTGGTCAACGGCGGCAGTGGCTTCACGCCGCGTCAGCTCGACGACGTCCGCCGGGTGAGTCAGTCGTTCCCGGACCAGACGAGCGTCGACTACCTGCGCACACTCGGAGTCCGCACGGTGGTGCTGTTGCGCGGCCAGGTGGTCGGCACGCCGTGGGAGATCACCATCGACGCGCCGGTCGAGTCGCTCGGCATCAGCCGGCAGGAGGTCGGGGACGCCGTGGTGTACCGGCTCTGAGCGTGGCTGGTCTAGGGCGGATTGTCGGGGGCACCCACCCGGCTCCGGGCGGTCAGCCTTGATCCCTGCGCCGGGCGGGCTCCCCCCGACAATCCTGACGTGGTTCGGCCGCGTCGGCCTCAGGGTCAGGTGGTGGGTACGGGTTCCGGAGAGGGTTCGATCTTGCGAGGGCGACGCCATCGATCAAGCCAGGGGGCGTCGGGTGCGCCGTCGAGAACGCCGCCGTCCGGGTCGTCGGGGTAGGTGGCCCGGACCGCGTCCTGCTCGGGGTGCAGGATCTCCTTGACGACGAACACGCAGAGGATGACCACAGTGGTCAGCCGCAACGTCGAGGCCAGCACGAACACCCCCTCCGGGAAGACGGGCTTGCTGGTCGCCGCGCCGAGCAGTTCGCCGTAGAAGGCGACGAAGTAGCAGACCTCGGCGATCTGCCAGGCCAGGAACGCGCCCCACTTCGGCCGGGCCAGCACCACGAGCGGGAGCAGCCAGAGGACGAACTGCTGCGACCAGACCTTGCTGAAGATGAGGAACGCCGCAACCACCAGGAAGCCGAGCTGCGCCAGCCGCGGTCGGCGCGGCGCCCGCAGCGCCAGCACGGCCACGCCGAGGCAGGCGAGGGCGAACAACGCGTACGAGACGGTGTTGAGGGTCGGGATGTTGGCGTTGAGCCACTCGAACGGGCCGAGGTTGGCGGGGTCGTTGCCGACCTTGCCGTCCAGGTAGCGCCCGATGTACCAGAGCGTGCCCCAGTCGATGGGCCGCGTGGTGTTCAGCTCGAAGAATCGGTCCCAGTTCTCCGGGTACGCCCGCGCCGCCGGCAGGTTCACCAGGACCACGGCCGCGATCGCCGTACCGGTGGCCATGAGCGCGGCCCGAACCCGGTCGGCCCGCAGCGCCAGGATGAGGATGGGCCCGAGCAGGAACAACGGCCACAGCTTCGCCGCGCCGGCCAGACCGAGCAGCACGCCGGCCAGTGCTGGTCGTTTTCGGGCCCAGGCCAGCAGGCCGAAGGCGGCCAGCCCGATGGCGAGCAGGTCCCAGTTGACGGTGGCGGTGAGCACGAGCGCCGGGGCGAGTGCGAACATCGCCGCGTCCCAGGGTCGTCGGCGGCGCAGCGCCAGGATCACCCCCACCGTCGCCACCGCGAGCGCGCCAAGCACCAACGCGTTGAGGTTGTAGAACCACTGACCCTGGTTGATGCTCGGGTCACCGTCACCGATGGCGTGCACCGGCAGGCCCAGCGCCCCCATGAAGTAGCCGGTCAGCACTGGGTACTCGACCGGGTGGTCCCGGTAGGGCACCTTGCCCTCGTTGAGCCCTTCGGCGTAGTAGAGGGCGAGGACGTCGGTGTAGCAGAACCGGGTGTACTGGACGTTGTTCTGCCAGGCGCCGTTCTGGCAGGGCGATTTCTGCACCCAGTGCAGCGCGAGCGTGAGGCACACGAGCGCCAACACGATCCGCGCGGCGGTCCAGAAGTGACGCTCCCGACCGGCCGGTCGGTCCAGCGCGGTGGCGTGGTCACCGAGTGGACCGCCGATGACACCGGAGATGCCGCGGACGAACCCGTCGGAGCGGGACGGGTGATCAGTGGTTCCGGCGTCGTCGATGCCGGGCGTCGACTGGGTGCTCATGAAGAGGCATCCTGCCGTACGACAGGGGTGCCCGTCCTGTCCCGGCGCGGAGTTCCGGGCACGAAAACGCCGCCGCCGGCCGGGACCTGTCGTCCGGCCGGCGGCGGCGTCGTGCGCTGGTGCTGGTCAGTCGCGGTTGGGTGGCAGGCCGGGCAGCAGACCGCCACCGCCCCCACCACCGCCAGGATTGCCACCGGGGTTGCCACCACCGCCAGGGTTGCCACCACCGCCAGGGTTGCCACCACCGCCAGGGTTTCCACCGCCACCGGGGTTGCCACCGCCGCCGGGGTTGCAGAACAGGTCGATCAGCGGGTTGCAGGGCACGTTGGGTTGGTTCGGCTGCGTGGGCGGCGGGGGCGGCGGCGGAGGCGCTTCACCGTTTCCGGAATCCGGATCGCCCACATTCTGCGCCGGCGGGAAGTCGACCTTCGGTTTGCCGTCCAGCGCCTTGTCCATGAACCGCTCCCAGATGTCACCGGGAAGGTTTCCACCACTGACCTTGCGGCCGTCCTTGAGGATGAGGGGCTTCCGGTCCTTCACATTGCCCACCCACACCGCGGTGGCCAACTGCGGGGTGTAACCGATCATCCAGGCGTCGCCGTTGTCCTCGCTGCCTTCCTTGAGCTCCCAGGTGCCGGTCTTGGAGGCCGCCTTGCGACCGTCGTCGAGCCGGTGGTTGACAGCGGCCGGGTAGTCCTTCAGCACCGACGTCACGTCGTCGACGACGCCCTTGTCGATCCGCCGCTTCGAGTCGAGCTTCTCGCTGTAGATCTTGTCCCACTTACCGCTGTTCGGGTTCTGCTTCTCCACCGAGTAGAGGAAGTGGGCCTTGTTGTAGACGCCCCCGTTGGCGAAGGTCGCGACACCGTTGGCGTGGTCCAGCACCGTGATCGGGTATTGGCCGTAGCCGACCACGTTGAAGAACGGCTCGGGCGTGATGTCCTTCGGGTCGCTCTTGGTCAGGTCGTAGGCCTTCGCCGGGTTGGTGTCCGTACGCCACATGGTGGTGACGCCGGCCTGCTTGGCCATGTCGACGACCTTGTCCGCGCCGATCTCCTCGGTGACGTAGTAGAACGGCACGTTCAGGGACTTGAGGGTGGAGACCCGGAGGGTGCAGGAGTTGCCGCAGGACGGATTGTCGGTGCCGGCGTTGCTGACCTTGAAGGTGCCGGTCGGCTTGAAGGCCTTGCCCTTCCACCGGGACTCGAGCGCCTTCTTCTCCTTCAGCGCGGCCGCCAGGGTGTAGATCTTGAAACTTGAACCCGGCGAGTGACCACCGCTGATCGCCCCGGAGGAGTCGGTGTTCTTGCCGGCGTAGTCGGTGCCGGTGCCGTTGTCACCGCCGTAGTAGGCGACGACCCGACCGTTCGTGGGGTCGATCGCCACCATCGCGGCCATGATGTTGCTCTTCTCACCGTCCAGCTCGGAGCCCTTGGACTTGCGCTGGACCGTCTCGACCGCCGCCTTCTGCATCTTGGTGTCGACGGTGGTGCGGATCCGGTAACCGCCGGCCATCAGCGCCTGGGAGCACGACGGCTTGGCGTCCGTCACCTCCGCGTCCTTCTCGACACAGATGCCCTTCTCCCGCATCTCCTGCCGGACGTAGTTGATGACGTTGCCGTACGGCGTGTCGACGCCGAAGTCGACGCCGATGCCGCCCTTCTTCGGGGCCTTGATGGTCTTCGGGTAGGCGGCCGGCCGTGGCTCCTTGCCGGGCACACCGAGCCAGCCCTCCTTGACCATGCCGTCGATCACGTAAGTCCAGCGATCCTGGGCCGCGGTCGGGTTGATCGCCGGGTCGTACCCCTGGTGGGTGGAGCTGGGTTCCGGCTGCTTGATCAGGGCCGCGAGCACCGCGCCTTCACCCGGGTCGAGCTTGCCGACCGGCTTGCCGAAGTACGTCTGCGCAGCGGCCTCGATGCCGTAGGCACCTCGGCCGAAGTAGATCACGTTGAGGTAGTGCTGCATGATCTGCGGCTTCGTGTACTCGTCGTTGAGCTTGGAGGCGAAGATCGCCTCCTTCACCTTCCGGGCGTACGTGTCGTCCTTCAGGTTGTCGTAGGCGTTACGCGCGTACTGCTGGGTGATGGTGGAGGCACCCTGCTTGTCGCCGCCGGAGAGGTTGTTCCAGCCGGCACGGGCGATGCCCTTGTAGTCCACACCGGAGTGCCGGTAGAAGTTCCGGTCCTCGGCCGCCGCCACCGCGTCCTGCACGTACTTCGGGATCTGGTCGATGGTGACCAGGGTGCGGTTCTGGTCACCGACCTTGGCGATGATCGTCTTGTTGTCGAAGGCGTACAGCGTGGTCGCCTGCGGCGGGGTGATCTCGTCGGGGAGCACCACGCTCGTCGAGTAGTACGTGAACCCGACCACGCCGATGCCGGCGAGCATGATGAAGACGGCGAACCCGGCGATGAGCAGGTTCATCCGCTTGCGCTTCTTCGCCCGCGCCGCGGCACCCGAGTCACCCGGACCACGGCCGCCCCGACCGGGGCCACCGGGCCCGCCCGGACCGCCCGGCCCACCGGGACCGCCCGGCCCGCCGGAGACCGGTGAGACGCTCGCCCGTGCCACCGCCGCGCGGCCACCGACCGAGGCGGAGCCGACGCTTGCCCGGCCGGCGGATGCGGTGCCGACCGAGGCGCTGCCGACCGAGGCCGCACCGACCACGGCCCGACCTGCCGGTGCGCCCGGGGCCGGGGAGACGGGCACCGAGGCCCGCCCGGCGCCGGCACGGCCGGCGGCCACGCCAGGTGCCGGCGACACCGGCACCGAGGCCCGGCCGGGCCGAGCGGGCGATGCCGAACCCACCGAGGCGGACCCGGCTGCCGCGCCGCCACGCGGCGGCACCGAGGCCGAACCGCCAACCGCCGCGCCACCGCGTGGCGGCACCGAGGCCGAACCGCCGACCGTGGCGCGACCACCGGCCGCTCGCGGTGTCACCGAGGCGCGGCCCGGGGTCCCCGCGCCGCCCTCCGAGGCTGACCAGCCGCTCCCGCCGGAGTCACCGCCGGGCCGGCGGTACGCGTCGTCCGCGCCCGCGCCGGGGTCACCGTCTGGACCCGGGTACTGGGCCCGTCCGCGCGCAGAACTGGGATCGCCGTACGAGTTCATTCCTCACACCCTGCCGGTCGCGGTGGGGCGCGACTGCGCCGCCACCGGGTTGCCGTGAGTTGCTTCACCCGGAACGCCGGCACGGGGGTGCCAGCCAAGCGGGGTCATTGCCGTATCAATCGGGCCAATCGGACCACCAGGAGGTCGACCTTCCCGGGTTTCGCCTGCGGCCCCGGGGCCGGTACAACCAGCTGAGATCACCGTTGCGCCTCTCGCCTCCGCCGGCCGGCGCCCTCGGCGCCCGCCGCGTCCTGCTCGCTGGTGCCGTCGCTGTCGCCGACGAGACCGTCCCGGCCGAGCAGGTACTGCTCGACGAGATGGTTCCAGTCACAGCCGAGGCACACCTCCACCACGAAGACCTGGAACTCACGCAGCGTCATCGCCAACACGGGCAACTCGGCAAGTGTCCGGGCCTGACCGGCGGACTGCTTGAGCTCGTCCCCGTAAATGTAGTGGACCAGGGTCAGGTTTTCGCTCCGGCAGATCGGGCAGCGCCGGTCGGTCGGCTCACCGTGGAACCGAGCGGCGTTCTTCAGGTACGGCGACGCGTCGCAGACGTCGTACGTGCCGACTCGGCCGGCCAGGAGCTCACGCAGCACTGCTCGCTTCTGAAGCGAGTAGTCGACGACCTGGCGCTGCGTACGCATGCGGAGAAGGGTACGCGGTCCGGCCCAAGCAGGCGACCGCGCTCACAATCCGTGACAACGACATCTCGGAACGGGGGTTTGCCCTGGCCCGCGCGAGCCGCTAACGTGCGATGTATCGGTCCGATACATCGCGGCGGTTACCGCTCCACGCCGGAGGGTAAAGAGAGGGTGGCCAGTGCTCGAGTTCGCCATCCTCGGCCTCCTGCAGGAGTCTCCGATGCACGGCTACGAGCTGCGCAAGGAGCTGACCGCCAAACTCGGCGCGATCCGGGCGGCGATCAGCTACGGCTCGCTCTACCCCACGCTACGCAGGCTGCAGGCGGCGGGGTGGATCACCGAAGCTGCTGAGACGCCCGCCACTGCCGAGGAGGTTCCCGCGCTGACCAGCCGACGAGGTCGGGTGGTCTACAAAATCACCGCGGAAGGCAAGGAACGCTTCGCCCAGCTGATCGCACAGGCGGGGCCCGAGACGTACGACGACACGGGCTTCGGGGTGCACTTCGCGTTCTTCGCCCGGACCGACCAGGCGACCCGACTGCGCATTCTGGAGGGTCGCCGCCGCAAGATCGAGGAGCGTCGCGAAGGGCTTCGTGACGTGCTGGGCCGGGCGGCCGAGCGCCTCGACGCTTACACGCTGGAACTGCAGCGCCACGGCCTTGATGCCTGTGAGCGCGAGGTCCGCTGGCTGGAGGAGCTCATCGCCAACGAGCGCTCCGGCCGAGCCCCGACGGTCCCGAACAACATCGGGACAGCCGGCGGCCGACGAGAAGACAACAGCCCGCCTCCGCCTGGAGAGACCAGGAATGAGCGGCCGTGACAGAAAAGAAGGAGGCAGACGCTATGGGCTCCGTCCGCGTCGCCATCGTCGGTGTGGGTAACTGCGCCTCGTCCCTGGTTCAGGGCGTCGAGTACTACCGGAACGCCAACCCGAACGACCGCGTCCCGGGTCTCATGCACGTCGCCTTCGGCGACTACCACGTCAACGCCGTGGAGTTCGTCGCGGCATTCGACGTGGACGCCAAGAAGGTGGGCATGGACCTCGCGGAGGCGATCGTCGCCAGCGAGAACAACACCATCAAGCTCTGCGACGTCCCGCCGACCGGCGTGAGCGTGCAGCGCGGTCCGACCTTCGACGGTCTGGGCCAGTACTACCGCGAGATCGTCGAGGAGTCGGACGCCACCCCGGTCGACGTGGCGCAGGCGCTGCGTGACGCCCAGGTCGACGTCGTCGTCTGCTACCTGCCGGTCGGCTCCGAGCAGGCCGCCAAGTTCTACGCCCAGGCCGCGATCGACGCCGGCTGCGCGTTCGTCAACGCCCTGCCGGTCTTCATCGCCTCCGACCCCGAGTGGGCCAAGAAGTTCGAGGACGCGGGCCTGCCGATCGTCGGTGACGACATCAAGAGCCAGGTCGGTGCCACCATCGTGCACCGCGCCCTCGCGAAGCTCTTCGAGGACCGCGGCGTCGAGCTGCTGCGCACGTACCAGCTCAACTTCGGCGGCAACATGGACTTCATGAACATGCTGGAGCGCAAGCGGCTGGTCTCGAAGAAGATCTCGAAGACCCAGTCGGTCACCTCGCAGATCCCGCACGAGATGAGCAAGAGCGACGTGCACATCGGCCCGTCGGACCACGTGCCGTGGCTGGACGACCGCAAGTGGGCGTACATCCGCCTGGAGGGTCGCTCGTTCGGTGACACCCCCCTGAACGCCGAGCTCAAGCTCGAGGTGTGGGATTCGCCGAACTCGGCCGGCGTCATCATCGACGCGGTCCGCGCCGCAAAGATCGCGCTGGACCGGAAGATCGGCGGCCCGATCCTGTCGGCCTCGTCGTACTTCATGAAGTCCCCGCCGGTGCAGTACGCCGACCACGACGCCCACCAGGCCGTCGAGGAGTTCATCGCCGGCGAGGTCGCGCGCTGACCCGCTGAAACAGCAAGCACCGGTGAGGGCCGGGTCCGAAAACGGACCCGGCCCTCACCGCGTACGCAAACCTCGCCGTTGGTCCGGCGACCGCCCTACTTCCAGCTCGGCGTGCTCTGCTTGGCCCGGGCAGCCCGCTTCGCGGCGCGGTCGACGGTCGCCTCCGCGCCACCGGACTTCGCCGAGGCGGAGTAGGGCAGGATCGCCGGGTTGACCGACCCCACGCCCACCACGAACGCAACGATGTCGATGATGATGTGGGTGGCGCGCATGGTGTAGACCGAGATGTAGTCGAAGTCGTAGCCGATGCCCGTCATGAACGAGTTGGACAGCGTCTGGTTGGTCAGGTAGTTGATCGACGAGAAGTTCGCCGGGCGCGTGACGCCGTGCGGGTAGACCTGCACAAAACCGGCCGCGGCCGTGGTGGTGACGGTGAGGTTGCCGAAGAGCGCGTCACCGATGAACACGTAGTCGGACAGGTCGAGGTGGATCGTCTGGCGTTCGCGGAGGCGACCCGAGCTGTCCAGCGTGGTCGACGACGCGTTGACGATCCGGGTACGCCCAGCCGCGGTACGGGTGTCGACCAGCCGTTGCGGCGTGATCGGCACGATGCTGTTCGAGTTGCCCGTGGTCTGTACGTAGTCGACGTAGCCCGGAGTGGAGATGACCTGAAAGTTGCCGAACTGGTCCACGCCGACCGAGCCGACCGGGGAATTGTCGTTCAGGAAATCGCCGCTGGGCTTGAGCTGCAGCGCCGGGCCGGAGAGCCGCCAATCACCCTCCTCAGTGATCCGCGTGTTGCCAAGCGCCAAGGTCGGGCCGGCACTGTTGATGGACAGCGACGTGGTGGAGGAACCAGCCACGTTGTCGCCGCCCTGGACCACCGGGTCACCGGGCGCGGCCTGGGCCGGCGCGGCGACGGTGGCGCCGACCACGGCGGTGCCGGCCACACCGGCGGCTACGGTGCCCGCACGGCGCAGCAGCCGGCGACGGTTGACGGTCCTGTCTTCGTTTTCGCTCATCGGTCCCCCGCAAGTCGGAAAAATGACGCCTGATCATGTCGGTTGGGGCGGAGTGTCCACATCGCCCGATCGGCCAATCCCGTGACCGACTTCGATCTGATGCGCCCGGTCGGGCCGGTCCGGACCCTGCCCTGTGCGGGGCGAAGGGGGACCCGGCCCGTCGACGTCAGCCAGCCCCATTTCCGGGTACGACAGCCGTCCCGTGATCCTCGCCACCGCCCACGGGACCACGGGCGTTAGTGCCAGGCGCGTAGCAGGGCGACCCCGGCCTCCAGCTCCAGCAGCTTGACCTTGCGGGGCAGACCCCCGCCGAAGCCGACGAGCTTGCCGCCCACGCCGACGATCCGGTGACACGGCACGATCACCGGCACCGGGTTGCGGTTGCAGGCCACGCCCACCGCCCGGGCCGCCCCCGGATCGCCGACCAGGCGCGCCACCTCGCCGTAGGTCAGCGTCTCCCCGTACGGAATCCGCGTCATCTCCGCCCACACGGCCCGCTCGAAATCGGAGCCGCGCGGCATCGACACCGGGATGGTGAACGCGGTCAGCTCACCGGCGAAGTACGCCCGCAGCTCGGTCACCGCCCGCTGGGACAGCGCGTCGCCGGGCTCGTCGACCGCCGTGTCGACCCGGCCGAAGGCGGCGCCGCAGACGTTCGTGCCGTCCGAAGCGACGGAGAACTCGCCGATCGGTGAGTCGAGCACGGTCCAGCGCATCAACCCATTCTCCCCGATGCCGCTGCCGGCGCGGCTGTCAGCGTCGGGCCGGGCGCCCACTCGGCCGTTCGTCGTTGCGTGGCGTCGATACCGTCAAGGTCGTGGCAACGGGGACGCTCATCTTTCTGATCATCGGTGGGGCGGGCATCGGCGTGCTCGCGCTCGCCCTGCTCGGCAGCGAGCTGCTCCAGTTCGGCCACGCCGACGTGGACGGCCCGATCTCGGTCGAGACAGTCGCCGGCTTCGCGGGAGCTTTCGGCTTCGGTGCGGCCATCGTCAACGAACTGCTCGGTGCGCGTACACCGGGAATGGTCGTCGGCGCGGCGGTCGGCGGCGTGCTCGCGGCCGTGCCCACCGCCTGGTTGGCGTCCCGACTCAGCCGGGCGGCACGGAACATGCGCACCGACCCCACCCCCACCCGCGACGACCTGGTCGGCGCGCTCGGCCTTGTCGTCACCCCGGTGCCGGCCGACGGGTACGGCGAGGTTCGGATCCGCCTCGCCGGACAACCGGTCAAGCTCAGCGCCCGTGCGGACCAGCCGATCCCGCTCGGCGCCCAGGTGTTCGTCGTGCAGGCGCTCAGCGAAACCAGCGTGCACGTCGAGACCTACTGACCTCACCCCTCACAGACGGGACTCCTTGCATGGCCCTACTCATCGCCATCGGTGGCGCAGTCGTCCTCGCGCTCATCCTGGTGCTCTTCGTGCTCTCCCGGATCAAGGTGGCCGGCCCGAACGAGGCGTTCATCGTCACCGGTCGCAAGGGCCGCACCACGCAGACCGCCGACGGCGGCCGGTCGACCGACACCTCCGGGCAGAAGGTCGTGCTTGGCGCGTCGGTGTTCGTGCTGCCGGTGGTGCAGAAACTCCAGTCCCTCGACCTGTCCAGCCGACGGATCGACGTCGGCATCCGGGGCGCGGTGAGCAAGCAGGGCATCCGCGCCGACCTGCACGGCGTGGCGATCGTCAAGGTCGGCGGGACCGAGGACGCGATCCGGGCCGCCGCCCAGCGGTTCCTGCACCAACAGGACGAGATCGACAACTTCACCCGCGAGGTGCTGGCCGGCGCGCTGCGCTCGATCGTCGGCCGGCTCACCGTCGAGGAGGTCATCCGGGACCGGGCCGCGTTCGCCAGCGCGGTCGCCGAGGAGGCCGAGCACTCGATGACCAACCAGGGTCTGGTGCTGGACACCTTCCAGCTCCAGGACATCCTCGCCGAGGGCTCGTACCTCCAGGACCTGGGCCGCCCCGAGGCCGCCCGGGTGCTCAAGGACGCGGCGATCGCCGAGGCGCGGGCCCGGCAGCAGGCCGAGCAGGAGCGGCTGCTCGCCGAGGAGGCCATCGCCGAGGCGAACCGGAACCTGGCCCTCAAGCAGGCCGGCATCCAGGCCGAGATCGACGCGGCAAAGGCGAAGTCCGCGGCGGCCGGTCCGCTCGCGCAGGCCGAACGGGACCAGGCGATCCTCTCCGAGCAGCAGAAGGTCGCCGAGCGCAACGCCGAACTCAAGCAGCGCCAACTCGACACCGAGGTGCGCAAGCCGGCCGACGCGGCCCGGTACAAGGTGGAGCAGGAGGCCGAGGCGGCCCGCAACGCGGCGGTGCTGCACGCTGACGCGCAGCGCCAGTCCGTCATCGCCGCCGCGCAGGCCTCCGCCGAGCAGGCACGGCTCACCGGTGAGGGCGAGCGGGCCCGGCGTGCCGCGCTCGCCGAGGCGAACGCCATCGAGGGCGCCAAGGAAGGTGAGGCCGAGCAGCGCCGACGCTCCGCGATCGCCGAGGCTGTCGAGCGGGAGGGTCAGGCCGACGCCGCGGCCATCCTGGCCAAGGGCGAGGCCGAGGCGGACGCGATGGCACGCAAGGCGGAGGCGTTCGCCGCGTACGGCGAGGCAGCCGTACTGGACCTGCTGGTCAGGGTGCTGCCGCAGGTCGTCGAGGCAGCCAGCGCGCCGATCGGGGCGATCGACAAGATGACTGTCATCTCCACCGACGGCGCGTCGTCGCTGACCAAGTCGGTGGCCGGCAACGTGGCCCAGGGGCTTCAGCTCGGCAGCGACCTGACCGGGATCGACCTGGCCGGCCTGCTGGCGCGGCTCGGCTCGGCGTCCACCGCCGGCAACGGCACCTCCGCCGGCAAGAGCGCCCCGGCCGTGGACGGGACCGCCGTCGAGACCCGCTGACGACGTACCCAGACGGGCGCCGCTCCCGGTTCGGGGCCGGCGCCCGTCAGATCCACTCGGGTTCCTGAAAATCGGGGCGTCCTGGCGACCGGGACACCCCGATTTCCGTGAAATCGAGTCGATCTAGACCGGCCAGCGACTAACTGATCAGGCCCTCGGCGCGGGCCCAGCGCAGCAGCTCCACCTCGGCGGCGTCGCGGTCCAGCGGGCCGTGCTCGAGGCGCTGCTCCTTGAGGTGCTTCCACGCCCGCCCGACCACCGGCCCCGGTGGTACGCCGAGCAGCTCCATGATTGCGTTGCCGTCGAGGTCGGGCCGGACCCGTGCCAGGTCCTCCTCGGCCGCGATCCGGGCGATCCGATCCTCCAGCGCGTCGTAGTCGGCCGCGAGCTGGGCGGCCTTACGCCGGTTGCGGGTCGTGCAGTCGGAGCGGGTCAGCTTGTGCAGCCGGGGCAACAGGTCACCGGCGTCGGCCACGTAGCGGCGGACCGCCGAGTCGGTCCACTCGCCGCGCCCGTACCCGTAGAAGCGCAGGTGCAGCGCGACAAGCGCGGTCACCTTCGCGGTGACCTCCTTCGGGTACCGCATCGCCTTCATCCGGGCCTTGGTCAGCCGGGCGCCGACCACCTCGTGGTGGTGGAAGCTGACCCGGCCGTCGGACCCGACCGCCTTCGTCGCCGGCTTGCCCACGTCGTGCAGGAGGGCGGCCATCCGCAGGATGAAGTCGCAGCTCTCCTCCTCGTAGGAGACCGCGTTCTCGACGACCGTCAAAGTGTGCTCGTAGACGTCCTTGTGCTGGGCGTGCTCGTCGATCTCCAGCTTCAAGCCGGTCAGCTCGGGCAGGAACCGCTCGGCCAACCCGGTGTCGACGAGCAGCCGCAGCCCGGTGATCGGGTCCGCGCCACAGAGCAGCTTGGTGAACTCGTCGCGGATCCGCTCGGCGGTGATCCGGTCCAGGTCGGCGGCCATCCTCGTCATCGCCAGGTGCACGTCCGGGTGCACCGCGAAACGCAGCTGCGCGGCGAACCGGGCGGCCCGCAGCATCCGCAGCGGGTCGTCGCCGAACGACTCACCAGGCGTGCTCGGGGTACGGATCACCTTGGCCGAGAGATCGCCCAGCCCGCCGTGCGGGTCGGTGAACAGGTGGTCGGGCAGGCTGACCGCCATGGCGTTGATGGTGAAGTCGCGGCGCTTCAGATCCTCGTCGAGGCTGGTGCCGTACACCACCACCGGGTTACGGCTCACCTGGTCGTACGACTCCGCGCGGAAGGTGGTGATCTCCAGCCGAAGGCCGTCGCGCTGCGCGCCGATGGTGCCGAACTCCCGACCGGTCTCCCAGATCGACTCGGCCCAGCCCTTGATGATCCGCAGGGTCTCGTCGGGGTGCGCGTCCGTGCAGAAGTCGAGGTCGTCCCCGAGGCGACCGAGCAGGGCATCCCGTACCGAACCGCCCACCAGGTGAAGTTCGTGACCGGCGCGGACGAAGCGACGGCCCAACTCGTCGGCGACCGGGGACACCCGGAGCAGTTCGGCGACGGCGTTGCGCTGCGCGCCGGTGAGTTCACGGCGGTCGGCGGCGTGGGGAGCGGAGGCTTCGGACATGGGATCGCCAGCTTATCGGGCCGAGGTGTGATCCGATCCGCCGGGCGCGGGTAACGGGTGGGGGTTGACTATGGTCTGTGGCGTGCGGGTCGGTGCACGACTCGACGTACCCCTGGGAGGCTGGAGATGAGCGGCGGGCTCTACCGCAGTGCCAACGCCGCGAACGACGGCGGCCCTGGCATCCGTCCCGGGGACGGCGCCACGTTCATCTCCGCGGAGCCGCTGAACCAGCCGGCCATGGAGTCGACCGCGCCCCCGCAGGAGCAGGTGGGCGAGGCGAGCGCCGCCACCAACAGCGCGGTGATGGCGATCGGCAGCCTGGTCAGCCGGGGCACGGGCTTCCTCCGGACATTGGTGTTGACCGCCGCGCTCGGTGGCGCGCTGGTCGGTGACGCGTACACCACCGCGCAGATCCTGCCCGGCATGGTCTACGAGTTCCTGCTCGGCGGCATCCTCACCAGCGTGCTGATCCCGGTGCTGGTCCGTCGGCGCAAAGTCGACACCGACGGCGGCCAGGCGTACGCCCAGCGGCTGTTGACCCTGGCGGTGGTCACCCTGGCGGTGGCCGCGCTGGTCGCGGTGGCCGCCGCGACGCTGCTGACCAAGCTCTACACCAGCGACAACCGCGGAGCCGACTACCAGGATCTGGTCACCAACCTGTCGTACCTGATGTTGCCGATGATCTTCTTCACCGGTCTCAGTGCGCTGATCAGCGCAGTGCTCAACACCCGCGGGCACTTCGCCGCCCCGATGTGGGCGCCGATCCTCAACAACATCGTGGTGATCGCCACCGCCGGCCTCTACATCGCGATCTTCGGTGCGGAGATCGTGAAGCCGGACGAGATGACCACCGGCCGGATCCTCCTGATCAGCGGTGGCACCCTGCTCGGTGTCGCGATCCAGGCCGCCGGCCTGCTGCCGGCGCTGCGCAAGGTCGGCTTCCAGTGGAAGCTCCGCTTCGACTTCCGCGCGCTCGGCCTGCGTGAGCTGGGTCGGCTCGGCGGCTGGATGTTCTGCTATGTGGCGGTCAGCCAGATCGGCCTGATCGTGCTGTTCAACCTGCTCAACCGAGCGGGCGACGGGGACGCCGGCGCCCTGATCTACAACAACGTCTTCCTGCTGCTGATGATGGCGCACGGCATCATCGCCGTCTCTATCATCACCGCGTTGATGCCCCGGATGAGCGCTGCCGCCGCCGACGGCCGCTACGCCGACGTCGCCGCCGACCTGTCCCGGGGCACCCGGACGGTCTCCGCGGTGCTCGCGCCGATCGCCGTCTGCTACGCCGTGCTCGCCACCCCGCTGGCGGTGGTGCTGTTCCGCTACGGTGCGTTCAGCGACGAGAACGCCGCCGACACCTCGCTGGTGCTGCTGCTGGCCGCGCTCGCTCTGGTGCCGTTCGCGATCAGCCAGCTCTTCACCTTCGCCTTCTACGCCCTGCCGGACACCCGCACCCCGGCGTTGATCAACATTCCGGTCGTGGCGCTGCGGATCGGCGTGCAGATCGTGCTGTTCGCCGCGTTCGCCGCCCACTTCGCAGCGGCCGGAATGATGATCGGTAACGCTGTCTCGTATCTGGCGGCGGCGATCGGCTCCGCCTGGCTGCTCCGTCCGCGGATCGGGCGAATCGGGCTGGGCCGCATCATGCGCACGCTCGGCCGGGTCCTGGTCGCCGCGCTCGGCGCCGCGCTGGTCGGCCTGCTCGTGATCAGCCTGCTGCCCGGCGGCGACCGGCCGAGTTGGATTCAGGCCGTCATCCAACTGGTGATCGGTGGTGCGGTGATCGGCGGGACCTACCTGGGTCTGGCCATGCTGCTGAAGATCGGCGAGATCACCGAGGTGGTCGGGATGGTTCGCCGCCGGCTCGGTCGCTGAACGCCAGCTTCTGATTACAACAAGTTGGCATTCATACGGACCGTGACGACGGATCACCAGGCTGGGGATGCCCCTGTGGATAACTCCGCGATTCGCCGGTCAGCCGCCGCTTTGGGCTGTGGATAACCAACCGTACGGCTGAGGGTGGCAGCCCGATCGGTGGGAACGTACGAGGCAGCGCGAGCGCCACGCCAGCCCAGCCCCGGCGTCGGTCACTTGCGGTGAAGCCGTAGATTAGCTAGTACATGTGCCAGCAACGTGGCTGACAACGGTCGTAACCGGACGAGTTCGCCGACTACCGGAACCCCGCCAGGTACGGCGGGAAGATGACATGTCGGAGAGACGGGCAACCCGGGTAAGGTCGCTCTCGACGGGTACGGCAGGGGTCGACGCTGGGCGTCGACACCGGTCGGCCGGTTCCTTCAACGGCAGAGCGGGAAGCCACATGCCCAGCAGTTCGGGTTCATCGATCGACACGATCACCGAGGGAGGACGGGTGACCCAGGTCGGCGAGGGTCAGGAGGCGGACGAAAGCGCTCCTCCGGTCATGACCTTCGGTGCTCCCACGGCCGGTGAAGTCCTCGCCGAGCGGTACGAACTGGTTGAGCACATCAACAACGACAGCGCGGGTCGGCTGGTCTGGCGCGGGGTCGACGTCATCCTGCGCCGTCCCGTGGCCGTGGTGCTGCGTTACCCGGGCGGCGACTCCGCCACCGAGATGCTTCAGGCCGCCGTCGCGGCCAGCCGGGTCATCCACCCCAACCTGGTCGGCGTCTACGACGCGATCGACGAGGCCGACCGGGCGTACGTCGTTCGCGAGTGGGTCGACGGGCAGTCCCTGCGCGACCTGGCCTCCGACGGCCCGCTGGATCCGGCCCGGGCCACCGCCATCGGCAACGCCGTGGCGAGCGCGCTCGCCGCGGTGCACGCCACCGGCATGGTGCACGGCAACGTCCACCCGGGCACTGTCATGATCAGCGACGAGGGCCGGGTGGTGCTTGCCGACGCCCGCACCGACGGCGCCGACAGCCAGGAGAACGACATCCGGGCGGTGGGCGGGGTCCTCTACTTCGCGCTCACCGGTTCCTGGCCGCACGCCGAGGCGCCGCTGCGCGGTGCCACCGCCGGCCACGGCCGTGCCGCCATTCCGGACGCAGTCCGGGACGCCGCCGGTGCCATCGCCGCACCCCGCCAGGTGCGCGCGGGCGTTCCGGCGTACCTGGACGACCTGACCATGGATCTGCTCGACGCGGAGATCGCGCCGCCATCCTCGGACGTGCTCGCCGCCGAGTTGGCGCGACTGGACGTGCCGGCCGAGGATGAGCACTACCTCGACAACAGTGGCCCGCTGCGGTTCGCCGCCGAGACCGGGGAAGAGCCGTCGCCGCTGGCCGCCGCCGGGGGTCGCAAGGTCGCCGTCGGCATCGCCGGCCTGCTTGCCGTCGCCCTGGTCGGTCTGCTTATCGGGATCATCGCGCTGGGTGGCGACGACAAGGACCCGCAGTCCAACCCGGTGGCCGCACCGACCTCCAGTGCCCCGGCCGGCGCCGCCACCCCGGCCGCCGTGACGGCTCGCAAGCTGACGGTGAAGAACGTCCGGATCATCGACCCGGACAGCAAGAACCGCAGTGAGATCGACGGTGCCGAGAAGGTCATCGACGGTGACGAGGACAAGGGCTGGGAGACCGAGACCTACGTGAACAAGCCCAACTTCGGCAACCTGAAGTCGGGCATGGGCGTCTGGATCGACCTCGGTGAGCCGCACACCGTCAAGTCGGTGCAGGCGGTGTTGTCCGCCACCAACGCGTCCGCCCGGCTGCTCGCCGGCACGACCAACCCGCCGTCCAGCACCAACGGCGACAAGCAGTTGGTCGAGAGCTACAAGACCGCCATCGGCCAGCCGTTCGAGGACCACGACGGCACCACCATGACGTTCAACGGCTTCGACGCCGACAAGAAATACCAGTACCTGCTGTTCTGGATCACCGAGTTGGCTCCGGCCGAGGGTGGGTTCAAGCTGGGGGTGCAGGAGATCACGGTCCAGGGGTCGTGATCCGGGCAGCACGATCCGGGCACCGCAACCCCTGGACGCGGTGATGGACGGGCGTGCCGCTGCCACGGACCTGGAGCTGTTGCGCGCGCACGTCTCCGGAGACCGGGACGCCTTCGCCGAGCTGTTCCACAGGCACCGCGACCGATTGTGGGCGGTGGCCCTGCGGACGCTCGGCGACCGCGAGGAGGCAGCCGACGCACTCCAGGACGCCCTGCTGTCAGCTCATCGGGCGGCGGCCCGATTCCGGGGTGACTCCGCTGTCACCACCTGGCTGCACCGGATCGTGGTGAACGCCTGCCTGGATCGGATCCGGCGCCGGCAGGCGCACCCCACCGTGCCGCTGCCGGACGGCAACCGGGCCGCGGACGGATCGGGCAGCGGAAGGCTGGAGCCGGTGGCCCCGGCCGAGGACCACGACACCGTGCTTGTGGTCCGCGAGGCGCTCGCCGCGCTGCCCGTCGAGCAACGCGCAGCTCTGGTGCTCGTCGACGTACAGGGCTATCCGGTCGCCGAGGTCGCCCGCATCCTCGGCGTGGCCGAGGGGACGGTGAAGAGCCGGTGCGCCCGCGGTCGGGCGCGGCTGGCGGTGCTGCTCGGGCATCTCCGCCCCGCTCCCGTCGTGACGCCGTCCACCCGACCGGACACCGCCGCGCCGGTCATCGGCGTGCCCGGCGTCACGCCGGGGAACCCCGGCCCGGTGGAGGGCGTCGGATCGGGGTCGGGCCGGTTCCGGCGCGACGCCAACCAGGAGGACACGTGACGACCGAGGGGTTCCGGGAGGTCGACGCCGACCTCCTCGCTGACTACCTCGGCGGGGCGTTGGACGGCACCCCGCAGCAGGACGAGGTCGCCCGACTGGTCTCCGCCGACCCGTCCTGGGCCGAGGCCCACGCGCTGCTGGCCTCCGCCGTGACCGAGGTACGGACGGACCTGACCCGGTGGGCCGATCCCTCGCCGGAGATGCCGTCGGCGATCACCGACCGTCTCCTGGCCGCGCTGGCCTCCGTCGAGTCGACGAACGACACCTCGACAGCCGTCCGGCCCAGCGTCGATCCGGACGGTGACGCGGCGACACCAGTGGTCGTGCCAGCGCAGGGCGGGGCAGGTCGTCGGCCGGCCGTTCCACCTCCCCGCTGGGCGGTGCGCGGGGCATCCAGCGGTCCGGGCCGCCGCCAGCGCGGCTGGGCCCGCCGCCACGCGCCGATGGCCGCCGCCGTCATCGCCGTCATCGCCGTCGCGCTGGGCCTCAACCAGCTATCGATGGGCGCATCGGAGGATTCCGGCAGCACCAACACCATGGACCGGCCGGCCAGCGCGCCCGAGGGCGTCGCAGGGGCCGGCACGGTCCGCACCACCGGGCCGACACTCCGCAGCGGTACGAACTACACCCCGCAGACCCTCGGCAACGGCTACGGCACGGACACCCCGAGCGCACCGGCGGCCAGTCGGGCGACCGGCGACACTCTCGGCGAGCAGCCGGGGGTGGATGCCGAGGGCGGCCGCCGTCCCTCCCCGGACGGGTCGGACCAGCTTGCCCGGCTGACCGACGAGGCCGCGCTGACCACCTGCCTGGCCACCGTCGCGGCGGAGCACGGGGCGGCCCCACTGGTGGTCGAGGTGATCGACTACGCGCGGTTCCGGGGTGACCAGGCGCTCGTCATTCGTTTCACCGATGCGGACGGAGCCCGGTGGGCCTGGGTGAGCGGCCCGGAGTGCGGAGTGCCCGGGTCCGGCTCGGACAGCCGGTATTCGGCGCGGGTAGGGTGAATCCACGGTCGATGGCACGATGACCACCCGCGTGACCTGACCCACCGGATGCCCGGCTCGGGAATCCCCGGTTCGTACGATGACGTTCTGGAAGTCAGCTGCCGGCCCCACCCAGGCGTCGGCGACTCGGATCAGCATCGGTGCTCGCGCCGACGCCGAACACACACAACTCGGGAGACGGCAGTGGACGAGGTCCGCAACCTGATCATCATCGGCTCCGGGCCGGCCGGTTACACAGCGGCGGTCTACGCCGCTCGCGCCAACCTGAAGCCGCTGATCATTGAGGGCGTGCAGTCCGGTGGCGCGCTGATGACCACCACCGAGGTGGAAAACTTCCCCGGCTTCGCCGACGGCATCCTCGGCCCTGAGCTGATGGACAACATGCGCAAGCAGGCCGAGCGGTTCGGCGCCGAGTTCCTCACCGACGACGTGACCCGGGTCGAGCTGGTGGACACCGGCGACGCCGGCTCCGGCGCGGTGAGCACCGTCTGGGTCGGCGAGACCGCCTACCGGGCCCGATCCATCATCCTCTCCACCGGTTCGGCCTGGCGGCCGCTGGGCGTGCCGGGCGAGCAGGAGTTCCTCGGCCACGGCGTCTCCTCCTGCGCCACCTGTGACGGCTTCTTCTTCCGCAACCAGCACATCGTGGTCGTCGGTGGCGGCGACTCGGCGATGGAGGAAGCCAGCTTCCTCACCCGCTTCGCGGAGTCGGTCACCATCATCCACCGGCGCGACTCGTTCCGGGCCAGCAAGATCATGGCCGACCGGGCGCTGAGCAACGAGAAGATCAAGGTCGAGTGGAACAGCACCGTCGAGGAGATCCTCGGCGACGACGGCAAGGTCACCGGCGTACGGGTCCGCAACGTGCACACCGGTGACACCAAGGTGCTGGACGTGACCGGCGTCTTCGTCGCCATCGGTCACGACCCTCGCAGCGAGCTCTTCCGTGGTCAGGTCGAGACGGACGACGAGGGCTACGTGAAGGTCCACGCCCCGGGCACCCGCACCAACGTGCCGGGTGTCTTCGCCGCGGGCGACGTGGTGGACCACACCTACCGTCAGGCGATCACCGCGGCCGGCACCGGTTGTGCCGCCGCGCTCGACGCCGAGCGGTTCATCGCGACGCTCAGCTGAAACAGGAAACACATCCCGGAGGAGGGGCATAGTGGGAACAACCAAGGCGGTCACGGACAAGAGCTTCGTCACTGACGTGCTGCAGGCCGACAAGCCGGTGCTGGTGGACTTCTGGGCGGAGTGGTGCGGGCCGTGCCGCAAGGTGTCGCCGCTGCTCGAGGAGATCGCCCGGGAGATGGGTGACCAGGTCACCATCGTCAAGCTCAACATCGACGAGAACCCGGAGACCGCGCGGGCCTACCGGGTGATGTCGGTGCCGACGCTCACCGTCTTCAAGAACGGCCAGCCGGTCCAGTCGATCGCCGGTGCCAAGCCGAAGGGCGAGCTGGTCCGGCTCATCGAATCGGCTCTCTGACCAGCAGAGACATCAACCGAACCCCGTACCCGTCAGCCGGGTGCGGGGTTCGGCTTCTCCCGGCCGTACCGTCGACGTATTTTCTCGGCCCGGCCACCTCGCCGCCCCGCAACGCATAGCCTCAAGCCTGGGCCGCCCGGCCAGCCAGCGTCGTGCAGAGGGGGTCGTGCGTGCGTCCGATCCGACCCGGTGACCGGGGACCCGCGGTCACGGAGATCCGTACCATCCTGACCGGCCTCGAACTCCTCGCCGCCGCCGGCCCGCACACCGACGAGTTCGACCTCGACACCGAGCGGGCGGTCCGCGCGTTCCAGCAGTCGCGGGGGCTCAGCGTGGACGGGCGGGTCGGGGCGGAGACCTGGCGCGCCCTGGACGCCGCCCGCTGGCGGCTCGGCGCCCGCACCCTCTACCACGCCGTCCCCGAGCCGCTCACCGGCGAGGACGTCCGGTCGCTGCAGGAGCGACTGCTGGAGATGGGGTACGACGCCGGCCGGGCGGACGCCATCTACGGCGTACGGACATCCCGGGCGCTGGCCCAGTTCCAGCGCGAGGTCGGGCTCACGCCGGACGGCTCCTGCGGCCCACACACCATGAACGCCCTGCGCCGGATCGGCCGGAAGGTAGTCGGTGGTCGCCCGCAGTGGCTCCGCGAGTCCGACGCGATCCGGCAGTCCGGGCCCGCGCTGGTCGGCAAGACAGTCGTCGTCGACCCGGGGCACGGCGGCACCGACCCCGGGATGGTGGTGCCCGACGGCTCGTTGCGCTGGACCGAGGCGGACCTGGTGCACGACCTGGCCAGCCGGTTGGAGGGGCGCCTCGCCGCCTCCGGGGTACGGGTGCAGCTCACCCGGGGCCCGTCGCCCGACAGCTGCCTGCCGGACACCGACCGGGCCCTGCTCGCGAACTCGCTCGGTGCCGACGTCTTCATCTCGCTGCACCTGGACGGCCACGCCAACCCGGACGCGGAAGGCGTCGCGACCTACCACTACGGCACCGACAACGGGGTGACCTCGGCGACAGGTGAACGCCTGGCGGGGCTGGTGCAGCGGGAGATCGTCGCCCGCACCGGGCTGCGGGACTGCCGCACCCACGCCAAGACGTGGGAGTTGCTTCGACTCACGCGGATGCCCGCCGTCCGGGTCGAGGTCGGCTACCTCACCTCACCGACCGATCGTGCCCAGCTCGTCGACCCCCGGTTCCGGGACCGGGTGGTGGAGGCGATCGTGGCCGCGGTGCAGCGGATGTACTACCCCGTCGAGCGGGACGTGCCGACCGGGTCGCTCGACGTCAGCGAACTGCGTGCCGTGGTGACCGCCGGAACGGTGGTCGACTGAAACCGTCGCCAGTGTCAGCCGTTCGTGGAGCGGGTGGCCGGGGCGGGACGGACCGGCCGGAGCAGGGTCTCCGGGCTCATCGACCCGAGCAGCTTCTCCAACGCGTACTCCACGTCGGACTTCCAGCTCAGCGCCGTACGCAGCTCAAGGCGCAGCCGAGGGAAGCGCGGGTGCGGACGTACGGTCTTGAAGCCCACCGAGAGGAAGAAGTCGACCGGGGCGACGCAACCACCGGCCGGGTCGTCCGCGTCGCCGAACTTGGCATCACCGAACGCCTCGATCGCCTTGATGCCGCGCTTGGTGAGGTCCCGGGCGACACCCTGCACCAGCATCCGCCCCAACCCGCCGCCGGCGAACGCGGCCACGACGTTGGCCGTCATCAACAGCACCGCGTCCGCGGAGACCGGTGAGGTCGGGAAGGCCATCGAACGGGGTACGTAGGCGGGCGGGGCATACATCACGAAGCCGGCCGGCATGCCGTCGACGTACGCGAGTTTGCCGCAGGAGCCCCACTCCAGCAGCGTCTGGGAGACCCACGCCTCCTTCTCCAGGCCCGGATCACCGGCGGCACAGGCCCGGTCCGCGGAGACCGGGTCGAGCTCCCAGTAGACGCACTGCCGACATGGGCGCGGGAGGTCCTCCAACGTGTCGAGGGTCAGGCTGACCAGACGTCGCGACATATGGCGCATCCCCACAATAGGCTCGGTGGTGAGACCGGCATGGAACGACAGCGCCGCCTTCCTGCCCCCGACGAGCGATCGTACGCCGCCAATCGGCGATGCGGGAGGGGACGCGCAGATGCCCACCACAGCGGGGGACGCCGACGACGGTCCGGCATGTGGTCGATCTGCCTCGGCACGGCGGCAGCCCGCCGCTGGCGGACTAGGATCGACAATCGGTGTGTCCGCCGCCATGGTCAGCGGCGAGCGGGGTACCCGGGGCGGGAACCACCCGAGCAGCGATCGAGGTGAGGTCATGACCGGCACGACACTCGACGACTACACCGACCGGTACGCCCGGCGGGTCCGCGGGATGACCGCCTCCGAGATCCGAGCACTGTTCGCGGTGGCAAGTCGTCCGGAGGTCGTCTCGCTCGCCGGTGGCGCACCGTACATCGCCGCCCTTCCGCTGGACGCGGTCGGCGAAATGCTCGGCCGGCTCGGCTCCGAGCACGGCGTGAGCACCCTCCAGTACGGCATCGGTCAGGGCACCCTCGAGCTGCGCGAGCGGATCTGCGAGGTGATGTCGCTCTCCGGAATCGACGCGGCGTGCGGGGCCTCGCCGGAGGACGTGGTGGTCACCGTCGGCGGGCAGCAGGCACTGGACCTGGTGGCCCGGCTCTTCCTCGACCCGGGCGACGTGGTGCTCGCCGAGGGGCCGACGTACGTCGGGGCGCTCGGCGTGTTTCAAGCCGCCCAGGCGCAGGTCGTCCACGTACCGATGGACGAGGACGGGCTGATCCCGGAGGCGCTTGAGACAGCCATCGCCGACCTGGCCCGCGCGGGCCAGCGGGTGAAGTTCCTCTACACGATCCCCACCTACCAGAACCCGACAGGTGTGACGCTCAGCGAGGAGCGCCGGGAACGGGTGCTCGACATCTGCGAGCGCGCCGGCCTGCTCGTCGTCGAGGACGACCCGTACGGCCAGCTGGGGTTCGAGGGTGAGGCCCCGGCTCCGCTGCGGGCCCGCCGTCGGGACGGCGTCTTCTACCTCAGCACGTTCTCCAAGACCTTCGCCCCGGGGCTGCGGGTCGGCTGGATCCTGGCGCCGCACGCGGTCCGCGACAAACTGGTGATCGCCAGCGAGGCGCAGATCCTCTGTCCGAGCGGTTTCGCCCAGGCCGCGGTAGCCACCTACCTGGGCACGATGCCCTGGCGGCAGCAGCTCAAGGTCTACCGCGAGGTCTACCGGGAACGCCGGGACGCCCTGCTCGACGCAATGGCCGACCTGATGCCCGAGGGCACCGAGTGGACCACTCCGACCGGTGGTCTCTTCGTGTGGGCCACCCTGCCCGACGGGCTCGACTCGAAGGCCATGATGCCGCGCGCGATCGCCGCCCGGGTCGCCTACGTCCCCGGCACGGGCTTCTATGCCGACGGCACCGGCACCGGTGCCATGCGGCTCAATTTCAGCTTCCCGCCACCGGAGCGGATCCGCGAGGGCGTCCGCCGGTTGGCGGGTGTCATGGAGCAGGAGATCGCGATGCGCCGGGTCTTCGGCGCCGTGGGTGGCGCCGGCGGCCGCCGCGGCCGGGCCGGCTCCGACGTGCCCGGGCCCGACTTGGCATGATGCCGGCATGGGTACGACCGCCGAGCACCTCCTCGTGACCGATTCCGCCGTCTCGGCCGACCTGCGCGTCGTGGTGCTCGCGGGTGGGCTCTCCTACGAACGGGACGTGTCGCTGCGCTCCGGTCGCCGGGTGCTCGACGCGCTGCGCGCCGTCGGGATGGAGGCCGAGCTTCGCGACGCGGACGTGGCTCTGCTGCCGGCGCTCGCGGCCGACCCACCGGACGCGGTGGTCATCGCACTGCACGGCGCGACGGGCGAGGACGGCTCACTGCGCGGGGTGCTGGATCTCTGCGACATCCCGTACGTCGGCTGCGACGCCCGAGCGTCCCGGGTCGCCTGGGACAAGCCCTCAGCCAAGGCGGTGCTCCGCGAGGCCGGCATCCCCACCCCGGACTGGGTGGCCCTCCCGCACGACCGTTTCTCCGAGCTTGGCGCGGTCGCCGTCCTGGACCGGATCGTCGACCGCCTGGGTGTCCCCCTGATGGTCAAGCCCGCGCAGGGCGGGTCCGGGCTGGGCGGGGCCGTGGTCCGCGACGCCGCCGCGCTGCCCGCCGCCATGGTCGGCTGCTTCGCGTACTACTCCACGGCACTTGTCGAGCGGTACGTGCCGGGAATGGACGTGGCGGTCTCGGTCATCGACCTCGGTGACGGCCCCCAGGCCCTACCCCCGGTGGAGATCGTTCCGCGCAACGGCGTGTACGACTACGCCGCCCGCTACACCGCAGGGCGGACCACCTGGCACGCCCCGGCCCGACTGGACCCGGAGGCGGCCGCCAGGGTCGCTGACGTGGCTCTCGCCGCGCACACCGCGCTCGGCCTACGGGATCTCTCTCGGGTGGACGTGATCGTGGACGCAGCCGGTCAACCGCACGTCCTGGAGGTCAACGTCTCGCCGGGCATGACGGAGACGTCACTGCTTCCGCTCGCCGTTCAGGCGGCCGGACTGGACTTCGGCCGACTTCTCGGCACCCTGGTCGCCCGGGCAGCGGCCCGCCTCGCCACCCACTGACCCACCCGCCCGCCGGTTGCCTGCACCGTCCTCGGGTCGGCCATGAGGTAGAACCGTCGGGTCCAACCTCATGGCCGCTTCCGGTCAGTGGCTCGCACGGAGGTCCGGAGTGCCACTGCCGTTGGTGCGTGCGTCTCCACCCGCAGTGTTGCCGTTGCCGTCGCCCGGTTCCGGGGTGGTGTCGGTGACAGCTTCCCCGTTGGCGGGAGCGGGGTCGGCGGGCGTCGCCGTCGTGGCCGCGCTGTCGGACGCCGCGCTGTCGGACGCCGCGCTGTCGGACGCCGCGCTGTCGGACGCCGCGCTGTCGGACGCCGCAGTGCCGGACGCCGCAGTGCCGGACGCCGCAGTGCCGGATGCCGCAGTGCCGGATGCGGCGGGGCCGGACGCGGCGGTGGAGGCCCGGCTGTCAGCGGCCAGGGTGCCGGGCGGGTTGGTGGCGGATGTCGGCCGACCGGGGTCAGTCGCCGGACCGCCGACCATGGCCGGCTGAGCCGGCTCGGCCGACCGGTCGGTTCCGGTTGTCGCCGTCGAGCCGGCGGCCGTGTCCTTGACAGTTCCGAGCGGTGGCGCGCTGTCGGCGTCGTTCGAACCTGGAGTCGAGTCGAGCGCCGGTTCCGGGATCTCCTCTGCCGCCTCGATGACCGAGACCGCATCAGCGGCCGCAGCGGCGGCAGCGGCGGCAGCGGCCGCCTCCGCCGCCGCTGCGGCATCCGCGGCAGCGGACTGCGCCAGCAGACTCGACGGTGCCTGCCACTGGATGCGGGGCGGTTCGGCGAGCGGACGGCCGCCGAACTCGGCGAGCCAGGCGGCGACCAGCGCCAGATTTTCCCGCCACTGCGCCTCGGAGATCGGCGGCAGGATCGAGTCCCACAGGGACAGGAACGTTCCCCGCAGTTGAAGGCGTCCGTACGGACGGGCGAGGAACCACATGTGCAGATGAGCCGAGCCGTCACCCCAGCGGTTGACGTGCACGCGCGCCACGCCGTCGAGCGACCGGATGGCCCGCTCCAGACGTACGGTCATCACCCCGAGCTCCGCGGCCAACAGGTTCGGCAGGTCGCCGAGGTCGAGGTGGGTCCGAGACTCGAGGATGAGCACCATGGGTAGGCCGGTGGGCCGGTCCATGGCGCGTACCCGCCACCGCTCACCCACCCAGATGTAGGCGTCGTCGGGTGCGTTGCAGGCGGTGCATTCCCGGAGACCCTCGCCTTTCCTGGGCGGTTCGACCGGGACCGGATCATCGAGATGCTTCACGTGGAGGTCACCCTCGAAGGGGAACGACGGCCACTGGGTGAAGTCCGGGACTGAGGGAGGGGTGTCGTGCACGACGCTGACCCTAACCGAGTCTGGCACCGCTGTCCCTACCTGTTCGAGCCGTACTGGACCCCCGGATCGGTGCCCGTCGTCTACCGAGAGCACCGAGTCGCAGCGAGCCCGAGAGGCGATATCCACAGGCTGCCGAGATCCTGAACACAGGCCGTCATCCACAGGTCCACACCCGCTCCCACGCGCTGTTTCACGTGAAACGGGGGGTGCCTGTGGACAACCGGTGTGGATAACTTTTTGACCACTCGGTCGTTGTCCGCGAACCGCCAGATCGCCGGCGTCAGCGATCATCGGAGCCGGCTGATCACGGGTCGCCTCCGATCGCAGCGCCGGCCACAGCCGTACAACATCCGCCCACCGACCGCGCCGCCACCAACCGCTGGGACGGCCCGGGTTGCCCGGTGGGTCGTTCGCCGGGCCGCGTGGCTACGGACCCCGAAGCGGCGTCGGCACGCCCCGACGGTTCTCGCCCGGAGGTCGAGACCGAACCCATGTCGCGCCTCCGATGACGCGGTGACACCGGGGCTCGCCACTCTGACGTCGCGAGGTTCGATTACGCCCATGAACCGGAGGTCTCTCTGTTTCACGTGAAACGCGGCGTGGTGCTGACTCGCCGGCTGGCGCCCACGGGCACCTCACCCGGCTGGGCTGGCCAGTCGGCAGGGGGCCACACCTGCCGTGCACGCCCTACGCGCTCAGCCGCACCCACTGGGTTGACCATCAGAGGGCGTTGCGCGCCGCTCAGCGGCTCGCTGACGCGCAAAGTGATGCGCGGGGTGGTAGCGGATCGAGAGGGCCGATCCGGAGCCCGCTGTGCGACACCCAGCGGGCCAACGCCATCGCAACCGACTGACCGCCGCTGCTCGGTGTACCGCAGCCGCCCACCCGACCGACGCCGCCAGCCGGTCGGCAGCCACCGCCCAGCCCGTTCGCCGTCTACCGTCGCCGTTCGCCCTCGCCCTCGCCGTTACGCCCTCGCCCTCGCCCTCGCCCTCGCCGTTACGCCCTCGCCCTCGCCCTCGCCGTTACGCCCTCGCCGTTACGCCCTCGCCCTCGCCCTCGCCGTTACGCCCTCGCCGTTACGCCCTCGCCCTCGCCCTCGCCGTTCGCCCTCGCCGTCGCCCTCGCCCTCGCCCTCGCCATTCGCCCTCGCCGTTCGCCCTCGCCGTCGCCCTCGCCCTCGCCGTCGCCGTCCGCCGTCGCAATTGCTGTCACCGACCGCCAATTCGCTACCCGGCCGAGCCGCGCCGCAGCCACGCCCTGCGAGATCTTGGACAGTTTCCGTTCAGACAGGACGGAAACTGTCCAAGATCTCGCGAGAACGCTACGGACCGACCGACCCGGCCATCCGTCTCCGCCAGATGCCAAACAGCCGGCAGCCGCGGATCGGAACCAGGGAACGGCGGGCCTCGGGCACCGCGCCTCGGGCGTTGCGGCTCGGGCGTTGCGGCTCGGGCGTTGCGGCTCGGGCGTTGCGACCGGCAGGCTCCGCTACCCCTGCTTGCTACCGCTCGCCTCTCGCAGCCCGCCGATCAGCCAGCCTGCCGTCCACCCGACAACGCCTGCCGGTCGGTTGTAGTTGTTGCGGGCGCGCGCTCATTCACCGCTACACGAAGAACGCAGGGCATCCGATCGCTGGCTGGCGTGGGTCTTTCGCCCCTGCGCACCGCAGCGCCTCATCCGGCGGTCGCGGTAACCCGGGCGGGGTGGAGCGAGCAGGCTGCGGACGGACGACCTACTTCGTCAGCGCCCAGCCGATTGAAGCGTCAGCCCTCCGCCGGTTTCACGTGAAACCGGCGACCCGGCGACCCGGCGACCCGGCGACCCGGCGACCCGGCGACCCGGCGACCCAGCGACCCGGCGACGCAGAACGGCCGCGCCCCCTGTGGGTGACGCGGCCGTTGGACCGGGAGTACGGGGTCAGTCCCCGCTCTCCTTCTCCTGCTGCACGCCGATGATCCCGACGATCCGCTCAAGGTCGTCCACGGTGGCGAACTCGATCGTGATCTTGCCCTTGCTGCGGCCGATGTCCACCTTCACCCGGGTGTCGAAGCGGTCGGAGAGCCGATCGGCGAGATCGGTCAGGGCCGGCGCGTGTGCCTTGGGTCGCCGTTTGGCGGCCTGGCCCTTCGTCGACCCGTCGTTGAGGGCCAGGGCCACGATCTCCTCGGTCGCCCGAACCGACAGCCCTTCGGCGACGATGCGCAGGGCCAACTGCTCCTGCGACTCCGCCTCGTCGAGGCTCAGCAGAGCGCGGGCGTGCCCGGCGGACAGGATGCCGGCGGCGACCCGGCGCTGCACCTGCGCGGGCAGGTTCAGCAGTCGGATCGTGTTGGAGATCTGCGGGCGACTCCGGCCGATCCGGCGGGCCAGCTCCTCGTGGGTGGCCCCGAACTCCTCCAGCAGTTGCTGATAGGCGGCGGCCTCTTCCAGGGGATTGAGGTTGGCCCGGTGGATGTTCTCCAGCAGGGCGTCGCGGAGCATCGCATCGTCGCGAGTGTCCCGGACGATCGCCGGGATGCTCTCCCGTCCCACCGCCTGGGCGGCCCGCCAGCGCCGCTCGCCCATCACGAGTTCGTACTTCTCGTCGTCGAGCTGCCGAACGACGATGGGCTGAAGGAAGCCGACCTCCTGGATGGAGGTCTTCAGCTCCTCCAGTGCCTCCTCGTCGAAGACCTGGCGGGGCTGCTTCGGGTTGGGCATGATCGCGTCGACCGGGATCTCAGCGAATCGAGCGCCGGGCACCGGGCTGAGTACGGGCTCCGGCTCGCGGGCCGGCGCTCCGGACGGCACGGCGGCAACGGCGACGGCGCTCCCGTCGTCCGTCTGTTCGTACTCCGGCTCGGCCGTCGCGGTGCCGGCGGCATCCGGCGCCGGCCCGGTCGGGATCAGGGCCCCCAGGCCCCTACCCAGACCGCCCCGAGGACGGTTCTTCATGCCACGCCTCCAAGCGACTCGTCCGCACTACGCATTCCGGCCCACCGGCTCCTTGACGCCGCGTTCGGCGATCTCCTGGGCGGCCTCGAAGTAACTCGTGGCACCCCGCGATCCGGGATCGTAGGTCATCACCGACTGGCCGTAGCTCGGCGCCTCGGAGACCCGGACGTTGCGGGGGATGACCGCCTGGAGGACCTTGTCGCCGAAGTGGTTCCGGACGTCCTGCTCGACGGCGTCGGCCAGCCGGGTACGACGGTCGTACATGGTCAGCAGGATGGTCGAGACGTCGAGCCTCGGGTTGAGGTGCTGGCGTACCAGGTTGATGTTGTTGATGAGCTGGTTGAGCCCCTCCAGCGCGTAGTACTCGCACTGGATCGGGATCAGCACCTCCTGCGCGGCGACCAGGGCGTTGACCGTGAGCAGCCCGAGCGAGGGCGGGCAGTCGATGAAGACGTAGTCGAACTCGCCCGGATAGGCGGCGATCGCCCGGTCCAGACGCGACTCCCGGGCCACCACCGAAACCAGCTCGATCTCAGCACCGGCCAGGTCGATTGTCGCGGGTACGCACCAGAGGTTGGGGATGCCCTCGACCGCCTGCGCCACCTCGGCCAGCGGGACGCTGTTGATCAGGCAGTCGTACACGTCCGGGATTCCGGTGTGGTGTGGGACGTTGAGCCCGGTCGAGGCATTGCCCTGCGGGTCGAGGTCGACCACGAGCACCCGGTTGCCGTGCAGGGCCAACGCCACCGCAAGGTTGACGGTGGTGGTGGTCTTACCCACGCCGCCCTTCTGGTTGGCGACGCACATGACCCGGGTCCGGTCCGGCCGAGGCATGGTCACCTCGCCACTGGGATTCAGGATCTGCACGGCGCGCATCGCCTCCATAGCCAACGGTGGGTCATCCTCTTCGCGCGTCGGGGTTTCACGTGAAACGTACGTGGGGTCGGCCGCCACGGCAGCCAACGACTCGGTCGAAGCCACAGGCGCGGCGGCGACCACTGGTGCGGCGTCCCGAACGACGGCCGCGGTGGGCTGGTGCGGGACTGCCGGCTCGAAGCGCACCGCCGCCGCGGTGTTGCGGCGACCCGAGGTCGACCGCACCTCGGCGGCGTTGACCGGTCGACTCGATGCCTCCGGCGCCCGGCGGGCACCCGCCGAATCCGGAGTGCCCGCGCCCTCCGGCCGCCCCGAGCCCGACGGCGGGTCGAGGGTCGCCGGCGGATCGCTGTCGGTGGGTCGAGTCGATGGCCCGGTCGCGCCGGGTGACCAGCTCGGGTAGTCGGTTTCACGTGAAACGGGATCGCTTGTCGACCCGGTCGCGCGTGGATCGTCGTACCTGCCGTCGTCATGCACCTGTCATCCCTGCCCGCTTCGGATGGTCGGTCCGCGCCCCGGTCAACTTGGCCGCACCACGCCCGCAACCCGGAGCGTACGGCCCGCGGGAGCGGTCGGAGACCCGCGACGTCCGTCACCCGCTCCACACTATCGACGCGCGGTCAGCCTACGGCGGACAGGCGCGGCCGGTCCACGTCGGGTTCTCATCCCCTCGTCCATCCGTACCGGTACAACGAGGCAGACCCCAGGCCGGAAGCCCGATGGCACGACCTGTCAGCTTCGGCGGGAGCGCCCGCCCCGGGCGCGCTTCTTGGCCGCAGGGCGGGGGCCGACGATCCGCTCACGCACGATCTCCACCACGGTGGTGGGCGGATCGATGACCCCGACGCCGCAGAGCCGCACCGCCGGCTCCCCGCCGCCGAGCCTCGCCACCAGATCGGCGTGCTCCTCGATCTCGGCTGCGGCGGACGAACCCTTGAGCGCCAGCAGGCGGCCACCGCGGACCGCCAGGGGGAGGCTCCAACCGGCCAGCCGATCCAGGGGCGCGACCGCGCGGGCGGTCACCACGTCTCCGCTGATCGGCTCTCGACCACTCGATCCGCTGGCCGCCTCGTCGGCCCGGCCGCGGAACACCCGTACCGACCTGGCCAGTCCGAGCCGTTCGACGACCTCGATCAGGAACGACGTCCGTCGGGCGAGTGGCTCGATCAGGGTCACCGTCAGATCGGGGCGGGCGATGGCCAGCACGAGACCCGGCAGACCGGCACCGGATCCGACGTCAAGCACCGTCGCGCCGGACGGGATCCGCTCGGCGACCGCCGCACAGTTGAGCAGGTGCCGATCCCAGATGCGAGGTGCCTCCCGGGGCCCGATCAGGCCGCGGACCACGCCGTCGGTGGCCAGCAGTTCGGCGTACGCGGCGGCCAGGTCGAGACGATCGCCGAAGAGGGTGAGCGCGGCCGGAGCCAGCTCGGGCGGCAACGCCGCGTCGGCCGGGGACGGGGCGGCGTCCCGTCCACTGGAGTCGGCGGCGACCTCGGAATCGGCGGGGCGGACAGCGGACGGCCCGGGCGGTGTGCCGCCCGGGCCGGACACGGCGTCGGCCGTGATGTCGTCGTGGGTCACCCGGTCAGTCCGCCGGCCGTACGACGATGCGCCGGTTCGGCTCCACACCCTCGGACTCGCTCGCCACACCGGACATGGCGTTGACGACGTCGTGCACGCACTTGCGCTCGAACGCGGACATCGCGTCCAGGCGGACCGGCTCGCCGTACTCCTTGACCTTCTCGACGGCGTTCTTGGCTACCGCGGCGAGTTCCTTACGGCGGTTCGCCCGGTAGCCACCGACGTCGAGCAGTAGGCGGCTCGGCGTTCCGGTCTGCCGGAAGACGGCGAGACGGGTCAGCTCCTGGAGTGCCTCGAGGGTGGCACCGCGCTGGCCGACCAGGCTCTGTAGCCGCTCACCGACCACCTCGACCATCGGGCGGCCACCGGAGACCAGCTCGTCGATGTCGCCGTCGTAGTCGAGGATGTCGAGCAGGCCCTCGACGTAGTCAGCGGCGATCTCGCTCTGCCGGAACAGGTCGCCCTCGCCGACAGTCTTCTTCACCCGGGTGCCAGCGGCGGTGTCGGTGTCGTCGTCCGCCTCGGTGTCATCGGCTTCGGTGTCGTCGCCGTCCACCGCGAGCGTGGTGGTGTCCTCCTCGTCGAGGGACTGCTCGGCGCGGGGGATGCTGGTCTCGGTCACGGTCTCATCTCCGTACTCGCTCGGCCGGACCGCGGGGTCCGACTGGTTTCCCGGGGCCGGCGGGAGGTCGCCGGTGCCCACGGGCACGTCTGTACGGGCAGTGTCGCCCGTGGCCGCGCGGTGCGCGGTCGGTTCCACCCGGCGCCGGCCGTACGGCGGCTGCGCGGTGCGGAACGGGCCGCCGACGGTGCTCCGTCGGCGGCCCCTCGCACGTCAGCCCTGCCGCTTGGCGGGCCGGCCCTTCTTCGCGTTGTTCATCGGCTTGGCGCCCGGCTTCGGCCCGGCAACCTTCGGCGCGGCAGCCTTGACCGGCGCCGGCGGGGCCGTCTTGCCGCGACCGAACAGGCCGCCGGACTTGGCGGGCTGCACCGGGTTGCGGGTGGCGGCGGGGGCGACGGCCTTCTTGGCGGTCACCGGCGGCGGGAACTTCCGCAGCACCCACTGCTGCTGGCCGAGGGTGAAGAGGTTGTTGGTGACCCAGTAGATGATGACGCCGATCGGGAAGATCGCGCCGGAGATCAGCAGCGAGGCGGGGATGCCGTAGAGCATCAGTCGCTGGATCATCCGCTGCTGCGGATCCTCAGCCCAGCCGGTCTTGAGGATCATCTGACGGCTGGTCAGGTAGGTGGTCGCGATCATGACCAGGACCAGGACACCTGCAATGATCTTCACGGTGCTGCCGTTGGCGCCGAGGCTGGCCAGCTCCTCGGCCGTGGAGCCGAACTTACCGGCGATCGGCGCGGTGAAGAGCTTCGCCTGCGAGGCGCTCTGGAACTGGTCGACGGTCCAGCCGTAGAGGGTCTGGTTCTGCTTGTCCGGGTCGAGCCGGCGCAGCACGTGGAAGAGCCCCAGGAAGACAGGGATCTGAAGGAACATCGGAAGGCAACCCATCAGCGGGTTGGCCTTCTCCTTCTTGTACAGCTCCATCATTTCTTTCTGGAGCGTCTCCCGGTCACCCTTGTGCTTCTCCTGAAGCTCCTTGACCTTGGGCTGGAGCGCCTGCATCGCCCGCTGCGACTTGATCTGCTTGACGAAGACCGGGAACAGGATCACCCGGACGGTGACCACCAGGAAGATGATGGCCAGGATCCAGGCGAAGTTGGTGCCGAGCACCGCGCCGACGGGCACCCCGATGGCGTCCCAGGCAGAGTGCCAGGTCAGCAGGATCCACGAAATCGCGTAGTAGATCCAGTCGAGACTCAATTCGGGGCTCCAGTCACATCAGCACGGCGGCGGCCGCCCGGCTCCGGAACCGGGTCGTATCCACCAGGGTGAAAGGGGTGGCAGCGCAACAGCCGCCGGACCGCCAGCACGGCTCCCCGGAGCGCGCCGTGCCGTACGACCGCCTCCTGGGCGTACGCACTGCACGACGGGTAGAACCGACAGCGAGCCGGCAGTGCCGGACTTATCCACCGACGGTACGCGATGATTGGCGCGATCAGCACCTTGGCACCGGTTGTCGACGGGCGTGGGCTGGTCTGGTCGGTGCCGCTCATCGGGGCCGCCGCTCGCGGGGCGACCGGGCAACCGCGATGGCGGAGTCCAGGTCGGTGGCGAGTCGAGAGTAGGACGCCTGCGCCGCGGCGGGGAGCGCCCGGACGACCAGGGTGCTGCCGACGGGCAGGGCGGCCAACCGCTCCCGGACCAGCGCCCGCAGTCGACGGCGGACCCGGTTGCGGGTCACCGCGTTGCCGACCGCCTTGGACACGACGAAGCCGGCACGGGACGGCACGGACTGCTCCGCACTGTTGTCCCGTACCGGCTCCGGCAAGCTCGGTGTGCTGGGGTCGACGGTCACCGGCACGGCCAGGTGGACCACGACGGCGCCACGTCCGGCGCGTCGGCCACCACGAACCGCTGCGGCGAAGTCAGTGCTGCGCCGCAGTCGCTGTGCGGCGGCCAGCACGACTGCCCACGTCCCCTGGACCGGCCCCGTCGGCTCAGGCCGACAGGGTGGTGCGACCCTTGGCGCGACGGCTCGACAGGATGGCACGGCCGGCACGGGTGCGCATGCGCAGCCGGAAGCCGTGGGTCTTCGCGCGCCGGCGGTTGTTCGGCTGGTAGGTGCGCTTGCTCACGTCAGGCTCTCCGTTTTCGTACGCGCCCCGCGCGACGGGATCGCCGGGGTCGTGTGGTGGTCCAGGCCACCGCGACGGTGGCCCACGATCGGTGCTGTCCGGCGGAGCGGGACCTCGGCGATGCGGGGATGCGACCGCGGACAGCAAGCACCCATCACCCTAGCAGAGGGCGAGAAAGCAGCCATTCCAGCCTACGCAGCGGTGCAATGACCGTCAAACACCCCGAGCAGCGGACAACGGGACGCGCCCGAGGCCGGAGGGCGCTTTTCGCTGATGCCGACAAGGGCGCCGCCGCGTCGCCGGTTGATGGCGCAGGGACAACGCTGTTACCGTGCCCGATTGCGGTGAGCGTCGGAAGCTCCGGTCGTCGCACAGGCAAGAGTCGCACAGGCAAGACCGGACCAGGCAGTGAATCGTTCGGCACGGTGAACCCGCTTCAGCGCCCGACCAGGCAGGGGCAGGTCCCACCCGCAGCCGGCGGCGGCCACGATCGGTCGGTACACAGGCTGTGGATAACTTGTGGATGACCACCGGTCGACCGTCCGGGTGGGTGTTGTTCCACCCGCGAACGCGGCGGGCCCGGGACGGCCGGCTGGCAGACAGCGGCGGCCGGGAGCAGAAGCGAGGGGGTGGCACGACGGTGGCCGGTACGACCGACCTTGCCGCAGTGTGGTTGGCGGCGACCGACGAGCTCGCCGACGAGATCATCTCCGCCCAGCAGCGTGCCTATCTCCGACTGACCCGGTTGCGGGCGATCGTCGAGGACACCGCACTGCTCTCCGTCCCGGACGCGTTCACCCGCGACGTGATCGAGTCACGGCTGCGCCCGGCGATCACCGAGGCGCTCACCCGCAGGCTCGGCCGACCGATCCAGGTGGCGGTCACCGTTCGGGTGGCCGAGGACGCCACCGGCCGGCCGGCCGGCACCGTGTACCGCAGCGCCCCGGAGCCGCTCGACATCGACGGGCCGGGTGTCGCCCCGTTCGACGACCAGGGTGCCCGGCCGTCGGCCGACGCGATGATCCCCGAGCAGTCGGCCGCGCCGCGTACGCCGGATCCGGTGGCGCCTCCCGCGCCGGCGGGTCCGCCGCTCGCGCCGACCGTCGACGGGCATCGCCCGGGGCTCATTCCCGCAAGCAGGGACGGGCAGGAGGCGTTGTTCAGCGCCGCCTTCGCGGAGCCGATGCGGTCGCCCCGACCGGGCCAGGACCGGCGCGGCTACGACGAGCAGGCCGCCCGCCTGGACCCGTCCGGCCCGGACACCCGGCCCTACGAGCCCCGCTACCGGGACGACTCGGCGTCACCGCGCGACCAGCACGTGATCCGTTCGCTTCCCCGGGACAGCGGAACGGACAGCGGCCCGGGCCGCAGCGCGGTGGACCATCGGCCCGGTGGCCGCGACGACCGCCGGTTGCCCGGGGCCGACTCCGGCGGCAACCGGCTCAACCCGAAGTACATGTTCGAGACGTTCGTCATCGGCTCGTCCAACCGCTTCGCCCACGCGGCGAGCGTGGCGGTGGCGGAGTCGCCGGCGAAGGCGTACAACCCGCTCTTCATCTACGGGCACTCCGGGTTGGGCAAGACCCACCTGTTGCACGCCATCGGGCACTACGCCACGACGCTCGGCAACGCCCGCTCGGTCCGGTACGTCTCGACCGAGGAATTCACCAACGACTTCATCAACTCGCTCCGGGACGACAAGACCAGTGCGTTCCAGCGGCGCTACCGCGACGTCGACATCCTGCTGATCGACGACATCCAGTTCCTGGAGAACCGCGAGCGCACCCAGGAGGAGTTCTTCCACACCTTCAACACCCTGCACAACGCCAACAAGCAGATCGTGATCACCTCGGACCGGTCGCCGCGCCAGCTGGCCACCCTCGAGGACCGGATGCGCACCCGGTTCGAGTGGGGGTTGCTCGCCGACATCCAGCCGCCGGATCTGGAGACCCGGATCGCGATCCTGCAGAAGAAGGCCGCGCAGGAGCGGATGTACGCCCCGCCGGACGTGTTGGAGTTCATCGCCTCCCGGGTGTCGAACTCGATCCGGGAGTTGGAGGGCGCGCTGATCCGGGTGACCGCGTTCGCCAGCCTGACCCGGTCGACGGTCGAGCTGTCGCTGGCCGAGGAGGTGCTGCGGGACTTCATGCCCGACGGCGCCGGCCCGGAGATCAACGCCGACCAGATCATGGCCTCGACCGCCGACTACTTCGGGGTGAGCCTTGAGGACCTGCGGGGCCAGTCCAGGTCCCGGGTGCTGGTGAACGCCCGCCAGGTGGCCATGTACCTGTGTCGGGAGTTGACCGAGCTGTCGCTGCCCCGGATCGGGCAGGCGTTCGGTGGCCGGGACCACACCACGGTGATGCACGCCGACCGCAAGATCCGTCAGCAGATGGCCGAGCGGCGCTCGCTCTACAACCAGATCGCCGAGCTGACCAACCGGATCAAGCAGAACAGCTAGGCGTACGACCCGCCACAGCGGCGGCACACAGCCCGGGACACGCCCGGCCGGATCGCCGGCCGGGCGTTCTTTTTGGTCCGCCAACTGGACTCTCGACATGGTCTAGACCACAGGATCGAGGCCGTGACCGCCTCGTCGTCCACTCGTTGTCCACAGCTCGTTGTCCACCGGCGGTGGATAACTACGGTCCGTCCTGCGCCGGTTACCCACAGCCTGTGGAGAAACCCTGTGTACGACGCTGTGGACGCCTGGGGACAACCGCCACGTTTTCCACCGATGACCGTCGACCTGTGTACGAGCTGTTGAAGGTTCTGGGGATGACGGCAATGGTGATCTTCCCCGCGATCCACAGGCTTGGGGAGAAAGTCGGTGGATTACCGGTGGACAACCGGTGGACAACGGTGGACAACCGGCCGCCGAAGCCGGCCTGTGGACACACAAGCCGGTTGTACCCCCGGTTCTCCACAGCTAAATCACCTGTAGATAACCTGTCTGACCTGCGCAGACATCGGTTTTCCACAGTTTGCACAGGTGCGATGAAGACGATGAGTTATCTCTTCTAAGAGAACAAAAACCAATCATCACCGTTGGGCTTTCTGTGGATCGGGCCGAACGCTGTCGGATCAGCCGGTCAGCACCGACACGAAGCAAGGGGTCGGGCGCACAGCCGATGCCCCCGCGCCCTAAGGTGCGATGGGTACCCGCACGGTCGGGCGGGACGGTAGGCAGCGGTCGGCATGAGAGAGTTGTCGCTGACGTCGACGCGGAGGCATTGATGAAGTTCCGAGTGGAGCGCGACGCGCTCGCCGAGGCCGTGGCCTGGACCGCGAAGAGTCTGCCCAACCGGCCATCCGTACCGGTGCTCGCCGGGGTGATGCTCCGCGTCACCGACGGCAACCTGCGGGTCTCCGGGTTCGACTACGAGGTCTCCAGCCAGGTGACCGTCGAGGTGCAGGGCGACGCCGACGGCGCCGCGCTCGTCTCCGGCCGCCTGCTCGCCGAGATCACCAAGGCGTTGCCGGCCAAGCCGGTCGACATCGCCGCGGTCGGCGCGCACCTTGAGCTGGTCTGTGGCAGCGCCCGGTTCACCCTGCCCACCATGCCGGTGGAGGACTACCCCGCGCTGCCCGAGATGCCGCAGAGCGCCGGCACCGTCGACGCCGCCGCGTTCGCCACCGCGGTGTCCCAGGTGGCCATCGCGGCCGGTCGGGACGAAACGCTGCCGATGATGACCGGTGTCCGGGTCGAGCTGTCCGGCGACACGCTGTCGATGCTCGCCACCGACCGTTACCGCCTGGCGCTGCGCGAGATCCAGTGGCGCCCGGACGACCCCGAGGTGAGCATCAACGCCCTGGTGCCCGCCCGCACCCTGAACGACACCGCCAAGGCCCTCGGCCCGCTCGGCGGTGAGGTCACGCTCGCCCTCGCCCAGGGCGCTGCGGGCGAGGGCATGGTCGGCCTTGCCGGCGGCACCCGACGCACCACCAGTCGGCTGCTCGACGGCGCCAACTACCCGCCGGTGCGGTCCCTCTTCCCGGCCACCCACAACGCCACGGCCCTGGTGCCGGTGAGCACGCTGATCGAGGTGGTCAAGCGGGTGGCGCTCGTCGCCGAACGGACCACCCCGGTGCTGCTCAGCTTCAGCGCCGACGGCCTGGTCGTCGAGGCCGGTGGTTCCGAGGAGGCACGGGCCAGCGAGGCGATGGAGGCCACCTTCACGGGTGACCCGCTGACCATCGGCTTCAACCCGCAGTACCTCATCGACGGTCTGGCAAACCTGGGCTCCCAGACGGCCGTGCTCTCGTTCGTCGACGCCTTCAAGCCTGCGGTGATCTCGCCCGCTGGCGAGGATGGCGAGGTGATTCCGGGGTACCGGTACCTCATCATGCCGATCCGCGTCTCGCGCTGATCGCGCCCAGCAACACCCAGATCCACGGAGGTAGAAACACATGCAGCTCGGGCTGGTAGGACTCGGCCGTATGGGCGGCAACATGCGGGAGCGGTTGCGCTCCGCCGGGCACGAGGTGGTCGGTTTCGACCACAACGCGCAGATCAGCGACGTGACGACCCTTGCGGGGCTGGCTGAGAAGCTCGAGTCCCCGCGCGCGGTCTGGATCATGGTGCCCGCCGGTGTCACCGACGCCACCATCGACGAGCTCGCCGAGGTGCTCGGTGCGGGCGACATCATCATCGACGGCGGCAACTCCCGCTTCAGTGACGACGCCCCCCGCGCCGAGCGGCTCAACGAGCTGGGCATCGGCTACATCGACGTCGGGGTCTCCGGCGGCGTCTGGGGCCGGCAGAACGGCTACGGGCTGATGGTCGGCGGTGCCCAGGAGCACGTCGACCGGCTCATGCCGATCTTCAACGCGCTCAAGCCGGAGGGCGAGTTCGGCTTCGTGCACGCCGGCCCGGTCGGTGCCGGGCACTACTCGAAGATGGTGCACAACGGCATCGAGTACGGCCTGATGCACGCCTACGCCGAGGGCTACGAGTTGATGGCCGCCTCGGAGCTGGTGACAAACGTCCCGGGCGTGATCAAGTCTTGGCGGGAAGGCACGGTCGTCCGTTCCTGGCTGCTCGACCTGCTGGACCGGGCGCTCGACGAGGACCCGGAGCTGGCCGACCTGAGCGGCTACACGGAGGACACCGGCGAGGGCCGGTGGACTGTCGACGAGGCGGTCCGGTTGGCCGTTCCGCTGAACGTCATCACCGCTTCGCTGTTCGCCAGGTTCGCCTCGCGGCAGGACGACTCGCCCGCCATGAAGGCCGTCTCCGCGCTGCGTCAGCAGTTCGGTGGCCACGCCGTCCACAAGCGCTGAGCGGTATCCACAACCTGTGTACGTTCACCGGCTGGAACTCGTCGACTTCCGCTCGTACGAGCGGGTGGCAGTCGATCTTCAGCCGGGGGCGAACGTCCTGGTCGGTGCCAACGGTGTCGGCAAGACCAACCTCGTCGAGGCGCTGGGTTACGTGGCGACCCTGGACTCGCACCGGGTCGCCACCGACGCGCCGCTGGTGCGGATGGGCGCCGCGTCCGCGGTGATCCGCTGCGCGGTGGTGCACGACGGGCGCGAACTCCTGGTCGAGCTGGAGATCGTGCCCGGCAAGGCCAACCGGGCCCGACTGGGCCGTTCGCCGGCGCGGCGGGCCCGGGACGTGCTCGGGGCGCTCCGGCTGGTGCTCTTCGCCCCGGAGGATCTCGAGCTGGTCCGGGGCGACCCGGCCGAGCGCCGCCGCTACCTGGACGACCTGCTGGTCAACCGTCAACCCCGGTACGCGGGCGTGCGGGCCGACTACGAGCGGGTCGTCAAGCAGCGCAACGCCCTGCTGCGCACCGCGTACCTGGCCCGCAAGACTGGTGGGTCGCGGGGTGGCGACCTGGGCACCCTCGCCGTGTGGGACACCCACCTGGCCCAGCACGGCGCGGAGCTGCTCGCCGGCCGTCTGGAGCTGGTGGCCGCGCTCACCCCGCACGTGGCCAAGGCGTACGACGCGGTGGCCGCCGGTCGGGGCGCGGCGAGCATCGCGTACCGACCCTCGATCGAGCTGGCCGAGCCGACCACCGACCGGGCCACGCTTGCCGAGGCGCTGACGGCGGCCCTGACCGCGTCCCGTTCCGCCGAGATCGAGCGGGGCACCACCCTGGTCGGCCCACACCGCGACGAGCTGGCCCTGAGCCTCGGGCCGCTGCCCGCCAAGGGGTACGCCAGCCACGGCGAGTCGTGGTCGTTCGCGCTCGCGCTGCGGTTGGCCGGGTACGACCTGTTGCGCGCCGACGGCATCGAACCGGTGCTGGTGCTCGACGATGTCTTCGCGGAGTTGGACACCGGCCGCCGGGAGCGGTTGGCGGAGCTGGTCGGCGGCGCGAGTCAGCTGCTGGTCACCTGCGCGGTGGACGACGACGTACCGGCCGCCCTGCGCGGCACCCGCTATCAGGTTGGCGAAGGGGCGGTACGCCGTGTCGGATGAGCCACGCACAGGTCGACCGGCGGCAGGCGAGGGCCCGGCTGCGCGTACCCCGAAGGCGGCGGAGGGACCGGCGGGCGGTGAGCCGGCGGCGGCCGCCAGCGGGCCGGAGCTGGCCCGGGCGGTGCTCGACGCGGCGCTGTCCCGGCGGCAGGCGGCGGCGCGCGCGCGGCGCACGCCCGGCGGCGGTGACGCTGCCGGCGGCTCGGGGCGGCGGTTGCGCGGCTACTCCGGCCCCGGCCCCGACCCGCGCGATCCGCAGCCGCTCGGCGCCGTGTTGAACCGACTGGTGAAGGCACGTGGCTGGCAGCAGCCGGCGGCCGAGGCCACCGTGTTCGGCGCCTGGGAGCGGGTCGTCGGCGCCGAGATCGCGCAGAACAGCCGGCCGGTGAAGTTGGAGAACGGTGAGTTGACCGTTGAGGCACGGTCGACCGCGTGGGCCACCCAGCTGCGGCTGCTCGCGGGGTCGCTGCTCAAGCAGATCGCCAGCGAGGTAGGCCACAACGTGGTGCGCAAGCTGCACATCCACGGCCCGGCCGCGCCCTCCTGGGGGAAGGGACCACGCCGGGTACGCGGGCGGGGTCCACGCGACACGTACGGCTGAGCCGGCTGCTCAGCCGCGCCGGTCGGCCTCGCGAGCTGCGCGCCTGCGTTCGCGCTGTTCCCGGGTGAAACGCTTGCGCTCGGCCAGGTCGCGTTTCCACGCCTCGCGGGCCTCGGCCGAGCCGCCCTGCACCGCGCCCTGCACACCCTCGGCCGGGCCGGCGAGGTGCCGGAAGGCCCACCGCATCAGTCGGCCACCCTCGCCCGGGGCTCTGGTGACCGCGCCGTCCTCGCTCATCTGCCGCCCTCTTTCCCGCGTCGCCCCGTCGGCCTGCGCCCGTCGCACGCGCTGACCGTTGGTGGGCCAATGGTTGGTGTACCAATGATCGGTACGATAGTCATCGTGGCAGGAGAGAGCAACCGATGAGCGAACGACCTGACGGCGCCGACCCGCTGGCCCTGGAGCAGCAGGTCTGCTTCGCCCTCTCCGTCGCGGCGCGAAGCGTGGTGGCCGTCTACCGGCCGCTGCTGGAGCCGATGGGGCTGACCCACCCGCAGTATCTGGTGATGTTGGCGCTCTGGCAGCACGCGCCGTTGTCCGGTCGCGACCTCAGCCGCCTGCTCCAGCTCGACCCGGGCACGTTGTCACCCCTGCTCAAGCGCCTGGAGGCGGCCGGCTACCTGCGCCGGGAGCGCGACCCGAGCGACGAGCGCAGCCTCGCCGTCACCCTCACCGCAAGCGGTGCCGCGCTGCGGAGTCAGGCGGAGCTGATCCCGGCCGCGATCGTGCAGCGGCTCGGGCTGCCCGTCGAGGACCTGCAACACCTGCACGCCGTGCTGACGCAATTGATCAAGGCTGCCAACCAGCCGGCTGCCAACCAGCCGGCTGCCAACCAGCCGGCTGCCAACCAGCCGGCTGCCGACCAGCCGGCCGACGTGGCGGCTCAGGCGTCGGCGTAGACGGCGAACCCGCGCTCGGCGCAGCGCCGGTAGAACGCTGCAAGCACGCCCAGTTCGGCGCAGGTGAAGTTCCACTGCGGGGGATCGCCGCGCTCGTCGCGCAGCGCGTCGAGCCGGCTCTCCAGCCAGCGCAGCTGCTGCTCGGCCAACCGACCATCGCCGAGCAGGGAGCGCAGCACGGTGCTCACCGACTCGAAGGTGACCGCCTCCCCGTTCGGGCGGTGCGCGGCCACGAACCGCTCGATGCCGCTCGCGATCCAGGAGCAGCCGTCCGGGTCGATGACCGGGTCCTCGTCCTCGGCGGCGGCGTCTGTGGCGTACAACACACCTTCGAGGCCGAGCAGCAGGTCCACCAGTTCGGTGTACGCGGTCGCCCGGATGGTGCCGGTCTTCGCGATGAGTTCGGCCAGCGCCGCGGTCGGCGCCGAGATGCGCGGCAGGTCGACGATCTCGCCGAAGTCGACGAACTCGGCCGGCGCCACCGGATCGTAGAAGCGGCCGGTCCGCGGCCAGTGCACCGCGACGTTGTCCAGCCCCATCTGTCACCTCTTAAAGAGCACGTGTCGGGTCGATCGGGTCGATCGTCCCGGTTCCAACCGGTAAAGATCAAGGCTGGTTCCGGGGCGCCGCAAACGTACGGCACTGACGCGTCGGCCGCGACCCCCGACCCGCCCGACCGCGGGTCAACCCGTTCCGGGGCGGCGCGTGCGATGGGGGTCAGGCGTGTGGGGGGAGTCGTGGGCGGCAGGGTTCTGCCGGCTATGGACTTCTCAGCCGCCCCGCTGAGGGTGCCGAGTGGTGGTTCTGTCATCCGCGCACAGTAGGATTGACAGCGAGACGAAGACCCGGTGCGGGAGTGCGACGGGGCCGCTGGGCCCCAGATTCATTCTCCACGTCGGGTCGAGCCGATCGCGATCCGCGGGCAACCGCGGCGACCGGCGCGTTCGACCCGCTGTCCGGAGTTCTTCGGCACCGGTCTGCGCGCCGACGTCGCGTCCTGTCCGCCGAACCCGCGCCCGACGCGCCCTACCGGCGCGGCTGACGCGAGAAAGTGGCCGAGGGTGGCAGCGCAGGACAAGCAGGAGTACGGCGCAGAGTCGATCACCGTTCTCGAGGGGCTGGAGGCCGTTCGCAAGCGGCCCGGTATGTACATCGGGTCCACCGGCGAGCGCGGTCTGCACCACCTCGTCTGGGAGGTCGTCGACAACGCGGTCGACGAGGCGATGGCCGGCTACTGCGACACCATCGACGTGGTGCTGCTCGCCGACGGCGGCGTCCGGGTCACCGACAACGGCCGTGGTTTCCCGGTCGACCTCCACCCGAAGCTCAAGAAGCCTGGTGTCGAGGTCGCGCTGACCGTGCTGCACGCGGGTGGCAAGTTCGACGGCAAGGCGTACGCGGTCTCCGGTGGTCTGCACGGCGTCGGCGTTTCCGTGGTGAACGCGCTTTCGACGAAGATGGCCGTGGTGATCCACAAGTCCGGCTTCGTCTGGCGGCAGCAGTACACCAACTCCAAGCCCAGCCAACTGGAAAAGGGCGAGACCACCGACAGCACCGGCTCGGCCGTCTCCTTCTGGCCGGACCCGGACGTCTTCGAGACGGTCGACTTCGACTTCCAGACCATCTACCGACGTCTGCAGGAGATGGCCTTCCTCAACCGGGGCATCACCATCCACCTGCTCGACGAGCGGGTCCCGGAGGACGAGGAGGGCAAGACCCGCGAGGTCACCTTCCGCTACGACGGCGGTATCGCCGACTTCGTCCGGCACCTCAACGCCTCCAAGAACCCGATGCACAAGACGGTGGTCGAGTTCGAGGCCGAAGAGGAGGGCATGTCCCTCGAGATCGCCATGCAGTGGAACGAGTCGTACGGCGAGTCGGTCTACACCTTCGCCAACAACATCAACACGCACGAGGGCGGCACCCACGAGGAGGGCTTCCGGTCGGCGCTGACAAGCGTCGTCAACCGGTACGGCACCGACAAGAAGCTGCTAAAGGGCGACGAGAAGCTCTCCGGCGAGGACATCCGCGAGGGCTTGGCCGCGATCATCTCGGTCAAGCTGACCAACCCGCAGTTCGAGGGCCAGACCAAGACGAAGCTGGGCAACACCCCGGTGAAGAGCTTCGTGCAGCGGGTCTGCAACGACCGGCTCGTCGACTGGTTCGACCGCAACCCGGCCGAGGCCAAGACGATCATCCAGAAGGCTTCCCAGGCGGCCCGGGCGCGGATCGCCGCCCAGCAGGCGCGCAAGCTGGCCCGGCGCAAGTCGCTGCTGGAGTCCGGCTCGATGCCGGGCAAGCTCGCCGACTGCCAGTCGACCGACCCCCGCGAGTCCGAGGTGTTCATCGTCGAGGGTGACTCGGCCGGCGGCTCGGCCAAGCAGGGCCGCGACCCACGGACCCAGGCGATCCTGCCGATCCGCGGCAAGATCCTCAACGTGGAGAAGGCCCGGATCGACCGGGTGCTGAAGAACAACGAGGTCCAGGCGCTGATCACCGCGCTGGGCACCGGCATCCACGACGACTTCGACATGGAGAAGCTGCGGTACCACAAGGTGGTACTGATGGCCGACGCGGACGTCGACGGACAGCACATCCAGACGCTGCTGCTCACCCTGCTGTTCCGCTTCATGCGTCCGCTTGTCGAGTTGGGGCACGTCTACCTGGCGGCCCCGCCGCTCTACAAGATCAAGTGGAACAAGAAGGGCGACGACGCCCAGTACGCGTACTCCGACCGCGAGCGGGACGGTCTGATCGCGCTGCGCCAGCAGAAGAAGCCGAACGCCAAGCCGGACGACATCCAGCGCTTCAAGGGCCTCGGCGAGATGAACTATCCCGAGCTGTGGGAGACCACGATGAACCCGGCGACGCGTACCCTGCGTCAGGTCACTCTCGACGACGCGGCGACCGCCGACGAGTTGTTCAGTGTGCTGATGGGTGAGGACGTCGAGGCGCGCCGGTCGTTCATCCAGCGCAACGCCAAGGACGTCCGGTTCCTGGACATCTGACGGACCGCGGTGGATCGGCCGGGCGCTGCCCGGCCGATCCACCGGTCCACAGAGTTATCCACAGCTTGGCCGGTATCCACAGCGGTTATCCACAGCACAAAAACGACTCTGAGTCTGATAAGGGTATACAGTGACCGATTCTCCCGAGTCCACACCGAACGAGCCTGAGGTCCCCGCCGAGGCCATCGCCGCGGTGGTCGCGCACGACCGGATCGAACCGGTCGGGCTCGAGGTGGAGATGCAGCGCTCCTACCTCGACTACGCGATGAGCGTCATCGTCGGGCGTGCGCTGCCGGATGTCCGGGACGGCCTCAAGCCGGTCCACCGCAAGATCCTCTACGCGATGTTCGACTCCGGCTACCGTCCGGACCGCGGCTACGTGAAGTGCTCCCGTGTCGTCGGCGACGTGATGGGCCAGTTCCACCCGCACGGCGACTCGGCGATCTACGACGCGCTGGTCCGGATGGCGCAGCCCTGGTCGCTGCGGTACCCGCTTGTCGACGGCAACGGCAACTTCGGCTCCCCCGGTAACGACCCGGCCGCCGCCATGCGCTACACCGAGTGCAAGCTCGACCCGCTCGCCATGGAGATGCTGCGGGACATCGACGAGGACACCGTCGACCTCCAGGACAACTACGACGGCCGGGCCAAGGAGCCCACCATCCTGCCGTCGCGGATCCCCAACCTGCTGGTGAACGGCTCCGAGGGCATCGCGGTCGGCATGGCCACCAAGATCCCGCCGCACAACCTGCGCGAGATCGGCGCGGCGGTGCAGTGGTGCCTGGAGCACCCGGAGGAGGACGAGGAGACCACCCTCGAAGCCCTGCTCGGCATCGTCAAGGGCCCGGACTTCCCGACCCACGGCCTGATCGTCGGCACCACCGCCATCCAGGACGCGTACCGCACCGGTCGCGGCTCGATCCGGATGCGGGCCGTGGTGGAGGTCGAGGAGGACAAGCGGGGCCGCCCCTGCCTGGTCGTCAGCGAGTTGCCCTACCAGGTCAACCCGGACAACCTCGCCGAGCGGATCGCTGAGCTGATCAAGGAGGGCAAGCTCGCCGGGATCGCCGACATCCGCGACGAGTCCTCCGGGCGTACCGGCATGCGGATCGTGCTGGTGCTCAAGCGCGACGCGGTCGCGAAGGTCGTACTGAACAATCTCTACAAGCACACCCAGCTCCAGGAGACGTTCGGCGCGAACATGCTGGCCCTGGTCGACGGGGTGCCGCGCACGCTCAACCTGGCGCAGTTCATCCGCTACTACGTCGAGCACCAGATCGACGTGATCCGCCGGCGGACCGCGTACCGGCTGCGCAAGGCCGAGGAGCGGGCGCACATCCTGCGGGGCCTGGGCAAGGCGCTGGACGCGCTGGACGAGGTGATCGCCCTCATCCGGCGCTCCCCGACGGTGGACGACGCCCGGCAGGGCCTGATCCGGCTGCTCGACATCGACGAGATCCAGGCGACCGCGATCCTGGACATGCAGCTGCGCCGGCTCGCCGCCCTGGAGCGGCAGCGGATCATCGACGACCTGGCCAAGCTCGAGATCGAGATCGCCGACCTCAAGGACATCCTCGCCAAGCCCGAGCGGCAGCGGAAGATCGTCTCGGAGGAGCTGGGCGAGATCGTCGCCAAGTGGGGCGACGACCGTCGGACGCAGATCATCCCGTTCGACGGCGAGGTCTCGATGGAGGACCTCATCGCCCGCGAGGACGTGGTCGTCACGATCACCCGCACCGGGTACGCCAAGCGGACCAAGGTCGATCTGTACCGCTCGCAGCGGCGCGGCGGCAAGGGCGTCAGTGGCGCTACGCTGCGGCAGGACGACATCGTCAGCCACTTCTTCGTCTGCTCGACCCACGACTGGATCTTGTTCTTCACGAACAAGGGCCGTGTCTACCGGGCCAAGACGTACGAGTTGCCGGAGGCCAGTAGGGTAGCCAAGGGCCAACACGTGGCCAATCTGCTCGCCTTCCAACCGGACGAGCAGATCGCGCAGATCATCGAAATTCCGAACTACCAGGTAGCCCCCTACCTGGTACTGGCCACGAAGAACGGCCTGGTGAAGAAGACGCGGCTCGAGGAGTTCGACTCCAACCGTTCCGGCGGCGTCATCGCGATCAACCTGCGCGATGAGGACGAGCTGGTCGGTGCTGCGCTGGTTGCGCCGGAGAACGACCTGCTGCTTGTCTCGAAGAAGGCGCAGGCGATCCGGTTCAACGCCTCGGACGAGGCGCTGCGGCCGATGGGCCGGGCCACCTCGGGCGTGATCGGCATGCGCTTCACGGACGACGACGTCCTGCTCGCCATGGAGGTCGTGCGGGATGGTCTGGACGTGCTGGTGGCCACGAACGGGGGATACGCGAAGCGGACCCCGATCGAGGAATACCCGGTGCAGGGCCGGGGAGGTAAGGGCGTGTTGACTGCGAAGATCACCGAACGGCGCGGTGGTCTGGTCGGCGCGGTGGTGATCGATCCGGACGACGAGCTGTTCGCGATCACCAGCAATGGTGGTGTCATTCGGACTCCGGTGAAGCCTGTACGCCGTACGCGTGACCGGAACACAATGGGGGTCAAGCTGATGGACCTCCCGGACGGCGTGACTATCGTGGCGATTGCTCGCAATGCCGACGAGCCTGACGAACAGGACTAGTTGAATGACGGAGACACAGGCGAAGTCGGGGAACACGGGGACCTCGGCCAACCCGGTCGACGAGGATGCCGCCAAGGGCGGCACACCAGCGACCGGCCGCGCGGCCGTGGGCCGGGCGACCGTCCCTGCCGATGCGCCTGCCCCGAAGTTCACCAGGGCTCCAGGTATGACACCCCCGCCGGAGCAGCCGGGCGAGGACGGCGGATCGGGCGACAAGACCGAGGCGTCCAGCGCCGAGGCGCCGACGTCGGCCGCGGCCAACCCTCCGGCTTCGGCGGCGGCCCCCTCGGCCCGTCCGGTGACCACCCAGCCGATCGGTCTCCGGCCCGGTCAGGCGGCGTCAGCCGGGTCCACCGGCACCCAGCCGCGGATCACGCCCGGCATGACCCAGCCGCAGCCGGACGCGGCGCGTACGGCCGCCACCGCCGGCCGCCCGGCAAGTGGTGGTGGCCTGCCACCGGGGATCGGTAACGCGTCCGCCGTCGGGGCAGCCCGCGTCGGTGACGCCGTGCGGGCGGCGCGTACGTCGGTCAGTTCGGCCGCCTCCCGAGGGCCGCGCCGCGCCCGGCTGAACCTCAAGCGGATCGACCCGTGGTCCGTGATGAAGTTCGCGTTCGCGGTGTCGGTGGTGCTCTTCATCGTCGTGGTGGTCGCCACGTCGGTGCTCTACCTGGCGTTGGACGCGATGGGTGTGTTCCAGAGCGTCAACGAGAGCCTGAGCGATCTGGTCAACGCCGGCGGTGGGCAGAGCACCAGCGGCTTCCAGATCACCGCCAAGGGCGTGATCCTCAGCTCGGCGCTGATCGGCCTGGTCAACGTGGTGCTGTTCACCGCGCTGGCGACCCTCGGCGCGTTCGTCTACAACGTCTGCGCCGACCTGGTCGGCGGGATCGAGCTGACCCTCGCCGAGCGGGACTGAGCCACCGGGACGCCGGGGCACCGCGTAAAGCGGTCGCTCCGGCGTCCCGTACTCGGGTAGGTTTTTGCAGGCGGCGACGGGCCCGGCTCGCAGGCTCGGACCCCGATTTGGGGCCGGCCGAGCGGATGGGTTAATCTTGCTCGTCGCAACGCGGGGCTATAGCTCAGTCGGTTAGAGCGCAGAGCTGATAACTCTGAGGTCGATGGTTCGATTCCATCTAGCCCCACCGCATGTCGTCCGACGATAGTCGAGCGCGAGGGGTCGCCCCATGTTCAAGAAGCTGCTGATTCTGGCTGGCGTCGTCGGTGTGGCTGCCGTCGTGTTCAACAAGATCAAGGCGTCGAACGACGAGCGTGCCCTGTGGCACGAGGCGACCACCGCGCCCGACCTGCGCTGACGCTCGCGGCGCGCGACGATCGTCGCGCAATTCGCGGGGCCCTAGCTCAACTGGCAGAGCACTGCCTTTGCAAGGCAGGGGTTAGGGGTTCGAGTCCCCTGGGCTCCACCGAAACGGATACGCAACCGGAGGGGTCGGAGACCCGCGAACCTGCAGGCACGGCGAGCGCCGGAGCTAAGTGACCGACGCCGCTCGGCGGCCAGTGGGCGAGTTGGGCCTGAGCCTCTCGCGGGTATCAGGCGTGGACCGAGTTGTCCGTCAGACCTTGAGGACGTCCACGTCGTACAACGCTATGGACGCGTCGCGGGAGGCGAGGGTCAGACCTTCAGTGATTGCCTGTGCCACCAGCATGCGGTCGAAGGGATCGCGGTGATGCGATGGCAGGCGGCCGGCGGCTATGGCGTGGGCGTAGGTCACCGGGAGTTCTCGAAAGCCCATGTCCCTTACCCGCTCTGCGAGGTCAGGGGGTCCGGTGAGTTTTCCGGTGCTCTGTTTGATGGTGATCTCCCAAAGGGTGACCGGGGAGAGAAAGATGTCCGGCTCGTGGCGTAGTCGGTCGAGCAGCTCGGCACCGAGTGTCGGGTCGCCAGTGATGGCCCAGAGCGCGACGTGAGTATCCAGCAGCAGGTTCATGCGCCGATGCCGAAGTCGTCGGCGATCTCGGCGTTGGTCTGTGCTGAGTCCCAGTCACCGGAGAGGTCCAGTTGTCCGGCGAGGGAGCCGACTGCGGTGCGGTTGGCCCGCCGGACCAGTGGTACGACCTTCGCCACCGGGGTGCCCGCCCGGTCGATGATGATCTCCTCGCCGTGTTCCACCCGTTCAATGATGCGCGACAGATGGGTCTTGGCATCATGCATGTTGTAGTGCACGGCCTCAGCCGACATGACGCGACCTCCTCGCTTAGCTAAGGGATTAGTTTAGCCGGCTTGGCCGCATGCGTCAGCGGCCTTGGCTACTCGGGGTCGAGATCGCCAGGCGCCGCGCCCTGGGAGGAGTCAGGATCAGCGGATCACCAGGGATGGTGGCGGCGTGGTTCGCATGGTGGTACCTCCGGCCCACCAGCACTTCCTTCGGTTGATTTTGGTCCCGAGTGCAAGCCAGGCGGTCACGCCGTTGCCTGCTCTGCCCAGCGCACGCCATCACGCCGGTAGCTGCCCGACGTCCTGCAAGGTCGCGGAGTGCCGGTCGAGGATCGCCGTGGAACGGCGAGAGAACTCCTTGAGCAACCGGGGAGCTGCTCGTCGATACCCGTCGATGAGGGCGAGGTAGTCGCGGCTGAACTCGTCGAGGGTCTGTTGCAGGCGCTCGTAGCCTCACCGCGTACCAGCTCGATCGTCACCTTCCGACGGTCGCCGGCATCGCGCTGCCGGCGCAGGAAACCGGCCTTTTCCAGCCGGTCCAGCATTGCGGTGATGGCGCCGCCACGGGTGAGGCCGACCTGGCGGGCCAGGCGACCTGCGGGCATGGGGCCGTCCTTGTCGAGAACGCCGAGGCAGCTGATGTCGGTCACGGTGATGCCGGCTCGTGCGGCGAGGGCGCCATGGAACAGAACTGCGGCTTGGGCCGACGCGCGCTCCACGTGGTACAGGTCGGCGACCAGCGACTCCCGTGACACCGATGTTCCTCATGTTCCCGGTGATCCAGGGCAGGGAGGCGGGCTGGCCGATCGGCACTATCGCGTTGCTGGTCGCCGCGATACCGCTGCTGTGGGCATTCGTCCTGGTGGAACGGCGGCGGGACAGGCGCGACGGCTCCGCTCTGGTCCCGCCGGCTCTGTTGCGGCAGCGTTCGTTCGTGATCGGCCTGGTCGTGCTGCTGATCGTCTTCTCGACGCTGGCGTCGCTGTTCCTGGTGCTCAACTACACGCTGCTGACCGGCTACGGGTGGAGCCCGATGCGTACCGCGCTGACCGGCCTCGGCTTCCCAGTCGGCATCTTCCTCACCACCGGCGTGGCCCAGCGGTTCGCCACCACACATGGCCGCACGCTCATCCAGATGGGGCTGACCGTCATGGTCGCCGGCATGGTGCTGCTCATCCTCATGTTCACCGGTGAGGGCATGGCTGTCACCATCTGGCAGCTCGCTGCGCCGATCCTGGTGATGGGTCTGGGCATGGGCCTGTGCGTCTCCATCGTGACAGCTGTGGTGCTTGCCGATGTTCCGCCACACAACGCCGGCGCTGGCTCCGGCGTGACCAACGCGGTGCTGCAACTGGGCGCGGCTGTCGGTGTTGCCATCGTCGGTGCCATCTTCTTCTCGCTGCTCGAGTCGCAGGATTTCCCGGACGCCGCAGGCACGGCGCTCTGGTACAGCGCGGTGATCATCGCCCTTGCCGCTCTGCTGACGCCCTTCCTCCCCGCTGCCGCCCGCGTACCGCAGGGCGCGGAGGCGTAGCGCGTGTCGCTGGCATCGCGCCGGCAGCCGACGCAACACCGCCGTGTCGCCGGTCAGCCTGCGGAACCACCGTCCGCCGCAGGGTCGGCACCGGCTCCGCTGTGGTGGACACGGGTTTCCGGCAGGCGTTCCACCAGCTTGGTGAGCGCGCCGTTGGCGAAGGTCGCGCCGAGCGCCGACCCGGCCCCGATGGTCCAGCCCACCGGCCCGAGCGGCGTGCAGCCGAAGAACTGGCTCACCCCCGGGGTCTGCACCACCACGACCAGGACGCCCAGGGACGCCGCCGTGGAGGCCAGCACGGTCGGGCTGGTGCCGCCGGCCAGGATGGTCTGCCCGAGTTGGGTGCCGACCAGGGAGACCAGGGCGACGGTGCCGGCCCGCTGCCGGCGTCCGGTGTAGCGGGCCAACGTCCAGCCCGCGGTGGCGCCAAGCGTGGTGGCTGCCGCCCGCAGCCCGATCTCCCTGGTCAGGCTCTCGCCGAGCGCCGTGTCCGGACCCTCCTTGAGTAGCGCGTCGGTCCGGTCCGACGCGGGTGGTCGGACCGCGATGGCCAGCGCCGGCGCCAGGTCGGTGAGCAGGTTGACCAGCAGCAGTTGTCGTCCGGTGAGCGCGGAACGGCCGGTCGCGGCGGCGGTGAGCACACTGAACGCGATCTCGCCGAGGTTGCCGCCGACCAGGATGCTGAGCGCGTGCCGCACCGACGACCACATCGCCCGCCCCTCGATCAGGGTGGCGATGATGGTTTCCAGCCGGTCGTCGGTGACCACGAGGTCGGCTGCGGCGCGGGCGGCCGGGGTGCCCCGTTGACCGAGGGCGATGCCGACGTCGGCCAGCCGGATCGCCGGAGCGTCGTTGGCGCCGTCGCCGGTCATCGCCACGGTCCGTCCGCACTTCTGCAACGCCTGGATGATCCGCACCTTGTGCGCAGGGGTGCAGCGGGCCACCACGTCGGTGTTTGCCAACCGTTCGGCGAGCGCGTCGTCGTCCAGCTTGTCGAGTTCAGCGGCGGTCACCACCCGCTGCTCGTCGTGTTCACTGATGGTGGCGGCGATCGCCTCGGCGGTGGCCGGGTGATCACCAGTGATCATGATGGTGTGCACGCCGGCCTGCCGGATCCGGCGTACCGCCGGGGCGGCGCTCTCCCGCACCCCGTCCGCGAGGGCCAGGAAACCCACGAAGGTCAGCCCTCGAACGTCGGAGTCGGTCACCTTCGGGTCGTCCACCGGGCACTCCGCGACTGCCAGGATCCGGTTTCCCGCACCGGCCCGGTCGGCGAGTATCCGCTCCAACTTCGCCCGGCCCGCGTCGTCAAGCGGTTCCTGACGGCCGTCGGTGCGCCGGGACGAACAGCGCGGCAGCACCGTCTCCGGAGCACCCTTGACGCTCAACAACAGGTGACCGTCGGTCTGCCCGACGCTCGCGTGGTAGCCGCGGGACGGCTCGAACGGCAGTCCGCCGGCAGCGCGCCAACCAGCGGCGCCGGTCTGCTCCACCACACCGGCCTCCCCGGCACCTCGCCGGACCGCCCGGTCGGTCTGCAACGCCAACTCCTCCGGATCTTTCGCGGCGGGGGTGGCTCGCAGCGCCGCGGCCAGCGTCATCCGGAGCCGGTCGTCCAGCCGGTCCACCGGGGCGTACCTGTCGCCGACGCTGTCGCCGACCCCGGCGAGCAGCAACTTCCCCTCGGTGAGGGTGCCGGTCTTGTCGAAGCAGAGCACGTCCACCCGGCCCAGCGCCTCGATGGTGCGCGGGTTGCGGACCAACGCGCCGTGCTCGGCCAGCCGCCGGGCCGCGGCCAACTGCGCCGCGCTGACCAGGAACGGCAACCCCTCCGGCACCGACGCCACGGCGAGGTTCGCGGCGGTCGCCGCCGTTTCGGCCAGGGGTACGCCTCGAAGCAGGCCCGCGCCGGCCACCGCCACCGCCGAACCGGCCGCCAACGGGATGGCGGCGCTTGTCAGCGATCCGAGTCGAGCCTCCACCCCACTGGCCGGGGGTGCCTGCCGCACCAGCGCCAGGCTGCGCCCGGCTTCGGTGTCGTTTCCGGTCGCCACCACCACCGCGGTGCCGTGTCCGGCGGCGACTGTGGTGCCTTCGTAGAGCATCGAGTGTCGGTCGGCGATGGCGGCGGCGACCACCGGCCGGTTCGACTTGGCGACCGGCAGCGACTCGCCGGTCAGCGACGACTCGTCGGCCTCCAGGCCCACCGACTCGAGCACCCGGCAGTCCGCGGGCACCGAATCCCCCGGTTCGAGGGCGATGACGTCCCCGAGGACCAGGTCTTCGGCGGCGAGGACGTGCTCGGCACCGTCCCGACGGACCCGCGCGGTCACCGCCGACCGCGACAGCAGTTCCGCCAGCGACCTTTCCGTGTTGCGCTCGTGTACCGCGCCGATCAGGGCGGACCCACCGACCACGCTGCCCACGAGCGCGGCGTCGACGAGTGAGCCGAATGACGCGGAGAGCACCGCCCCGGCGGCCAGCACCGGGGTGAGCGGGTTGGACAACTCGTCCACGAAGGCGCGCAGCAGCCCGCCGCCTCCGGGCGCACCGCTGCCGTCACCGGAACCGTGGCGTCGGCGCTGTGCTTCGACACTGGCCAGGCCGTTCGGGGTGGAGCGCAGGTGGTCGAGCACGGTGCCGACGGGCATGAGGTGCCAGGCGGTCGCCACCGGCGCCGGCGTGTCCGACTGGTCGTGCAACCGGCGGGCCTGCCAGACCCCGTTGGCGAACGCCAGCCCGGCCGCGCCGTTGACAGCGACGAGCGCCCGGTGCGGCAGTTGGGTCGGCGGGGCGGTGAACGCGCCGAGCGCCCCGAGACCGGTGCCGGCCATGGCCAGCCGAATGTTCTGCTGGGCCGTGCGCCGCGCCACCCCGGTCGCCTCGATCACCAGCGCGACCACCCGCAGGTCGGCACCGACCAGCAGGTGCGCACCCCAGGGCGGCAGCTCCTCCGGCGCGGCGAACCCGAGACCGCAGTCGGACGCGCCGAGTGCCTTGCGGTCCGCGGAGACCAGCATCACCACCGCGCCGTCGCGCTGCAACGCGCGCACCGACTCGGCCAACTGGTCCCCGCCGGGGAGGATCGTGTCGGCGAAGCCGTACCGCTGTTCGTCGCCGCCGGCGACGACGAGCCGCAGGCCGGCATGTCGGGCGGCGGCGGGCAGACCGTCGACGCCGGGCGCGGGTTCCGGCTCGACCCGCAACAGGGCGGCGAGCCGGTCACCGTGGGCGAGCCCGAGGAGGTGGCCGCCAGCGGAGCGCAGCCGGGCCGCGTCCGGAATGTCGTCCGGGTCGTACGCGGGCAGCCGGTCGGGCGGCCCGAGCCGCCAGCCGTCCGCCGTGCGGGAGGCGGACGGGTCGTCCGGGTCGAACAGCGCGAAAGCCCGCTCGGCCACCTCGTCGACGTCCGCGCCGGCTGCCGGCGCCAGATCGGCAAGTACGCCCCGGTCGGAGCCGAGCACCGCGGCGTCGAGCACGAGCGTGTCGATCCGGTCCAGTTCGCGCAGCACACTCCGGTCCATCGCGATCACTCCGCGCCGGGCCAGCATCCGGCCGAGCTGGGCCGCGTACCCCTCGCGACCGCTGCCGGGTGCCTTGGGTAGCGCGGACAGCCCCAGCGCGGCGGCCCGTTTCGGGCCGGCGAACGGCACCGCGGCCGCACCGGCGGCGGTACCCGCGGCGAGCATGCGGTTGATGTACCGCTCGACCGGGCCGTCCGGCTTCGGACGGGGGCGGTCGATCACCGGCCAGCGGGCGGTGGCGCGTTCCGGGTCGCCGGTCAGCCGTGGTTCGGCCTTCTCCCAGGCGGAGAGTTGGGCCCGATCCTCACCCCACTGCACCACCCGTTGGGCGCCGTCCAGGACGATCCCTGTCCAGCGGCCGGTGAGACCCTGCACCACGGCCTCGGCCAGCGGAAACAGGATGTCGGCGCGCGGGTCGGAGCGCAGCCGTTTGCCGATGAACCCGTGCAGCTTCGGCTGCAGGTCCACAGCGGAGAGCAGGCCGGACACCTCGCCCGGCAGCGGTGCGAACGGCAGCACCCGGGTGGCCGCCGAGATCGTCAGGCCCAGCGCGTCCGAGGCGAGCGCGCCGAGGGTTCGCGGGGTTCGCGGCCCCTCCTCCGGTGGGTGCGGAGGAGGAATCTCCGGGTCGGGTTCGTGGTCACAGGTCCGCTCGACCCGGTCGATCGTGGTGATCAGGTCGCGCAACCTCGGCTCGGGGGCCTGGATGGCGATCACCACCCGACCGGAGGGTGCGTTGACCCGGGCCCAGGCGACCCCGGGCATCTGCTCCAGCGCGCCCTCCACCTGACGGGCGAGCCGGTTCCCGCCGTCCTGACAGACACCGTGCACCTCGATGTGGTGCCGGCCCGGACGGGACCAGACCCGACGCCGGGTCAGCCCGGCCGACCGGGCCAGCCGGGTGGCCGCCGAGCCGACCGTCCGGGTCGCCTCGCCGACCAGCTGCGGCACGCCAAAGGACGGCAGGATACGGCCGGCAGCGCGACCAGCCGCCGTCATCGAGGCGTACGGCTGGACGGGCGCCGGCCCGGCTCCCTGTTGCCGTTCGTCCTGACCTTGGCCATGTCGTCCTCCCACCGCGCTGACGTCCGGCGGCCTGGCTTCCCGACCTGCCATCCGTTATGCCCCCGGAGCGGCGGAATTTTCCGCTGTCTCGGGTGCATGGTCGGGACGGGCCGTGGAATCCGACGACAATCACCGGACACGGGGAGGCCGGCATGAGCACGCTGACACGACATCTCAACGGTTCGCGGGAAAACGTCCAGATGTACAACCGGCGGCTGCACCTGCCGATGCTCGGTGAGGTGGCGGTACCGCCTCCGGACAAGGTCGTCTACTACGCCGGCCTCGGGGTGCTCGCCGCACTACAGGTCATCGAGTGGCCGATCGCTGTGGTGATCACCGCTGGCCACCTGCTGGCGGACCAGCATTTTTCCGGGCTGGTGCGCGGTGTCGGGGAGGTGTTGCAGGACGCCTGACGAGAGCCGGGTCACCACACGGTTGACGTGAATCAGGGTTGAGGTTGCATGCTCGGTCGATGCCGAGCACAGCCGTCACCGACGCCCCTGGCGCACCGGGGCTCTTCGCACCCCGGCTCCGCGCCATGACGGTGGGCAGCGTCGCGTTGATCTCGCTCCTCGCGTTCGAGGCGTTGGCGGTCGGTACGGCGATGCCAACCGTTGCCCGCAGCCTGGACGGGTTGGCGCTGTACGGGATCGCGTTCGGTGGCCCGTTCGCCACCGGCGTGCTGGCGATGGTGCTCTCCGGCATCTGGTGCGACGCCAGAGGTCCGCGCGGGCCGATGTGGCACGGTGTCGCCTGGTTCGTGGTCGGGTTGCTGATCGCCGGGACCGCCCCGGCGATGAGCGCGTTGGTCGTCGGGCGGGTCGTGCAGGGCTTCGGCTCGGGGCTGCTCTCGGTGGCGCTCTACGTGATCGTCGGGCAGGCGTACCCGCAGAAGCTGCACCGGCGGATCTTCGCGGCGTTCGCGGCGGCGTGGGTCGTACCGTCGCTGGGCGGGCCGGCGGTAGCCGGCCTGATCGTGCAGTACCTGGGCTGGCGGTGGGTCTTCCTGTCGGTGCCGGCGGTGGCGGTGCCGGCGGTGCTGCTGATCCATCCCGGCCTGCGGTCGCTGGGCCGGAGCACGGCGACGAGCCTGCCGTCGGGTGCGGCAGCGCGGATCGGGTGGGCGTGTGGGGCCGCGGTGAGTGCCGCACTGCTGCACATCGGGGGGCAGCAGCGCGGTGCCGCAGCACTGGTGCTTGTCGCGTTCGCCCTGGTCGGTCTGCTGGTCTGTGCCCCACGCCTGCTGCCGCCCGGGTTTCTTCGCGCCGCGCGGGGGTTGCCCACCGTCGTCGGGCTGCGCGGCTTGGCGTCGGCGGCCTTCGTCGGCGCGGAGGTGGTCATCCCGCTGATGCTCTCCCGGGAACGGGGTCTCACGCCGACGGCGGCCGGGTTGGTCCTCACGGTCGGCGCGTTGGCGTGGTCGGCGGGCTCCTGGTTGCAGGGCCGGATCCCGGTGCCGGCGTCGCGGGCGAGCCTGCCGCGCGCCGGTCTGAGCTGCATCACGATCGGCACCGTCACGGTGGCGCTCGCCGTCCGGCCCGAGCTGCCGGTGACCGTCGCCGTGGTCGGCTGGGCGGTCGCGGGCCTGGGCATGGGGCTGCTCTACCCGTCGTTGTCGGTGCTCACTCTGGAGCTGTCCCGGCCCGGTGAGCAGGGCCGCAACAGCTCGTCCCTACAACTGGGCGACTCCCTCTTCGCGGCGACCGTGCTCGCGCTGACCGGGGCCGTGTTGGCGGCTGGCAGCGCGCCGGGCCGGGCCAGCTACACGACGACGCTCGTGGTGGCCGCGGGTCTGGCGCTGCTCGGAGCGCTGCTGGCCGGTCGGGTCGTGGTGGGCGGGGGTACGCGACCAGCCGGGTGATCCGTCGATTCGGCCGCGTCCCACCGACCCGTGCCGGAAGGATGACTGGCGATGAACCTCCTGACCGTTCTGCCGCTCGCCGTGGTCATGGTCGCGGGGACCCAGTTGGTGGTGGCGGTCTTCCTCGCCTCGTCGGATCGGCCCCGGGCGGCGTCGCTGGCCTTCCTCGCCGGTGCGGGGCTGGTGGTCACCGCCGGGGTGACCGTGGCCTGGTTGGTGACCCGGTTGGTGGGCGGAGTGGCCGCCGACGCCAGCGCTGCCGCCGGGAAGGTCGACCGGGGCCCGGCCATCGACCTGGTGGTGCTGGCCCTGCTGGTGATCCTGGCCGTGTTGATCTGGGTTCGCCGCAACCGCTCCGGGCCTCCGCGCTGGCTGGGCAGCATCGAGCACGCGGGTCCGCCGCAGGCGCTGCGGTTGGGTGCGCTGCTCTTCGTGGCGACTCCCACCGACGACCTGACCATGGCCACCGTCGGGGCGAGTGTGGGCCGACACGACCTGCCGTGGTGGCATCTGGTGCCGTTCGTGCTGGTCACAGTGCTGCTACTCGCGCTGCCCCTGCTGGCGTTGCTGCTGCTCGGAGGCAGGGCGGCGCGCGTGCTGAGCCGGATGCGGGAGTGGGCCGAGGGACACGCGTGGATCGTCAACGAGATCGTGGTCGCGTTCTTCGCGCTGCTGACCGTGTTGGACCTGATCAGGTCGGGGTGAGAACCACGCGGACACGTACGGGGGAACCGACCGGAAATGAGAGCAACAACGGTTCACGTTCGTCTTACCGTGACGCCATGTTCGCTGTCGTCACCACGGTGATCCTCTACGTCTTCGGCTTCGTCTTCCTCTACGGCGTGATCCGGCTCGGGGTCCGGCACGCGTTCGAGGATCTGGAGCTGCAACGGGCCAAGGCCCAGCGCGAGGAGGAGTTGGCGGCTGCCCGCGACCGCTCCTTCATGCGTGACAACGCGTTCCTCGCCGGCAGTTGAGCGCCGGGTCGATGCGGCCGGGGCCGGTGGCGGCTCCGGGCGGCCGGGGAGCCGCCGGGCGGTTCAGCGTCGCGGATGCGAGGATCGCACCCGTGATGGGAACGCTGAAGACCGAACCGGCCCGCGCCCGCCTGGATCTGCTCGCCCCGCCGGTGGCGGAGGCCATCGCGCAGTGGCCCGCCGACGCGCCGGTGGACGTCGACGACGTGCTTGTCGCGCCGATCGACGCGGACCTCGCCGACACCGCGGCCTTCTGTGCGGCGTACGAGGTGGGGCTGGACGTGTCGGCCAACTGTGTCGTGGTGGCGGGCAAGCGCGACGGGGTGGTCCGCTTCGCGGCCTGCATCGTCCTGGCCACCACGCGGGCCGACGTGAACGGGGTGGCCCGCCGGGCGCTCGACGTCCGCAAGGCGAGCTTCGCTCCGATGGCGGACGCGGTCGAGTTGACCGGCATGGAGTACGGCGGCATCACCCCGATCGGCCTGCCGGCCCAGTGGCCGATCCTGGTGGACGCGCGGGTCATCGCCACACCGCACGTGATCGTCGGCTCCGGCGTGCGGCACAGCAAGATCGCGCTGCCGGGGCCGGCGTTGGGTGCACTGCCGGGAGCGCAGGTGGTGGAAGGGCTGGCCAGGTCGGCCTGACCAGGGATCGACATCGATGTTGTTGCACGTGAAACATCGTGATCATCGATGTCGGACGCCTGGCCGTTGGTGACTCAGTGTGAGTGGGCGGCCGACTCGCGCTGCTCGACCTCGGCAAGCGCGGCGAGCAACGTCTGCACCTCCTGCGCGCCGGAGACCGCGTACTTCCCGGCCAGCACGAAGGTCGGCACGCTGGTGATGCCCAGGCCCCGGGCGGCGGCCAGGCCCGCGGTGACGTCGGCGATGCGCTCATCCGAGTCGAGGAACCGGCGGGCGTCGGCCGCGTCCAGGCCGACCTCACCGGCCAGGGTGGCCAGCGCCTCCCGCGACCCGACGTCGATGCCGTTGTTGAAGTGCGCCTGGTAGAGCGCCTCCACCATCTCGGCCGCCCGACCGTGGTCGGTCGCCCAGGAGACCAGCCGGTGGGCGTCGAAGGTGTTGGCGATCACCGCGCGGTCGTAGTCGAGCCGCAGCCCGTCCGCCTCCGCGACCTGGGTCACGTGGTCGACCATCTGCCGCGCGCGCTCGGGACCGCCGAACTTGCCGGCCAGCGCCTCCACGAGTGGCAGAGGCTCCGGCACCGGCGACGGGTCGAGCTGGAACGGTCGGTAGCGGACAACGACCTCGCCCTCGTAGCTGGCGAGTGCCTCGTCCAGTCGGCGTTTGCCGATGTAGCACCACGGGCAGATGACGTCCGCGTAGATCTCGATCTCCATGATCGAAGGCAACCTCGCGGTCAGTCGAGTTGTTCCCGGATCTGCCGCTTGAGGCGACCCAGGATCGCCGTGCCGCCGCGGACCCGCAGCGGGCTGATCGCCTGCGCCAACCCCATCCGCTGGTAGAGGTCGTCCGGCACGGCCAGCACCTGCTCGGCGCTCGCACCCGCCAGTCCTTCGGCGAGGATCCCGGCGAACGCCCGGGTGGTGGGCGCCTCCGGTGGGCAGTCGAAGAGGGTCTCCACGGTGCCGTCCTCGATTACCCGGGCACGCAGGAAGAACGCCGTTTGACACTCGGGCACCTGCTCCATGCCCTCGCGTTCGGCGGAGCCCTCTGGCAGCGCCGGGATGACGTCCGCGTACTCCAGGAGCATCTCCAGCACCAGGTCGCGCGGCGCGGCGGCGAACTCGTCGACGATCTCGGCCAGTCGGGCCGGCATGTCAGCCATGCGTCGAGGCTACCGCCGTCGCTCGGGGGACCCCGGTCACACCGTGGGTGACTGCTCGCTGATCTCGCTGAGCGCGCTTGTCGGGTCGAGCTGCATGGCCAGGTCACCAAGCGAGACGATGCCCACCAGCTTGCGGTCACTGTCACAGACCAGCACCCGCCGGATGCCCCGGTCCCGCATGAGCGCGGCGGCCTCACCCGCCGTGCAGTGCTGTTCGATCATGACGACCTCGCGGGTCACGATCGAGCCGATGGTGGTGGCCGCAGGGGAGCTGTTCTCCGCCACGGCCCGCACCACGATGTCCCGGTCGGTGAGCATGCCGGCGAGGCTGGCGCCGTCGGTGACCACCACATCACCGATGTCGGCCTCCTTCATCACCCTGGCCGCCTCGTCCAGGGTGGTCTCCACCGGCAGGTACACGACCTGCTTGGTCATCACGTCGCTGACCCGGTAACCGGTCATCAGAGCCTCCGAAGACGTTCCACCCGATCCGACTGCACTACCCCGTGACGCCGCAGCTACACCAGGTTCGCACGATCCTGGCGAACCTGGTGGACGAGTCGCTCCACCAGACCGTCGAGCGGCACCTCGGTGCGCCCGTCGCCGGCCCGCTCGCGCAGCTCGACGTACCCCTCGGTGAGTCGGCGGCCGACCACGACGGCCCGGGGAATGCCGATCAGCTCGGCGTCGGTGAACTTGACCCCGGCCGAGACGTGCGTGCGGTCGTCGACGAGCACCCGCAGGCCGGCCGTGGCGAGGCGCCCGCCGAGCTCCAGCGCCGCGTCGAGCTGCGGGCCCTTGCCGGCAACCACGAGGTGTACGTCGCACGGCGCGATCGCCGCCGGCCAGACCAGACCCCGGTCGTCGTGGTGCTGCTCGGCGACCGCCGCCACCGCCCGGGAGACCCCGATGCCGTAGCAGCCCATGGTGGGCCGGACCGGCTTGCCGGCCGGGCCGAGCACGTCGACCGCGAAGGCGTCGGTGAAGCGGCGGCCGAGCTGGAAGATGTGGCCGATCTCGATGCCCCGCCGAATGGTCAGCTCGCCCGTCTCGCAGTCCGGGCAGGGGTCGCCGGCGCGTACTTCGGCCGCCTCGATGATGCCGTCGGGGGTGAAGTCCCGTCCGCACACCACGTCGGTCGCGTGTCGGCCCGGCTCGTTCGCCCCGGTCAGCCAGGCTGACCCAACCACCACCCGAGGGTCGACCAGATAACGGATGCCCAGTTTGGCGAGCAGTTGCGGCCCGATGTAGCCGCGCACCAGCTCCGGATGGTCGGCCCACTCCTCGAAGACGGCCACCTGGGCGGGGTGGAGGGCGGCCTCGACCCGCTTCAGGTCGACCTCCCGGTCGCCGGGCAACCCGATCACCAGAGGCTCGGCCCGGGCCGCACCCGGCTGACGGACGGACAACACGACGTTCTTCAGGGTGTCGGCGGCCGTCCAACCGTCCCGACCGCCCAACCGGCGGGCGTTCGCCAACTCCACCAGGCTCGCGATCGTGGGGGTTTCCGGAGTGTCGTACACCTCGACGGCCGGCTGTGCGTTCGGGTCACCGGCGCTCGGCGCACGGGTGGCCACCGCCTCGGTGTTTGCCGCGTAGGCACAGGAGGTGCAGCCCACGAAGGTGTCCTCACCGACCGGGGTCGCCGCCAGGAACTCCTCCGACGCGGAGCCGCCCATCGCCCCTGACATCGCGTGCACCACCGTGTAGTCCAGGCCCAGCCGGTCGAAGATCCGCTGGTACGCGGCGCGATGCCTGGCGTACGCGGCACGCAGCCCCGCCTCGTCCAGGTCGAAGGAGTACGCGTCCTTCATCAGGAACTCGCGGCCGCGCAGCACACCGGCCCGGGGCCGGGCCTCGTCCCGGAACTTCGTCTGCACTTGAAACAGCGTTACCGGGAAGTCCCGGTACGACGTGAACAGGTCCTTGACCAGCAGCGCCGCCATCTCCTCGTGGGTGGGCGCCAACAGGTGCTCGGCGCCGCGCCGGTCGGCGAGGGTGAAGAGAAGGTCGCCGTACTCCGTCCACCGGCCACTCGTTCGGTACGGCTCGGCGGGCAGCAGTGCCGGGAAGTGCACCTCCTGGTCGCCGATCGCGAACAGCTCACCACGCACCACGTCGGTGATCCGGTCCAGCACCAGCTTGCCCAGCGGCAGCCAGGTGTAGCCGCCCGGTGCGGCACGACGGATGTAACCGGCGCGCAGGAGGAGCCGGTGGCTCGGCACCTCCGCGTCGGCCGGATCCTCGCGCAGGGTCCGCAGCAACAGGGTCGACATGCGTAGCAGCATCCGCGCAGCCTAGAGCGGGCGCGCCCGGCCAGGCGATCGAATTCGCCCCGAGGCGCAGATGGGGCGGGTCTACTTCCAGTTGGACGGTTCGATGGTGGTCCGGGTGCGCGCTCGACTGACAGAGCGGCACGCCACGGAGTGTGTGATGTCTGTGAGTCATCAATATGACCCACAGACATCACGCTCATCAGGGCAAGGTCGACCGGACGGGGGGTACAGCCGCGGTCGCGCCACACGATCCGGCTCGCCAATGACCTCCACCACGTCGCCCGATCGGGGCACCGCCTGACACGCCTACGGTGACAGACTGGTCGCCGCAGGCAACGGGTGGCGTGAGGGAGGCGCGGGTGCGCTGGCGCAGTTTTGTCGCGGTCGGGGACAGCTTCACCGAGGGTATGGACGACGCGTACCCCGATGGCACCTTCCGGGGTTGGGCGGACCTGGTGGCGACCCGCCTCGCCGCCGACGCGGGGCCCGACTTCAGGTACGCCAACCTGGCCATCCGGGGCCGGCTCTTCCCCAGCGTGGTTGCCGAGCAGGTGCCCTCTGCGGTGGCGATGAAGCCGGATCTGATCAGCTTCGCGGCCGGTGGCAACGATGTGCTGCGGCGCACCTTCGACCCGGACACGCTCGTCGCCCGCTTCGACGAGGTGGTTCGGCAACTGCGTTCGGGTGGCGCGGACGTGCTCCTCTTTCGGTTCGCGGACGTGATGGCCCGACTGCCCGGCCAACGTCTCGTCGCACCCCGGGTGCAGTTGCTCAACCAGGCGGTCGGTGAGACCGCCGAGCGGCACGGCGCGATCATGGTCGACCTGTACGCCGACGACACGTTCCTCAATCCGATGCTCTGGAGCACCGACCGGTTGCACCTCTCCCCGGCCGGCCACCGTCGGGTCGCCGGGCAGGTGTTGAACGCCCTCGGGGTCGGCTGCGACGAGGAGTGGTTGATGGTTCCGCCGCACCCGGCACCGTCGCCGTGGCTGGCCGCCCGCGCTTCCGACCTGCGGTGGGCCGGTCGACACCTCGCCCCATGGGTGAAGCGGCGGCTGACCGGTCGGTCGTCCGGCGACACCGTGACGGCGAAGCGTCCGCAACTCGGCCCGCTCGTCGACTGAGCGTGCTCACCCTGCACACCGCGCCTGAACCGGTCGAGCCACTCCACTGTGGAGTCTTTGGCCTCAATCGGGGTCGCCCGATGTCCGCCATCCTCGATAGCATCCGCTGCCCCCGCTGATCGGAAGGCGGGGACATCGGGGAAAGGTGGATGAGGGATGACCCTCATACCTGGTAAGACGACATCCGCACGACCGGTCCGGGCCCTCCTGGCCATCGGGCTCACCGTGGCGGCCGCCGCCGGGACGCTCACGCTGACGGCCGTGCCGGCCGCGGCGAACGAACTGCCCATCGGTGCCAACAACCCACCGGGCGTGCCGACCGAGCTGCAGACCTCGGGCGAAGCGTGTACGACGGCCGAGCCGTACCAGTTGTGGCAGAACAACGACCTGGCGCTCTCCGCGATCCTGCACGACCCGGACGTCGACGTGAACGGTTTCACCGACAGGTTGACCACCACCTTCGCGCTCTGGCCGGTGGACGACCCGACGGCCCGGATCGAGCGGTTCGGTTACAACGGTCGGGAAGGTGACCGGGAGAGCGGCCTCTTCGAACGGGAGACGCTCACCCATGACCGGGTGTACGCGTGGCAGGTGCGGGCGGCGGACAGTTGGGCCACCGGCGAGTGGAGCGGCCTCTGCTACCTCCGGACCGACTTCCAGGGCCCGGAGACCGCGCCGGTGGTCACCTCCACCGACTTCCCGGTCGAGGGCTGGACCCCGGCGCTGCCCGGCCGGTTCACCTTCGACGCGGCGGCGACACCGGACGCGGTCGGCTTCAGGTACGAGCTGCTCGGCGAGGACGGCGTCCACACGGTGTCGGCGGACCAACCCGGTGGCTCGGCCACGGTCACGCTCCGCCCCGATGCAGGCCCCAACACCCTCGTGGTGCAGAGCCTGGACGCGGCCGGGAACAGGTCGCCCGAGGCGCGGTACGACTTCCGGGCCAGCGACGTCGCACCGATCGTCACCGGCCGGCTCACCGAGGTCGGCGTGCCGACCACGTTCACCGTGCAGCCGCAGATGCCGGGGGTGGTCGGCTACCGGTTCCAACTGGACGGCGAGCCCGAGCAGACCGTCGAGGCAGCGGCCGACGGCACGGCCACGCTGACCGTCACCGCGACCCGGGCAGGTAGCCGGACGCTCTCGGTGACCAGTGTCACCGCCGCCGGCGTCACCGCGACCACGGTGCGGAACTTCCAGTTGACCACGGCGCCGAAGGTCTCCGCGACGGTCTACCAGCAGGGCGTCACAAGTGGGGCCCCCGGTGTGCCCGGTGTCTTCACCTTCACCCCGCGCCAGTCGGACGTGGTGAGCTACCGCTACCGCTTCGGCACGGTGACCAGCACTGTGGCGGCGGCGGCCGACGGCACCGCATCGGTGACCTGGGCGCCGACGAGGGCGGGTCTGAACCCGCTCACCGTCTGGAGCATCGACCGGGACGGCAACCAGTCGGACGCGGCAAACCTCACCTTCTTCGTCGGCAACCCGCCGCCGAGCAACCCGGCGCAGGCCGGCGACAGGTAGACAGCCGATCGGCCGGCCGGCCCACCATCCCGTGCGGGTGGTGGGCCGGTCCCGTTACAGCGGTCGCGGACGGCGATCCGGCGTACCTTGGGCATCATGTCTGTGCCGAACGATCCCGATCCCCGCCTCCAGTCGTACGCGGACCCACAGCGGCTGGTCACCACCGAGTGGCTGGCCGAGCACCTGGGCGACGAGGGTCTCGTCGTCGTCGAGTCCGACGAGGACGTGCTGCTCTACGAGTCCGGTCACATCCCCGGTGCCGTCAAGGTCGACTGGCACCTGGAGCTGAACGATCAGGTGACCCGGGACTACCTGGACGCCAAGAGCTTCGCCGAGATGTGTGCCGCGAAGGGCATCGGCCGGGGCGACACCGTCGTCTTCTACGGCGACAACTTCAACTGGTGGGCCGCGTACGCCCTCTGGGTCTTCTCGCTCTTCGGTCACGCCGACGTGCGACTGCTCGACGGCGGCCGGCAGAAGTGGATCGCCGAGGGGCGCGAGGTGACCCGCGACAAGACGGTTCGTCCGCGCGCCGACTATCCCGTGCCGCTTCGCGACGACGCGCCGCTGCGGGCCTTCCGTGAGCAGGTCATGGCGCACGTCGCGTCCGGCCGGCCGCTCGTCGACGTCCGGTCGCCGGGTGAGTACACGGGCGAGATGCTGCACATGCCGGACTACCCGCAGGAGGGCGCGCTGCGCGGCGGGCACATCCCGGGCGCGGTCAGCAAGCCGTGGAAGTCCGCCGCGAATGAGGACGGCACGTTCAAGTCCGCCGACGAGCTGAAGGCGATCTACGCCGACCAACTCGGGCTGAGCCCGGACGACGACGTGATCGCGTACTGCCGGATCGGCGAGCGGTCCAGCCACACCTGGTTCGTGCTGCGGCACCTGCTCGGCTACCCGCAGGTGCGCAACTACGACGGCTCGTGGACCGAGTGGGGCAATCTGGTCCGGGCACCAGTGGTCAAGGGCGACCAGCCCGGCGGCCTGGCCGCCTGACCAGCCCGGCCGCCGGGCGTTCGTTCGGTGGTCGACTCGGGTCCCTGATATCCGCCGTTCCGCTCGCCCGGACACGCGATGTCAAGGGACCCGAGTCGACCACGTCGAGGCGACGCCGTTCGCGTGGTGGTCAGCCCGCGAGTGCGATCGCGCCGCGCAGGTCGCGGATGATCCCGGTGATCTCGCCGGTCTCCGGATGCCAGCGCGCCAGGGCGGCCGGCTCCAGTCGGAGCAGCACCGCGCCCTTGTTGTCCCAGCCCAGCACGTCGCAGCAGCCCTTGCCGCGCTCCCGGCCCAGGTCGAGCAGGTGGAGCACGCGGCCGGTCCGGGCGTCCAGCACGGCCGTCCCCTCGGCACCGTCGATCTCGCTGCTGACGATCCAGGCCGCCCGCGCCAGTCGTTCGCCGTGCAGCCAGCCCCGGCCGTAGAACTCGTTGATCTGGTAGGGCGAGGGCAGCGCCGACGCGTTGATCGTCTGTTCGGAGCGGAGCTTGCCGTCCCGTGCGGCCCGGCTGCGCAGCTTCAGGCTGGTCCGCTCGCCGTACATGTCGATCAACGGGGCCTCGCGGCCGGCGGCCGGGTCGGGCGCGATCAACTCCCAGATCGGCACGTCGATCGTGCTGGCGGTCCCGGTGACCCGGTCCACCGCGTACGTCCGGTCGTCGCCCCCGACCAACACCCGGTCGTGTGCCCACACCACCAGCTCCAGATAACCGTCGAGCGGTATCCGGCGGACGGCAGCCGTGGTGAGGTCGATCATGACCAGTTCCTTGGTCTGCGCGAACGCGGCCGACCGGCCGTCCGGCGACAGCACTCCCGGCTTGACGGCCGTTGCCTTGTTGCCACTCGCGTCCCGGGTGGGTACCAACGGCACCACGTCGAGGCTGCGCACCACGCCGTCGTCGCCGAGCACCCGGACCGGGCCGTCCTCGCGACCCTCCTCGTCCAGCGGCTGGAACAGCGCCAACGCCCGCTCGACCGGTCGCTCGGAGAGCGGCACGGTGGCCGGATCGCCGAGCCGGGCCAACGGATCGGGCGGGTAGGTCAGCTCGGTGGGCGGCCGCTGCACCGGGCCCCCGTGGGTGGGGTCGGCGGTCGGGGTGACCGTGGGACCCACCGGAGGGACCGGCGCAGCGGACGGTCGTAGGGCCGCCACCGTGCCACCGCCGACCAGTGCCACGGCCAGGGCGACCACTCCGACGGCCCGCCGGGTCCGCCGGGTCCGCCGAGCCCGCTCCCATCCGGCGGCGGCCGGCTGGCTGGGGAGCACGTCCTCGACGCTGACGGTCAGCAGTTGGCGCAGATCCTGCTCGTTCACGGGTTCACCTCCAGACCGCTGGCCAGATCGGCCGAGCCTCGGCCCGGTCGGGCATCGCGGGCGAGGTCCGGGGCGACCTCGCGGAGTCGGCGCAGTGCCGCGTGGCACTGGCTCTTCACGGTGCCGACGGTCACCCCGAGCGCCTCGGCGGTGGCGACCTCGGTCAGGTCCTCGTAGTAGCGCAACACCAGCACGGCACGCTGCCGTGGTGGCAGCAGACCCAGCGCCTCGTGCATGGTCAGGCGCAGAGCGCCGTCCCGGTCGTGGGCCACCTGATCGGGCGGAGCGGCGCTGAGCCATTCCCGCCGCCGACGACGCCACCACGACACCGAGTCGCGGTAGAGGATGGCCCGCACGTACGCCGAGGGGTCGCCGTTGCGGACCGAGGACCAGCGCAGCGCCAACTTGAGCAGCGCGTCCTGGAGGAGGTCCTCGGCCTGGTGTTGGTTGCCGCAGATCAGGTAGGCCGCGCGGAGCAGCCGGTGCTGGTGGTTCTCCACGAAGGCGAGGTAACCGTCGCGTCCGTCGTCCCTCTTCGGCGCCATCCGCCCCCCCTCCCCGGCCGTCGCGCAGTAGGCGTCAACTGGCAGACGCACGGGGGGTGGGAAAAGGTTGGGTCAGCTCGGTGGCGTTCCGGTCAGATAGCGCTGAAGGGTCGGTGCGACCCAGGCGACCAACTCTTCCGCTGTGGTGTCCACCATGGGCGGCAGACGAACGATGTACCTGGTGAAGGCGAGGCCGAGGATCTGGCTGGCCACCAGGCCGGCTCGCCTGGCGGTCAGCGCCGGGTCGGTGCCGAACGTGGCCACCGCGGCGGTGAGCTGGTCGGCGAAGATCCCCCGCATGCGTTCGGCCGCGCCGGGATTGGTGCTGGCGGCCCGCAGCAGCGCGACCAGGGTCTCGTCACCCTCCCAGCGGGCGAGGAAGTGCCGAACCAGCACCGCACCGAGGTGAGCGGGTGGCACCGAGGTCAGGTCGGGCAGGCGGAGGTCGAACTCGGCTGCCGCCGCGAAGAGCCCTTCCTTGCTGCCGTAGTAGCGCATGACCATCGACGGGTCGATCTGGGCGTCGGCGGCGATGGCCCGGATCGTGGCGCGCTCGTAGCCGTCCGCCGCGAACCGTTCCCGAGCCGCTCGCAGGATCGCCGCACGGGTGGCGTCGGAGCGACGGGCCTGGGTCGGCTGGGCGGACGGTGCCATGCCAACGACCGTATGCCAACAACCGTTGACACGCAATCGACCGAGCCCTACCGTTGCCAACAAGTGTTTGCCAACAAGCGTTGGCAACGGTCTTCTGGAGGTGGCCATGCTGCCCACGAGCACCGACGTCCTGGTGGTGGGCGCCGGCCCCACAGGTCTCGCCACCGCGCTGACGCTGGCCCGGCGCGGGGTCGAGGTGACAGTGCTGGACCGACTGGCCGCACCGCCGACGACCTCCCGCGCCGCCGTCGTGCACGCGTACACCCTGGAGGTGCTGGACCGGATCGACGCCGCGGCGCCGCTGATCGCCCAGGCGGTGCGGACGCCGCGCTTCACCGTGCGCGACCGGGACCGGGTGCTGCTTTCGGTGCCGTTCCACGAGTTGCCGTCCCGCTTCCCCTACGCGCTGCTGGTCTCCCAGGCGGTCACCGAGGCCGTGCTCACCGAGGCGCTGGCCGACCTCGGTGTCCAGGTACGACGGTCCCGCCAGCTCACCGGGCTGAGCCGCGCCGGGAACGGGCTGCTCGCCCAGGTGGACGGGTCGACGCTGCACGCCCGGTTCGTCGTCGGCGCGGACGGGCTGCACAGCACCGTGCGACAGTTGGCCGGCATCGGCTTCACCGGCAGCAGCGACGAGGAGTCCTTCGTGCTCGCCGACGTACGGGTACGCAGCGTGCTGCCCCGCGACGAGGCGGCGCTCTTCCTCGCCCGCCCCGGGCCGCTGGTCTGGGCGCCACTCCCCGACGGGGTGGTCCGGTTGGTCGCCGCCGTGCAGACCGCCCCGGCCGACCCGGACGCGGCGTACCTCCAGGCGTTGCTGGACGAACGCGGCCCGGCGCGACGGCCCGACCGGATCACCGAGGTGCTCTGGGGCTCCCGGTTCCGGGTGCACCACCGGATCGCCGACACCTTCCGAGCCGGGCCGGTGCTGCTGGCCGGCGACGCCGGGCACGTGCACAGCCCGGCCGGTGGGCAGGGCATGAACCTCGGCATCTGCGACGCGGTAGCGCTCGGCACCGCCGTTGCGGACGTGCTCGACGGTGGCCCGGAGACGCTGCTCGACGACTACACGGCCCGACAACGGCCGATGGCCGAGGACGTGCTGAGCTTCGCCGCCGGACTGACCAGGCTGGCCGGTGTCTCACCGGCCAGACGACCAGCCCGGGACGTGATGCTCCGGCTGCTCGGCGCCGTGCCACCGGCCCGTCGGCGGATCGCGCTGCGCCTGTCCGGGCTGTCGCACCGGGAGCGAACGCCGAGCTAGGCCACCCCGCTGCCGCTGGACACACCGGCACGGGCTGGCCGCAGGGTCCACCATGCGGCCAGGGTGACAAGCGCGAACGTGCCCGCCGCCGCGACCGCCACCGGCACCGTGCCGTACGCCCCGGCGGCCAGCCCGGCCAGCACCGCCCCGAGCGGTGCGGTGAGCAGACCGACCATCCGCTGGGCGGCACCAACCCGGCCCAGCAGATCACTCGGCACGTGCCGCTGTCCGTACGACGCGCAGAGGCTGTTCCACACCACGGTGCCGGCGGCGAAGACGGCGAGCGCAACCCCGCCCGGCACCGGATGCCGGGCCAGCGCGAAGCCGGCAAGCGCCACGGTCTCCACGGCCAGCACCGCGCGCAGCGCCGGCACCGTGCCGAGCCAACCGGCGAGCCGCCCCGCCCCGAGCGCCCCCGCCACGCCCCCGACGACTGCGGCGGCGGCGAACAGCCCGTACCCGGCCGGCGGCACCCGCAGCACGTCAAGCGCGTAGAGCACGAGCACCGCCATGATCCCGCTGATCGCCAGGTTGCTCGCGGCGGCGAGCACGGTGACCCGCCACAGGGTCCGGTGCGCCCGCAGCCAACGCAACCCCTCGACCATCTCGCTCCGCACCGAACCGCGCCGCCGCGCCGTCCCGGGGCCGACGGCGGGAGGTGGGCTGAGGGCCAGCACGAGCAGGGCGGCCGCCGCGAAGGTGACCGCGTCGAGCGCGAACGGGAGGGCCGCGGCAACTGCGAACAGGACACCTGCGGCGGGTGCCCCGAGGAAGCCACCGGCCACCGCCGACCCCGCCTGGAGCCGGCCGTTCGCCCGGGGCAACGCGTCCGGCGGCACCAGTGTGGGAAGCAGCGCGAACGAGGCGGAGTCGAAGAGAGTGCCGAGCGCGGCGAGCAGGAACGCCACCACGAGCAACACCAGGACACCAACCCGGTCGAGCGCGACCGCCACGGCCAGCGCCGCCACCACCGCGGCGCGTACCCCGTCCACCAGGGCCATCGTCCGCCGACGGTCCCAGCGGTCCGCGTACACCCCGCCGAGCAGGCCGAACAGCAACGGCGGTAGCTGACCGGCCACGGTGACCGCCGCGATCACCCGGGGATCGCGGGTCACGGTCGCGGCCAACAGGGCCAGTGCCGGGGTACGCAGCGCGTCCCCGAACCGGGACGCGACGGCGGCGGACCACAGCAGCCGAAAGTCCCGGCCCAGAGCGGAGGAGGTCATGCCGGCGACCGTGCCGGCTCGACCGGGTCGAGGGTCAAGCCGCCGGCAGCGGGACCCCGCCTGTCGGTGATCATCGGTACGGTGGGCGCCGGCACCAGAACGGGGAGAGAGCAGGCGTGGACCACACATTCCAGGTCGACCTACGTGGCGTGGTCGACCTGCTCAGTCATCACCTCTACGGCAGTCCGCGGGTCTACGTCCGCGAGCTGCTCCAGAACGCGGTGGACGCGATCACCGCCCGGCGCGGGATCGAGCCGGACGCGCCGGCGCTGGTCCGCATCGACCCCCCGGACCGCACCGGCGACGGCACCCTGCGGGTGCACGACACCGGCATCGGCCTGACCGAGGCGCAGGTGCACGAGCTGCTGGCCACCATCGGTCGCAGTTCGAAGCGCGACGAACTGGGCTTCTCCCGGCACGAGTTCCTCGGCCAGTTCGGCATCGGTCTGCTCTCCTGCTTCCTGGTGGCCGACGAGATCCAGGTGCTCACCCGGCACGGCGATCACCCCACCGTGCGCTGGACCGGGTACGCCGACGGCCGCTACGCGGTGACCGTGGCCCCGCCCGAGGCGGCCCGCGCCGAACCGGGCACCACCGTCACGTTGGTGCCCCGCCGCGACGCGGACCAGTGGTTCACCACCCCGACCGTGACCGACCTGGCCCGGCTCTTCGGTGCGCTGCTGCCGGTCACCGTCCGCGTCGGCGATGTCGTCACCACCACCGGGGAACCGCCCTGGCCGACCACGCCGGGTGCACCGCTGGACCGCGCGGCGTTGATCCGGTACGCCCGGGAGACGCTCGGCGTGGACCCGTTCGACGTCGTGCCGCTGGCCGTGCCGGAGGCCGGGCTGACCGGCGTAGCCGTCATCCTGCCGACCCCGGTGAACCCGGCGGCCCGAGCCGGGCACCGCGTCTACCTCAAGCGGATGCTGCTCACCGAGAACGCCGACGGGCTGCTGCCGGAGTGGGCGTTCTTCGCGCACTGCGTGGTGGACGCGACCGAGCTGCGCCCGACCGCGAGCCGGGAGGCCCTCTACGAGGACACTCTGCTGACCGCGACCCGAGAGGCGCTCGGCGACCAGGTGCGCGGCTGGTTGGTCCGGCTGGCACGGCACGACCCGCACCGGCTGGCCGAGTTCCTCCGCGTGCACCACCTCGGCGTGAAGGCCCTGGCGCTGCACGACGACGAGATGCTCCGACTTGTCGACAGGTGGTGGCCCATGGACACCAACGTCGGCACGCTCACCCTCGCCGAGTTCCGCGAGCGCTACGGCGTGGTCCGCTACGCGGCGAGTCTCGACGAGTTCCGTCAGCTCGCCGCGGTGGCCGCCGCGCAGGACCTGGCGGTGGTAAACGCCGGCTACACGTACGACACCGAGCTGATCGAGCGGCTGCCGGTGGTGGACCGCTCGGTGCTCATCGAACGGTTGGAGCCGAGCGACCTCACCACCCGCTTCGAAGCGCTCGACCCGCAGGTGGAGTTGGCGCTGCGACAGTTCCTCGCGGCGGCGCAGCGAGCCGTCGAGCGTTCCGGCTGCGAGGTGGTCATCCGGGCGTACGACCCGGTCTCGCTGCCCGCGCTCTACCTGGTCAGCCGGTCGGCGGCGTTCAACGACCAGTTGACGGCCAGCCGGGACCGGGCCGACGAGCTGTGGGGTGGGGTGCTCGACGCGCTCGCCGCCACCGCCCCACCGGACCGTCCCCAGTTGGTGCTCAACCACCGCAACCCGCTGGTACGACGAGTGGCCATGCTCAGCGACCCGGAGCTGGTCGGCCTCGCCATCGAGGCGCTGTACGGGCAGGCGCTGCTGCTCGGCCACCACCCGATCCGCGCGGCCGACGCCGCGCTGCTCAACGATTCCTTCCTCGGCCTGCTCGGCCGGGCTGTCCCGGGACGGGAGTGAGCATGACCGACGAGGATCTCTGGCGGGTGCTGCGCGGCATCACCGACATGCCGTACGGGGCGGGGCAGATCGCCGCCCTGGAGCAGTTGCTGCGCCGGGTGGACGCCTCCGACGACCGGCACCTCGCGTTCGCCAGCCGGATGCAGGCCACCATCGGCTACATCTACGGTGGTGAGCCGGCGAAGTCCTTCGTGACGTTCTCCTGGTGCCTGTCCGAGTTCGACCGGGACCCGCAGCCCTACCACGAGCGCCACCTGCACCAGTTGCTGTGGCACTTCAAGTACATGGCCTCCGGCCTGCTGAAGTTCCCCGAGGTCCCGCTGGACCGCACGTACGCGGTGCTCGACGACATGGAGCGGCGCTACCGGGCCGGCGGGCACAGCCTGCAGGTCGTCTACAAGCACCGTTTCCGGGTCGCCGACCATGTGGGCGACGCCGAGACCGCAGCCCACTGGTACCGGCTCTGGCAGACCACCCCCCGTGACCAACTCTCCGACTGCGCCGGCTGTGATCCGACGAGCCAGGTGGGCTATCTCGCCGACACCGGGCGGGACGCCGAGGCGGTGGCGCTCGCCGAGCCGGTGCTCGCCGGTCGCCTCACCTGCATCGAGCAGCCGCAGGCGATCCTCACCGCGCTGCTCCTGCCGTACCTGCGCAGCGGCCGGGCCGAGGACGCGCGGGACGCGCACCGGGAGGCGTACCGCCGGCTGCGCGGCAACCTCGCCGACCTGTGGGACATCGGCGACCACATCGAGTTCTGCACGCTCACCGGCAACGAGGCACGGGCCGTCGAGCTTGTCGAACGGCACCTGGACTGGCTGGACCGTCCGCCGTCGCCGGCCGCCGCCATGCACTTCGCGGCGACCGCCGCGGCGGCGCTGCGCCAGGCCGGCACGTCGACCCTCTATCGCCGGGCCGCGGAGGGTCGGCCGGCGGCCGAGGTGACGGCGGCGTCGTTGGCGGACGAGCTGACCGAGACCGCCGCCGGTCTGGCCGCCCGCTTCGACGCCCGTAACGGCACCTCCCACCAGTCGGAGTGGATCGGCCGCCGGTTGGCGGTGCGGGCGAGCGGTGAGCACGTCCCGTTGTCGGCGAGCGTGCGCCGCCGGGCGACCCGCCCGACCCGTCCGGCCGGGGACGAGCCGGTCGTCGAGTCGGGCCGGGCCGCGCAGCCGCGAGTCGACCCGGGTGGACGACCCGCCGTGCCGCTGCCGGCCGACGCCAGCCCGGACGACCTGCTGGACCTCGCGGAGCAGAGCTGGGGTCGGCACGACCGCGCCACCTTCCGGGCGGCGCTCGTCGCGTTCGACGATCGGTTCGGCTCCGCCGAGCTGCCCGCCCGCACATCCGCGCACCGGCTCGCGCTGCGGGCAGCGGAGCGTGGCGACGAGGACGACATCGAGGGTGCCGTCAAGCTGAGTCGGGCGGCGTTGGAGCTGTACCAGGAGGCGGGCGAGGAGGTGCCCGCCCAGACGGTCGCCGGGCGGCTCGGCGTGCTGTTGACCCGGTCCGACGAGGACGGCGAGGAAGGGCTGCTGCTGGTCCGCGAGGCGGCCGAGGTGCTGGACCGGCTCGGCGACACCCAGCAGCGGGCGGCCGGACACGACCGGGTGGCGTTGGCGCTGCTGCACCGCGAGCGGTGGGCGGACGCCCTCGCCGCGCTGGACCGGATACCTGCCGAAGCGGGCGGTGATCGGCACCTGGCGGCCCGGGTCGCGCTGCACCGAGGGCACGTGTTGGAGCAACTGGACCGGTTCGACGAGGCCCGTACCGCCGTCGACGAGGCCCGCCGGATCGGTCGGGAGCTGGGCGTCGACGAGGTGGTCACGGGCGCCTGCCTGGCGTACGCGCGGCTTGTCGACGATCCGGCGGACGCCGTGGCCGCCTGCGACGAGGCGTTGACGGTGGCACCTGCGGACGCGGAGCTGCCCATCCGGGTCGCCCGCGCCCGGGCGCTGCTCTCGGCCGGGCAGGCCGTCGACGCGGTGGACGACTTCGTCGAGGCGGTGACGCTGTGCGTGGAGCGGGGCGCCGAGGGGGACGCGTTCCTGCGTTGGGAGCTGGCGAACGCGTACCGGGTGGTGGGCCGGCTCGCCGAAGCCGCCGAGGTCGCCGAGGAGGCGGTGCTCGGTCTGGACCGGCTGGGCGCACAGGCGGAAGCCGACCGTTGTCGACACCTGCTGGCCGGTGTCTACGCCGGGCTTGGCGAGATCGACCCGGCGTTGGCCCTGCTGGAGCAGCTGGCCCGCAATCTGGACGGGCCGGACAACCTCCCGCACCGGGCGCAGGTGCTCGAGGAGGCCGGCGGCGTCCTCTACGACGCCGACCGGGACGCGGCGGCCGGCGAGCGGTTCGCCGCCGCGGCTGAGGCGTACCGGCTCGGCGACCTGCCGCTTGACGAACTGCGTGCCCGCCGGCGGGAGGCGTACGCCTGGTTCTGGGCCGACGACCGCGACGCGGCGTTGCGCGCCGTCGCGGTGGTGGACGGGTTGGCGGCGAAGCTGGCCGGGCAGGCCGAACCGGCGGTGACGTACGAGCTGGCGCTGGCGGCCGAGACCGGCGCGCGGGTGCTCATCGGGGAGGACCGGCTGGACGAGGCGTTGGGCCGGCTCACCGGGGTGCCGGAGCGGTTTCGGTCGATCGAGGCGTTCGGTGAGGCCGCCCAGGTGGAGGCCCTCGCCGGTGAGCTGCTGGTGCGCCTGGAACGGCCGGCCGAGGCCGAACCGCTGCTGCGCCGCGTACTCGGTGGGATGCCGGCCGGCTCGCGGCAGGTCCGTCAGACGGCCTGGCTGCTGGCGCGGGTGCTGGACCTGCTCGATCGGCCGGCGGAGGCCACCGCACTACGGTCGGAGCACGACCTGGACGAGGACGACTGACCGTCGCGGGCCGCCCCTGGCCAGGTCAGGGGCGGCCCCGGTCGGCGGCGGACGGAACTGACCGGCAACCAACGCGGGCCTCTCGCGGTCTAGGCTTGCCCGGTGACGGTGGAGCAGCAGGCACGGGGTACGGCGGGTGCGGGCCGGCGCAGGTCCCGCAAGGACGAGATCCTGGAGATCGCGGTCGGTCTGTTCGCGGCGCGTGGCTACCACGGCGTGTCGATGGACGACATCGGCGCGGCCGCCGGGGTCACCGGTCCGGCGCTCTACCACCACTTCGCCGGCAAGGAGGCCATGCTTGCCGCCGCGTTGATCCCGGTGAGTGAGGGGTTGCTGGCCGGTGGGCGGGAACGGGCCGCCGGGCGCTCGGACGACCCGCGCGGCGTGCTGGAGTCGCTTATCGACTTCCACGTCGAGTTCGCGCTGGCCAACCCGGCGGTCATCGCGTTGCACCTGCACGAGCTTGACCGCCTGCCCGAGGAGCCGCGTCGGCGGATCCGTCGCCTGCAACGGCTCTACGTCGAGGAGTGGGTGACGGTGCTCACAGCGCTGCACCCGGGCATGCCCGACGGCGAGGCGCGGGTGCTGGCGCACGCCGCGTTCGGCCTGATGAACTCGACCCCGTTCCTCGGTGGTGAGGTGGACCGGCGACGCCGCGCCGAGCTGCTGCGCGGCGCGACACTGGCCGCGCTGCTCGCCTGAGCCGACTCGTCAGAAGCGTGTCGGTCGTGATTTCCTGACGGCGTCCCACCATCCGGACGCCGGGAGGAAAAATGATCGAGTCACTGCTTGTCGCCAATCGGGGCGAGATCGCACGCCGGATCATCCGGACCGCCAAGCGGCTCGGGATCCGCGCGATCGCGGTGCACTCGGAGGCCGACGCCGATCTGCCGTTCGTCGCCGAGGCGGACGAGGCTGTCCTGATCGGCCCACCGAATCCGGCGCTGAGCTACCGCAACACGGAGGCGATCCTCGCCGCTGCGAAGGCGACAGGTGCACAGGCCATCCACCCCGGGTACGGCTTCCTGTCGGAGAACGCGGAGTTCGCCCGTACCGTCGAGTCGAGCGGCCTGATCTGGGTCGGGCCCGGCGCGGACGCGATCACCGCGATGGGCGACAAGATCAATGCACGGAACCTGATGGCGGCGGCCGGCGTTCCGGTCGCGCCCGGCACCAGCGACCCGGCCGCCGACCTGGACGCGGCGGTCACGGCCGCCGCCGAGATCGGCTACCCGGTGATGGTCAAGGCCGCCGCCGGTGGCGGCGGCATGGGCATGGGCGTGGCCGTCGACGAAGCCGCGCTGCGCACCGAGTACGACAAGGTGCGCGCGTTCGCCGAGCGGATGTTCGGGGACGGCTCGGTGCTGATCGAGCGGTACTTTCCCCGGGTACGACACGTCGAGGTGCAGATCCTCGGCCTGGCCGACGGTCGGGTGGTGGCGCTCGGCGAACGGGAGTGTTCGGTGCAGCGCCGCAACCAGAAGCTTGTCGAGGAGTCCCCGTCGCCGGCGGTCTCGCCGGAGCTGCGGTCCCGCCTCCTGGCCGCGGCGGTGCGGGCCGGCGAGGCGGTCGACTATCGCAACGCGGGCACGGTGGAGTGTCTGTTGGTCCCGCGTCAGCGGGACGCTGCCGGCGCTGCTCCCGGTTCCGAAGACTTCTTCTTCCTGGAGATGAACACGCGGTTGCAGGTGGAGCACCCGGTGACCGAGTACGTCTACGGCATCGATCTGGTCGAGGAGCAGCTACGGGTGGCCTCCGGGTTGGCGCCGACGTTCGACCCGGACGCGTTGACCCCCCGTGGCCACGCCATCGAGATGCGGATCAACGCGGAGGACCCGAAGCGCTTCCTGCCCGGCCCGGGTGTGATCAGGACGTGGGTGGAGCCGACGGGTGAGGGCGTCCGGGTGGACTCGGGCTACACCGAGGGCAACACGGTCACCCCGTTCTACGACAGTCTGCTGGCCAAGCTGATCGTCAGCGGCGACACCCGCGAGCAGGTGCTCGACCGCGCCCGGGATGCGGTCGCCGCCTTCCAGATCGAGGGTCCGAAGAACAACGTTCCCTTCTTCGCCGAGCTGCTGACCAACGAGGAGTTCCGCTCCGGCGCCTACGACACGGGCATCGTCTCCCGGATGCGCTGACCGGCGTCCCGCCGCCGGTCTGGTGGCTTGGCGGCCCGGCGGTCTGGCGGCCTGGCAAGGCAGACTGGTTCACCCGCCCTTTGCTCTGCTGCCCTATACGCGCCAGCGGTCGTCCTGGATGACGGACAGTGACTGGTGCATATTCGGCAGCAGAGCAAAGGGGCCAACACCCTGTCCCGATCCGACGTCACAGCGAGGTGACCGATGAGTCAACTGCCAGATTTCGTCTCGATCCGTGAGGTGGGGCCACGGGACGGGTTGCAGAACGAGGACCCGATCCCGACCGATGCCAAGGTCCGGCTGCTCGACGCCCTCTCCGGCACCGGCGTACGCCGGATCGAGGCAGTGTCGTTCGTGCACCCGAAGGCGATTCCGCAGATGGCCGACGCCGACGAGGTGTGGCAGCGGGCGGTCAAGGCCGACGGAGTGCGGTACTCCGCGCTGGTGCCGAACACCCGGGGCGCCCAGCGCGCCCTCGCGGCCGGCTTCACCGAGATCGAGGTGGTGGTGTCGGCGAGCGACACGCACAACCGGCGCAACGTCAACCGGTCGACCGACGAGTCGCTGGACGACATCGCCGAGTTGATCGACCTGCTGCACGGCGCGTCCGCGCGGGTCGAGGTGATCGTGGCGACCAGCTTCGGCTGCCCGTACGAGGGGGACATCGCCCCGAAGCGCGTGGCCAGCATCGTGGACCGGGTGGTCCGCGACGGCGCGGACCGGGTCGCGTTCGGTGACACCACAGGCATGGGCACCCCACGCCGGGTCCGCGAGCTGCTGACCGCGGTACGCGACCGCAACGCGCAGGTGCCGGTCCTGCTGCACTTCCACAACACCAGGGGTACGGCGCTGGCCAACCTGTTGACCGCCCTGGAGCTGGGGGTGACCGAGTTCGACGCCAGCGTCGGTGGCCTCGGTGGCTGCCCGTACGCCCCCGGAGCCAGCGGCAACCTGGCCACCGAGGAGGCCGTGCACATGCTGCACGACATGGGCATCGACACCGGCATCGACCTGGCGGCTCTGGTCGAGGCGGCCGAGTTGGCCGAGGAGTTGCTCGGTAAGAAGCTGCCGTCGGGTGTGCTCCGGGCCGGCCCGCGTACCCGGCTGACTCCGCTGCCGAGCTGAGGACGCGGCGAAGGGGCCGGCGAACGCGCCGGCCCCTTCCCTGTGTCAGGTTCGTCAGCTCACCGGGGTGAGCGCGCCCGGCCAGCTGTCGCGGAAGATGTCCGCGCTGCGGTCGGTGGCGCTGAACGTGCCGGCGAAGAGGTTGCTGACCCGGTTCGCCTCGGCGCTGCTCGGGTACGGGTTGGTGCAGCTGGTGCCGGCGCTGCCACCGGACATCAACAGCGAGCAGTTCCCGTTGTAGTTGTCCGGCAGGCCGAGGATGTGCCCGATCTCGTGCGTCATGATCCGCAGCGGGCTGTACTGCGCCGCCTGCTGGGTGTCGATGTAGACCCGGCCGTTGCCGAGGCTGGTCCGCACGGCGTACGAGCCGCCGCCGGTGATCTGGTAGATGCGCAGGTTGGAGCCGCAGTTGGCGGAGAGCGTCAGGTTGACGGTGGCGTTGTTCCAGATCGAGGCGGCCTGGTTGGCGGTGCCGGCGTAGTTGCCCGCCTGGCTGGTGTTGTAGCAGATGGTCATGGCGGCGGACGCGGGCGACGGGTTGGCGACCGTGACACCGAGGGTGGCGAGTGCCGTCGCGAGCATCGCGACGGCGAGCCGATTGAGTCGTGAGGTCATCGCTGACTCCAATCCGGGAGGAGGGGGTGTCAGGAGCCTAGCGACAAGTATTCATGTTTTTCAATGTCTTGCTCTCGGTCCGGCTGTCTGGTTCGCTCGTAGGTCGCCGACAGTCGTACCCATGCGCTAGCCTAACGATCGTTCAGGTCAGTATGGCGGAGGAGTCGGCGTGACGCTCGACGGTGAGGCACTTGAGCAACTGCGCAAGCGGGCCCGGTCCGGCGGCGCGGACAAATACCACGCGGCCAACGCCGCCAAGGGCAAGCTCTTCGCCCGGGAGCGGGTCGCGCTCCTGGTCGACGAGGGCTCCTTCGTCGAGGACGGCCTCTACGCCAACGCCCTCGCCGACGGGCTTCCCGCCGACGGTGTGGTCACCGGCACCGCCACCATCGACGGTCGGCAGGTCTGCCTGATGGCCAACGACTCCACCGTCAAGGCCGGCAGTTGGGGCGCCCGCACGGTCGAGAAGATCATTCGAATCATCGAGCGCGCGTACTCCACGAGTGTTCCGATGGTCTACCTGGTCGACTCGGCCGGCGCCCGGATCACCGATCAGGTCGATCTGTTCCCGGGCCGGCGCGGCGCCGGCAAGATCTTCTGGAACCAGGTCCGCGCGTCGGGCTCGATTCCGCAGGTCTGCGCGCTGTTCGGTCCGAGCGCCGCGGGTGGGGCGTACATCCCGGCGTTCTGCGACGTGGTGGCGCTCGTCGACGGCAACGCGAGCATGTATCTCGGCTCCGACCGGATGGTCGAGATGGTCACCGGCGAGAAGACCACGCTGGAGGCCATGGGCGGGGCGAAGGTGCACACCGCCGAATCCGGTGTGGGGCACTTCCTCTGCAAGACCGAGGCCGACGCGCTCGACGTCGTGAAGACCTACCTGTCGTACCTGCCGGCGAACTGGACCCAGGCGCCGCCGACCGCGCCAGCCGTCCCCGCGCCCGCGAAGGCCGACCTGGCGGCGTTGGTGCCGGCGAGCGAGCGGCAGGCGTTCGACATGCGGCGGTACGTCAAGGGTCTGCTCGACGAGGGTTCGTTCTTCGAGATCCAGGCGCTCTGGGCCAAGGAGCTGACGATCGGCTTCGGCCGTTTGGACGGTCACGTCGTCGGGGTGGTCGGCAACAACTCGATGTTCAAGGGCGGCGTGCTCTTCGTCGACTCGGCCGACAAGGCCACCCGGTTCGTGCAGCTCTGCGACGCGTTCAACGTGCCCCTGCTGTTCCTCAGCGACGTGCCCGGCTTCATGGTCGGCAGCGCGGTGGAGAAGCAGGGCATCATCCGGCACGGCGCAAAGATGATCACCGCGATCTCCGAGGCGACGGTGCCGAAGATCTGCGTGGTCGTCCGCAAGGCGTACGGCGCCGGTCTCTACGCGATGGCCGGTCCCGGGTTCGAGCCGGACGCGACCATCGCGCTGCCGACCGCGAAGATCGCCGTGATGGGTGCCGAAGCCGCCGTGAACGCGGTCTACGCCAACAAGATCGCCGCCATCGAGGACGAGGCCGAGCGGGCCGCCTTCGTGGCCGCCAAGCGCGCCGAGTACGAGCAGGACATCGACGTCGTCCGGCTCGCCAGCGAGCTGGTGGTGGACACCATCGTCGAGCCGCACGACCTGCGCGCCGAGCTGGTCCGTCGATTCGCGGCGGCGGCCACCAAGGATCGGCAGTTCTCCCGCCGTCGGCACGGCGTCACCCCGGTCTGATCACCGACCCGGGCCCGCACAGCGATCCGCCCCGGCGTCACGAGCGCCGCGGCGGACCGTCCTTACAGGAGGATGAGATGGACTTCCGGCTCACCGACGAACAAGCGGCGCTGCGCGAGAGCGTGCGGGACTTCGCCCGAGAGGTGGTCGCCCCGGTCATCGCGGAGCACTACGAGCGGCACACCTTCCCGTACGAGGTGATCCGGCAGATGGGCAAGATGGGCCTGTTCGGCCTGCCCTTCGACGAGGAACACGGCGGGATGGGCGGCGACTACTTCGCGCTCTGCCTGGTCCTGGAGGAGTTGGCCCGGGTCGACTCAAGCGTGGCCATCACCCTGGAGGCGGCGGTCTCGCTCGGCGCGATGCCGATCTACCGTTTCGGCACCGAGGAGCAGAAGGCGACCTGGCTGCCCCGGTTGCTCAGCGGCGAGGCGTTGGCCGGTTTCGGGCTCACCGAGCCGGGCACCGGCTCGGACGCCGCCGGCACCCAGACGCGGGCGGTGCTGGACGGCGACGAGTGGGTGATCAACGGTTCGAAGGCGTTCATCACCAACTCGGGGACCGACATCACGGCGATGGTGACCGTCACCGCGGTGACCGGCACGAACCCGGACGGCTCCAAGGAGTTGTCGACGATCATCGTGCCGACCGGCACGCCCGGGTTCACCGTTGCGCCCGGCTACTCCAAGGTGGGGTGGACCGCCTCGGACACCCACGAGCTGACCTTCGACGACTGCCGGGTGCCGGCCGCCAACCTGCTCGGCGAGCGCGGTCGGGGCTTCGCCCAGTTCCTGCGCATCCTCGACGAGGGTCGGATCGCCATCGCCGCGTTGGCCGTCGGCCTGGCCCAGGGCTGCGTCGACGAGTCCATCAAGTACGCCAAGGAGCGGCACGCCTTCGGTCAGCCGATCGGCGCGAACCAGGCCATCCAGTTCAAGATCGCGGACATGGAGCTGAAGGCGCACACCGCTCGGTTGGCCTACTACGACGCCGCCGCGCGGATGCTCGCCGGCGAGCCGTTCAAGCGGCAGGCCGCCATCGCGAAACTGCACGCCAGCACGATCGCGGTGGACAACGCCCGGGAGGCCACCCAGATCCACGGCGGGTACGGCTTCATGAACGAGTACCCGGTTGCCCGGTTCTGGCGGGACTCCAAGATCCTGGAGATCGGCGAGGGCACCAGTGAGGTGCAGCGCATGATCATCGCTCGGGACCTGGGTCTCTGAGCGGTCCAGCCGGACTGATCGGTCAGTCGTTCCGGGCGGGCTGCCCGTACGGCTGTCGGGTTTCGGCGAGCGGGCGTCAGTAGCCCGACGTTCGACTGCCGATGGTCGGAGTCGATCCGTACTCTTCGTGCCCATGACTCCGGATCATGACCGGTCGCGGAGCCCGGCTGGGCGTACCACCCTCCCGGAGCTGCTCCGCGGGCATCGACGCGCCGCCGGCCTGACCCAGGCCGAGTTGGCGTCCCGGGCCGGGGTGGGTGTGCGGACGGTGCGTGACCTGGAGCGTGGTCGGTCAGTTCGACCGCAACGCACCACAGTCGAGTTGCTCGCCGGGGCGCTGGAGCTGACCGGCACCAGCCGGGCGGCGTTCATGGCCGCGTCCCGCGGTGCCGATCCGACCGCACCGGACGGCACCTCGACGACGACGTTCACGGTCAGCGGCACCGTCACCTCGGCGGCCGCTCCCGCCGATCCGTCGGTCCCGCTTCCGCCGCCGGTCGCCCTGATCGGCCGGGAGCGCGACCTCACCGAGTTGGCCGGAATGCTCACCGCGGCGCGAGGGCCCCGGTTGGTGAGCCTCGTCGGGTTGGCAGGTGTCGGCAAGACCGCCCTGGCGACGTCGGTGGCGCACCTGGTGGCCTCCGCCCATCCGGCCGGTGTCGCCGGGGTGCTGGTCGGCGAGGGCTCGGATGGTCCGGATGTGCTCGCCGCATCGATGTCCGTGCTCGGCGCGGCACGCCTCTCCGAACTCGTGGCTCTGCTCGCCGGACGGCCGGCACTGCTGGTGATGGACGCGGTGGAGCGGGCGCCGGGCCCGGTGGCCGCAACCCTGCACCGATTGCTCGGCGCACTGCCCGCGCTGCGGGTGCTCGTCACCGGGCGGCACCCGGTCGGGTTGCCCGGTGAGCGGGTCTGGCCGGTCGCGCCGCTCGACGTGCCACCACCGGAGGCTGAGCACGACGACCTCGAGTCGTGGCCGGCGGTCGCGTTGTTCACCGCCCGGCTCGCTCAGGTCCGCCGGGAGCCGCCCACCTCGGCGGAGTTGCCGGCGCTCGCCGCCCTGGTCCGCCGGTTGGGCGGGCTGCCGTTGGCCATCGAACTGATGGCCGCCCGGGGTCGGCTCCTCGACCTCACCGAACTGCTGGACCGGTACGGCGACCGGGTGCTCGACCTGGCCACTCCTGCGGAGTCGTCCGCCCAACCGGGCTGGGACGCGCCGGAGGTGCTCCCCGGTCGGGCGAGCGGACCCGACACCCCCACGGCGGTCGCGGTCACCCTGCGGGACGCGGTGGCGTTCAGTTACCGACTGTTGGCGCCGGACGAGCGGGCCGCGCTGCGGCAGCTCGCCGTCTTCGGTAACCGCTGGTCGGTCGAGTTGGCCGAGGAGATGCTCGCCGACGAGGCCGACCGGGACGGCACGGTGGCGATCGACCCCGTTCCGCTGTTGGACCGCTTGGTCGAGTTGGGGTTGCTGAGCGTACGCGGAACCGGGTCGTTCCGGTTCCGCCTGCTCGACGCGGTCCGTGACTACGCCGTCGAGCAGGCGGTCGGTGGTGGTGAGCTGACCTGCATCCGGCGTCGACACGCGGAGGTCATCGCGCGCCTGGTGGCACGGACCGCGGGCGATCTGGTCGGCCCACGGTTACCCGACGCGGTGCGCCGCCTGGACCAGATGAGCAGTGACATCAGTACGTCGTTGGCCCACGCGGCCACCGACGACCCGTTGACCGCACTGCGGCTGGCGGCCTGCCTGACCCGCTGGTGGCGGTTCCGCGGGCGCGACGTCGTCGGGCGGCAGTGGCTGCGGCGCCTGCTCGCGGATCCGCGTACCGCTGACGCCGATCCTCTCCTGCGGGGCTGGGCGGCCCTCGGGGTCGCCAGGCTCGCGGCCGAGCACGGCGCGGGTGCCGAGGAGCTGTCGACGGCGCAAGCGGCGTTGGACACCTTCCGACGGGCCGGCGACGTCACCGGCGAGTTGGAGGCGCGGAACGTGCTCGGCACCCTGCTGATCTCCGTCGGGCGGCAGGACGAGTCTCGCGAGCAGGCCGAGGCGCTGCTGCGGTTGGCGGCCCGTAACGGTCGGACCCGGGACCTGGCGGTGGCTCAGAACAGCCTCGCCTGGCACGAGATCCGCGCGGGTGAGCTGGCTGCGGCCCGCCGTCGGCTCGCTGCGGTGGACCGACTCGCCGCCGAGAGTGGGGAACAGCGACTGCGGGTGCTCGGCTGGGCCAATCGTGCCGAGGTCGCCCGCCTGGAGGGCTGGTACGCGGACGCCATCGACCGTGGCCGGAGGGCGATGGCGGCGCTGTCCGAGCTTGGTGATCCCGGGGGCCGCCGTCGGGTGCTCGGCACCGTGGGGCTGGCGCTCGCCCAGGACGGGCGGGTCGCGGAGGCGACCGAGGTGCTGATCGAGTTACGCGCCGGGGGTGTGGAGGCGCTGCCGGCCCGGCCTACCGTGCCGCGTCCGCGTCAGTCGGACGACGCGGCGCTGGCCTGGGGCGGGCCGGAGGCCGGGCTCTGCGCCCTGATCGAGGGGAACGTGGCGCTGCACCGGGGTGACCGGGAGTTGGCTGCCGAGTGGTTCGCTGCTGCGGCCGACCACGCGGGGCCGGATCGCCGCGACGTGGTGGAGGCGCTTGTAGGACTGGCTGCGAGCACTGCGGACCCGGCGGTGCTCGATCGCGTGGACCGGGTCTGTGTGGAGAGCGGCATCAGGTTGTTGCCGCACGAGTCGGGCCTGCTCTACGCGCTGAACGCGGCCCGGGGTGGACCGACTCGGTAGTTGCGGTGGATCGGTGCCCGTTCGGGTGCCGCGAGGATCGTGACGGGGGAGTGGCGCGGGCGAAGAGCCCCCTTTGGTGCTACCCCTCGCTGATCGCCCGCGCCGTCACCCCCCGGTGATCCCCGGTGTTGGAAGCCTGCCACCGGGGCGGTGACAGAAAGTCGGCTTGGACCGAATCCTCCAGCTTGGCGGGGCCAGTTCTGCCGGTCTTTCTGCCGCTGTCACCATCTGGCAACGGGTGCTCGCTCAGTGTCGTCGATTGGCGCTGTCGGTGGCGGCGGCCTGCTCCGGGTCGGCGTCGTCACTGCCGGCGGTGGCGCACGGGTGGGCGGCGTCGCGGACTCGGCGCAAACCGTCGAGGAGGGCCGCCAGCGCCTCGGGGTCGAGCTGCCCGGTGAACCACTGCTCGATCATCTGCAGGTGCCCGGGCAGCGTCTCGTTGAGGCGTTGCATTCCAGCGGCGGTGACCACCGCGTACGAGCTGCGGCGGTCGTTCGGGCAGGCCCGGCGGGTGAGCAGCCCGTCGCGTTCCATCCGGTCCACCACCCGCGTCACTCCGCTTGTCGACAGTGAGGTCTGCGCGGCGAGGTCGGTCATGCGTAGTTGGTTGCCCGGCGAGCGGGCCAGTCGGGTGATGACCTCGAACTCGACCGCGGAGAGGCCGTGCTCCTCGAGTTGGGCGTTGAACCGGGCTGACAGCCCGGCGTGCGCCTCGAAGAGCAGGCCGACGGCGGTGATCCGGGGATCGTCGAAGGCGTTGGTCACCCGTTCATCATACCAGTGCTTGACACGGGGAATGTTGTTGTAGTTATAGTTGTTCAAGCAGTCGTTGGGCTATTCAACAATCTTCCGGAGGGCAGCAGCATGACCAGCAGCATCGAAGCGGTTACCCGCGACTGGGACGGCCTCACCATCCCGGCGGCCGGCACCTACGCGCTCGACGTGGCGCACAAGCGGGTCGGCTTCGTTGCCCGGCACATGATGGTGAGCAAGGTCCGCGGTGAGTTCAACGAGGCGACCGCCACGATCACCGTCGCCGAGGACCCGCTGCAGTCGTCAGTCGTCGCGACCATCCAGGCCGCAAGCGTCGACACCACCCAGGCCGACCGGGACGCGCACCTGCGCAGCCCCGAGTTCCTCGACGCCGAGAAGTTCCCGACGCTCGAGTTCCGCAGCACCGGGGTCAAGTCCCGTCGTGGCGGCGAGTTCGTGCTCGCCGGTGAGCTGACCATCAAGGACGTCACCCGGCCGGTCGAGCTGGAGGTGGAGTTCGAGGGTGTCGGCCGCAGCCCGTTCGGCCAGGACATCTTCGGTTTCTCCGCGAGCACCGAGATCGACCGTGAGGAGTTCGGCCTGACCTGGAACGTCGCCCTGGAGACCGGGGGCGTGCTGGTCAGCCGCAAGATCAAGATTGAGATCGAGGGCGAGGCCGTCCGTCAGGCCTGATCGCCTTGGATGGCCGGAGGGCCCGGGGGGACCCTCGCGGCGATCCGGTACGCAGGGCCCGCGCCGTACGTCGGCGCGGGCCCTGCGTCGTCTCCGCCCGTGGTAATTGTCACGACTTGTTCGTACCGCCATCGGGTCCAGCCGGGCGGTGACGGGGTAGTGATGGCGCCACGAGCGCGTCCGCGCCGGCCGAGGTCGGATCACCGCCGTCGGCCTCTGGCCCCGGTCAGGTGGGCGCTCTTACCGTGGATGCTTCACAAAGCGCTTCCGGGACGGCATGATCCCGAACCGCGCCGGCCGTCGGGAGGACACATGGGCAGGGACGTCTCAGAGGGCGCCTTCACCCGGGACGATCGCGTCCGCTATCGGCAGAAGGTGCGGCGCTGCCTGGACGTCTTCGCCCTGATGCTCGACGACTTCGGCTTCGACGCCGACCGCCCGATGACCGGCTTGGAGATCGAGCTCAACCTGGTCGACTCGGCCGCCGAGCCGGCGATGCGCAACGAGGAGATCCTCGCCGACATCGCGGACCCCCTCTTCCAGACCGAGCTGGGGCAGTTCAACCTGGAACTCAACGCCGAGCCCCGACTGATCGAGGGCGCCGGCTTCGCCGACTACGAGCACGACCTGCGCGGCAGTCTGTCCCGGGCCGACGAACGGGCCGCCCGGTCCGACGCGAAGATCGTCCTGGTCGGCATCCTGCCCACCCTCACCGAGGGGCACCTGGTCGAGGACAATCTCTCCACCAACGAGCGCTACCGGGTGCTCAACGACCAGATCGTCGGCGCCCGGGGCGAAGACATCGAGTTGGACATCCGCGGCGTCGAGCAGTTGCGGACCCACACCGACTCGATCGCCCCCGAAGCTGCCTGCACGAGCCTCCAGTTCCATCTCCAGGTCGCCCCGGACAGCTTCGCCGACTACTGGAACGCGTCCCAGGCCATCGCCGGCGTGCAGGTGGCGGTCGGAGCGAACAGCCCCTTCCTGTACGGGCGGCAACTGTGGGCCGAAACGCGTATCGCCCTGTTCCAGCAGGCCACCGACACCCGCCCGGACGAGCTGAAGGCTCAGGGCGTACGCCCACGGGTGTGGTTCGGCGAACGGTGGATCACCTCGATCTTCGACCTGTTCGAGGAGAACGTCAGATACTTTCCGCCCCTGCTGCCGATCTGCGAGGACGAGGACCCGGTGGAGGTCCTGCACGCCGGTGGTGTGCCTCAGCTCGGGGAGCTGCGGCTGCACAACGGCACCGTCTACCGGTGGAACCGTCCGGTCTACGACATCATGAACGGCCGCCCCCACCTGCGGGTGGAGAACCGGGTGCTGCCAGCCGGTCCGACGGTGGTGGACATGCTTGCCAACGCGGCCTTCTACTTCGGGCTGGTGCGCGGTCTGGCCGAGGCGGACCGCCCGATCTGGAGTCAACTGACCTTCAGCTCGGCCGAGGAGAACTTCCACGCCGCCGCCCGACGTGGCCTCGACGCCGTGCTGCACTGGCCCGGGCTCGGTGACGTGCCGGTCACCAAGCTGGTCCTCGATCAACTCCTGCCCACCGCCGCCGCCGGCCTGGACGGGTTCGGTGTCGCCCCCGAGCAGCGGGACCGGCTGCTCGGCATCATCGAGCAGCGCTGCCGTACCGGCCGCAACGGTGCCGTCTGGCAGACCGAGACGGTCTGGGCGGCGGAGCGGCGTCAGGGCATGGACCGAGCGGCCGCCCTGCACCACATGGTTCGGCGCTACGCCGATCTCCAGCGCACCAACGAACCCGTCCACACCTGGCCAACCCTCTAACCGCACCCGCACCCGCACCCGCCCTGCCCGGCCCTGTGCCCGACCCCCGTGCGCGCCGACCCCATGCGCGTTGATCATGAAATTGTTGTCCGGACACGACGGGTGGGCAGGCAACAACTTCATGATCAACGAGGCGGGCGGCGGTATGGGCAGTGGGGTGGGCAGCCGGGCGGGTGGCCGGGTGAGGGTTGGGTGGTTTGTGCGGTTAGTCGGTGGGGGTTCGGCGGGCTGCGCGGGTGCGGCGGCTGCCGGGGGCCGGGTCCTCCGGCGTGGCGTCGGCGCGAAGGGCTGGATCCGTGCGCTCTGGGGCCGTGCGCTCCGGGGCCGTGCGCGGTCCGGGCACCTGCGGTCCGGGCACCTGCGGTCCGGGCACCTGCGGTCCGGGCACCTGCGGTGCGGCGGTGCCCTCCTCGGGCAGCGGACCCGTTCTGGGTAGCTGCGACGGAACGGTGGCCTTCCTGCGCCGACCCGCGGTGCCGGTCGTCGAGGCTACGGTCCCGGTGGGGGGCTCGGACGGTGCGGTGGAGGGTTCGGCCGACGAGCCGGCGGCCGGCGGCACGGGTTCGCTCTCGGCGACCGGTGTCGGATCGGCCGTTTGCACCCGAGCAACCGCACTCCGTTCAGCCGGGTTGGTCCGCTCGGCTCGCTCGGCGAGGAGCGCGGCCAACACCGAGCCGCCGACGCCGGCGATCACCGCGTACGGGGCGATCAGTTGGGTGGAGAGCTGCGCCGGCCCCAGTGTCGACCAGTGCGGCAGGGTGCTCAGGTAGGCGAGCGCGACGAGCACCGGGCCTGCCGCGCCCGAGGCCGCCGCACCCACCCGGTGCCCGCCCGAGCGGGCCGATCGCCGGGCGGCAAGCACGCCGATCAGTATCGCCGGTACCAGCGCCAGCAGCGCGCCGGGCCAGTAGAGCTGGCCCCCGATCCAGTAGCGGGCGTGGTCCGGGTCGAACTGCCAGGTGCCGAGTTGCGCGCCGGTGAGCCCGCGTCCGACGCGTACACCGTCGATGACCGAGACCACCGCGAGCAGCCAGAGCCAGGCGGCCGTCGCGGTCACGTTGACCGCGGCGGCTCGGGAGCGAAGCGCCCAGAGCGCGACGAGGACGCCGATCAGGATGCCCACGGTCGCCTGTACGGCGGCCGTCCGTTGCGGTGCGCCGGTGTCCGCGCCGGTCGCCACCCGCGCGGGTACGGCGATCAGCAGCACCGTGACCAGCCCGCCCAACCCGGCGCCGAGTGCCAGGGCCACCCGGCGCAGCAGGCCACCGCGGTCCTGGACCGGCGGGTTGGCCACCGGTTGCGGGGTGCCCGCCATCTCCGGCCGGGCAGCGGCGGCGGCCGGTGAAGTCCCGTCGACCGATCCCGGTGCCCGATCACCGACGTGCGGGCTCTCGTGGCGGGCCACTTCGTCAGGCGCGGTCTCCACAAGCATCGAGGTTTCCGCAGAGGAGGCGGTCCTTGCCGGGGCGTTCCGTTGGTGGAGCCGCTGCGCGCAGACCGCGCCGAGGACAGTCGAACTGGCGGCGAGCCAGGTGGCCCAGGCGAGGCCGTCCGCCCAGGCGGTGTCGGTCGCTGCGGCATCGGTGGGCGTCCAGGTGATGACGCCGAGCCCGTAGCCGAAGCCCAGTTGTGCGGCACCCGCACCGGCAGCGACCCCGATCGCCGTCGCGATCGACACTCCCCAGCCCTGTCTGGCCATGCCGGGCAGCGTAACGTCCCGTCGTCGGCGCGGCGAGTCGCAACGACCCGCCGGTGTGGACCACAGGTGCGGCGGATTGGGCGGCGGGCGGTACGGTCGCCGGTGATGAGGCGGTGGGCGTTATGACGGACACGAACACGGGCCAGCAGAATGCCGCCGGTGGCGGCGCGGGCCGGGCCAGCGTCGTGCTCGGTGGCGGGTTGGCGGCGGTGCTGCTCGCCGCCGTCGGCGCGACGGGTGGCTGGCTGCTGGCCGGCGAGGACGACACACCCTCTGGTGACCCGCTGGCCGTCGCGACCACGGCTGGCGCGCCGACAACTCGAGCCACCGCACCACGACCGAGCACCGGGCGGCCGACACCGTCGGCGGTCCAGACCTCCGCCACCTCCACCAAGGGTGCCGGCCTGACCGTGCCGCCGGTGATCGGCACCGACTTCGAGCAGGCCCGGGACACCCTGCGCAAGCAGCGGCTTGGTTGGCGGTTGGTCTTCGGCGGCGGCGTCGGCCGTACGGTCGAGAGCACCACACCGGACGTGGGCACCGAGGTCGCTCGGGGGACGACCGTGCAACTACAGGTCGCCGGGCCGGCGCCGGCCGCCGAGGTGCCCGACGTGGTCGGCGAGCGCTGCGCGGAAGCCGCCGACGAGTTGGTCGACGCCGGCCTCTACCCGCGCTACGTCAGCGGACGCAGTGGGAAGGTCAACCGGCAGGAGCCCGCCGAAGACGGCCCGGCCCGGTGGAACGACCAGGTCAGCATCTGGTGTGGGGCGGACTCCGACGACCAACCGTCTCCGAAACCCACGCTCTGATTCCTGGCCGGCGGGTCGGGCCTTCGAGCGCGTACCCGCCGCTCTGCCTGGCCGACGACCGGCGCGGCTCGCAACGCTGATCCCCACCGATGGCCCGGTGGGCGGTTAGGTTGGCGGTCGAGGGCCAGGACGCCCGCCCGGGTTCGGGAAAGGACGTGCGATGAGCGACGACCGCCAGGAGCCTCCCGCCGACGAGCACGACGACGACCGGACCCGCCCGCTGCCGACCGGAGCCGCCACTGACCGGCCGCTGCCGAGCGAAGCCGCCGGCGACCGGCCGGAGTTGCGGCAACCTTCGCCAGCCGCCACCGACCCGGATGAGACGGCACCGATCGACCGGACTGTCCCGGCCCGTCCCGAACCGTCGCCCGACCAGACCGTGGCGATCGACAGGTCCGCCGGCGGCCGGCCGGGTACGCCCGCCGACCGGACTGCCCCGATACCGCCGGCGTGGTCCGGCCGCGCCGAGGTGCGCTCGGCCCGGCCGGATGACGCCGGCGAGTGGTACGTCGAGGAGCAGGGCGGTCGGCGGTGGTGGTTGCCGATCCTCTGGGGCGTACTGGCGTTGCTCCTCGCCGGCCTGCTCGGGGGCGCGCTCTGGGTGGTGCTCGCCCAGCAGGATGACGACCGGGACGATCCGGGGTCCACCCCGTCGGTCCCGCCGACAAGCGCCCCCAGCGCGCCGCGGACCAGCGCAGCCCCCACGTCGGCGTCGCCGAGCAGCGAGTCGCCGAGCAGCTCGGCGACCACTGATGCCCCGGCCGAGGTGCCGGTGCCACCGCTCGCTGGCGTGCCGCAGGCCACCGCCGAAGGGCTGTTGACGCGGCTCGGTCTGGGCTACCGGGTGGTGTACCGCCCGTCGGAGCTGCCACCTGGGACGGTGGTGGGCACCGAGCCCGAGGCCGGCACGTCGGTGTCGACCGACGACGAGGTGTTGTTGATCGTCTCTGCGGCCCAGCCCTCGACCACGCCGAGCCCGACCACGCCGAGCGCCACGGTGACCGGCACGCCCTGACCGCCTTCTCACCACATCCGGCGGCGGGTGCCGACGAGGCCGATGCCGGCCAGCGAGATGGCGAGGCCGAAGATGCCGGACCAGAAGAGGGAACGGCGGATGTCCGTGGCGCTGTGCCCCCCGGCCGGAGCTGCTTCGGCGAGTGTCTGACGGCCGTCGGACTGACCGCCGGCTCCCAGGCCGGACGCCGGCCCGGTCGGATCGACGCCACCGGTGTGATCGGCAGGTGCGTCGGTGTCGATCCAGCCGGGTTGCTCGTACACCGACTGGCCGTCGCCTGTCGGCGGGTCGGAGTCGAGCACGGTGATCTCCGGCGCGGGCACCGGTGTGGTCAGCCGGGTGGACGACATCGCCGGGTCGCGGACGAGGACCAGGAGTGCCGCCATCGCCCCGAGGAGGGCGAGGAGTCCGAAGGTGGAGGCGATACGGGAGCGGTGGTGCCGCCGCAGGGCGGGCTGATTGACCATGACCATCCCAGGGTCAGGGTCCTTGACGAGCGGGTGGAACGTGCCGGGGTGGGCGTACCGATTCTATGGCGACGGCACGCCCACCGGCGGCGGATCGGGTCGGTCAGCCCACCCGGACCGGGGTACGCGCGACCGGGCGGCGGGCCCGCACGGTGTGCGGGCGGGGTTCGGGAGCGGCCTGCAGCTGTTGCAGCCCTTCCCGCTGGACGAAGATCGAACGTCGGGTGACCGCGTCGCCCGCGGCGTTCAACTCGTAGCCGTCGAGCCAGAGCCAGCCGTCATAGGTAGGCCAGTCGAGCACCCGGATCACCCGGAACTTGATCGGCCTGAGGAACTGGACACTCGCCGCGCGAGTCACGTGCAGTACGTCACCGGTGCGGGGAAGCACATGGGCTCCTGGGGAGGATCGGCCGGCATGGGGCCGGCGGTGCCTGAACGGGGGACGTCTCGGCCGGTGACGGGGTCGTGCCTCGTGAACCGGTGGTGCGGATGGCGGTGGTCGGGCCGTACCCCGCTGGTGGCGTGCCGCCACCCGACCACCACCCGGTTGCTTCCGGGAACCGCGCCCGCCGCCGCAGCTTGCCGGCTTGCAGCGGCGGGGTCCTTACCCCGGAGCAGGTCTCGGGGTCGTCGGCCCGGTCGGCGTCGTGCCCGGCACCCTCGGATCGGTGGGGTCACCACTCCGAGGGACCGGAAGGAAACGCTGAGTGACCCGGGCCATACGGACAGAGTGCATCAGGGACGTGCTTCATGCAAGTTGCACGTCGACTTTTGCCAATACGTGAGTGTGTTGCGCGAAAGGCCTATTGAAGCCATCCGCGTCCGGACGGCACACTGAGGGACGGTTTCGCCCGTCGCGGCCGGCCGAGGACCGGCACCACCCCCTTTCGTCGCGAACGCTCGCCGGTCGACGGTCGCGCCCGCGGCGGGTGTCACCCAGTGGCGCGTTACCGGAGGTAGCCCGAGTGGGGTCGAGCAACCAGCGGCGGGGACCAGTGACGGACGGCTCACGCGATGAGTGAGCGGCGCAGTCCCACCATCAGACGGCGGCGGCTCGGGGCCGAGCTGCGCCGCCAGCGGGAGTCCGCCGGGATCACCATCGAGGTGGTCGCCGAACAGTTGGAGTGCTCGGCGTCGAAGGTCTCCCGGATCGAGACCGGGCACACCACGGCCACCCCGCGCGACGTACGCGACATGCTGCGGATCTACGGCGTGGTCGGCGCCGAGAGCGACGAGCTGGTGCAGATCGCAAGGGAGGCCCGGCAAAAGGGCTGGTGGCATCCGTACAGCACGGTGCTCGTCGGCGCGTACGTCGGGCTGGAGGCGGCGGCGAGTTCGATCCGGGCGTACGAACAGCAGGTGGTTCCGGGCCTGCTGGAGACCGAGGAGTACGCCGGGGCCATGATCCGCGCCGCTCGGCCGGACTTCACCGCCGATCAGGTACACCAAAGAGTGCGTGTCCGATTGGGCCGTCAGTCGTTATTGACCCAGGACGATCCGGTCGATCTGTGGGTGGTGCTCGATGAGGCGGTGGTAAGTCGGCCGGTGGGCGGGGACGAGGTGATGCGCGGTCAACTCAAGCGGTTGGTCGAGGTGGCCGAGTTGCCGAACGTGACGCTGCAGATCCTGCCCTTCGAGGTGGGTGCGCACGCCGGCATGGACGGCACGTTCACGATCCTCAGCTTCCCTGAGCCCGGTGATCCGGATGTTGTGTACGCGGAGAACGCCACGGGTGGGCTTTTCCTCGAGAAGAGCGACGAACTACAGAAGTACAGCTTCATCTTCGATCACATCCGCGCTGCGGCCATACGTCCGGAGGAGTCCGTCGCACACATCGCAAAACTGGCAGAGGAGCCGTTGTGGAAATGGCGACCAAAGGGTTCCCCATGGACCTGACGCAGGCAGCTTGGTTCAAGAGCTCGAAGAGCGGGCCGAACTGTGACAACTGCGTGGAGGTGGCGTACGTGACGGGAGCGGTCGGAGTGCGGGACTCGAAGGACAAGGCGGGCCCCGCCCTGGTCTTCGCGCCGGGTGACTGGCACGCCTTCGTCGCCGGCACCCGGGGCGGTGTGTTCGGCGCGGTCTGACCGACTGGTCAGTGGAGTCCCCGTCCGGTTCGCCGGACGGGGACTCTGCCGTGTCCGCGGCAGTCGTGCCGGACGGTCGTGGGGCGGCGGCCGGCGAGGTTCCGTCGGGATTCCCGTCGCCACAGCGCCCCCGTCTCGTTGAACCGGTCGGTACGGCGCTGGTCGACGACCCGCCGGACCGACCCGCAACCGAGCGAGTAGGCGAGACGGATGACGACGATCGGTTCAGAAAACCTCACCACCGGTCCGGCGAAGCCGGAGCGGTTCGGTGGCAAGTACCGCGGTGCTCGTCGGGACACGGTTCTGACCGAGGTGGTCTCGACCGACCAGGAGCTGAGTGGGCGGGAGGGCGCATCCGAGACGGCGGATCCCCCGCTCTCGCTGCCCTCGTTGGACCCGAACCCGCTGATCGAGCCGTCGTTCCCGCCGACAGGCTGGCCGATGGAGCCGGCCGAGTCCCTGGCTGACCACCCGCTGCTGCGTGGTCTGCTGATGGAGTTGCCGCCGAAGGGCACGGTGCCCTCGCAGGACTGGCTGGACCGCTGGTTCGAGGCGACCAGGTCGATCCTGGAACTGCTATACGTGCAGAGCGCCAGCCGTAGTCGTTGACGGTGCGGCGGCCGGCCGGGCACGCTCGGCGAAGCGGCTGTGGCGCAGCGCGTGTCGCACCCCGATGGCCACCACCGTGAGTGCGCCAACGGTGATCGCCGGTCCGGCAACGCCGGGGTCGGCCCCGAGGTCGGTGCCGGCCGCCGCGATCACGGCCGGCAGGGCGGCCAGGGCGGTCACCTGCAACGGCAGCCCGACGAGCGGGTGGGCTGCGGCAGCTCGCAACCCGTACGGGGTGGGTGTGGCGGGGGCGCTGGCGAATGCGCCCGCCCCGGCCCACAGTCGGCGGATCCGTCGGAGCGAGCAGGCCGCCGCCACCAACGCCGGACCTGCGGCGAGGATGAGCGCGGATGCGGCGCTGTCGACGGGCGCACCGCCGGCACTGAACAGCCCACCACCGAGGACCACCGCGATGAGCGCCACGCCGGTGAGGCACAGCACCAGCAACCACCCGGCGCGCCGGCGCAGCATGCGGGTGTTACGCAGCCGGGGAAGGCTGTCGGCAACGACGCCGGCGGCCAACCAGACGGCGGCGACCGGGAGCAGGATGGTGAGCTGACTCTCCATGTTCGAGAGTCTTTCCCGAATCACGGCGCAGCGAATCCGGGCCCGTCCCCCGTTCGCCCCGGACGCCAGGCCCGTAGGGGGCCATCACTCCAAGGTTATGGACGATTCGGCATGTTCAACCGGCCGACGGCTGACTTACCCTCAGCTAGATCGGCGAATGTCGATTGAGGTTGGGGCCGGCGCTCACGTTCCGCCGCCGGTCAGAGGGAGGTAGGAGATGGGTCTTCCACGAAGGTCCGTGCTGATCGGGGTTGCCGCGGCGACCGTGCTGGCCGTCGGCACCCCAGCCCTGGCCGCAGAACCCGTGGGTGTGGTTCGGGCCGCCGGCGGCGCCACCGCCGTGCCGGACAGCTACATCGTCGTACTCAAGGACAGCGCCGTCGCCCGGGACAAGGTCGGCGACACCGCGAAGCGGCTCTCCGGCCGCCACGGCGGCACGGTGGCCCGCACCTACGGCGCGGCACTGCGTGGCTTCGAGGCCAAGGTGAGCGCGAGCGCGGCCGCGCGGATCGCGGCCGACCCGGCGGTGGCGTACGTCGAGCAGAACCACACCGTCTCGATCTTCGGCACGCAGGCCAACCCGCCCTCCTGGGGCCTCGACCGGATCGACCAGCGCAACCTGCCGCTGGACAGCTCCTACACCTATCCCAACACGGCGAGCAACGTGCACGCCTACATCATCGACACCGGCATCCGGTTCTCCCACAACGACTTCGGCGGTCGGGCCACCTCCGGCTACGACGCGGTCGACGGCGGGTCGGCCGACGACTGCAACGGGCACGGCACGCACGTGGCCGGCACCGTGGGCGGATCCGCGTACGGGGTGGCAAAGGCCGTCCAGCTCGTCGGCGTGCGCGTGCTGAACTGCTCCGGCAGTGGCACCAACGCCGGTGTGATCGGCGGCGTCGACTGGGTCACCGCGAACGCGATCAAGCCGGCGGTGGCGAACATGAGCCTCGGCGGCGGCGCGAACAGCTCTCTGGACAACGCCGTCCGCAACTCGATCGCCTCGGGTGTCACGTACGGCCTGGCGGCCGGCAACGACAACGGCGCGAACGCCTGCAACACCTCGCCGGCGCGTACCACGGAAGCCATCACTGTGGGCTCGACGACCAGCTCGGACGCCCGTTCGTCCTTCTCCAACGTCGGCACCTGCCTGGACATCTTCGCGCCCGGCTCGTCGATCACCTCGGCCTGGTACACGAGCAACACCGCGACCAACACGATCAGCGGCACCTCGATGGCCACGCCGCACGTGGTCGGGGCGGCGGCCCTGGTGGCGAGCGCCAACCCGAGCTGGACCCCGGCTCAGGTGCGCAACCAACTGGTGTCGAACGCGACCCCGAACGTGGTGTCGAACCCCGGTTCGGGCTCGCCGAACCTGCTGCTCTACGTGGGCAGCGGCGGCACCACCCCGCCGCCCACCGGCTGCACCGGCACCAACGGCACCGACGTGTCGATCCCGGACGCCGGCTCGGCGGTGACCAGCTCGATCACCATCTCCGGCTGCGGCCGCAACGCCTCCTCGGCCTCCACCGTGGCGGTGAACATCGTGCACACCTACCGCGGTGACCTGGTCATCGACCTGCTCGCCCCGGACGGCAGCGCCTACCGGCTGAAGAACAGCAGCACCTCGGACAGCGCCGACAACGTGAACGCGACCTACACGGTCAACGTGTCGGGTGAGGCCGCCGACGGCACCTGGCGACTTCAGGTGCGCGACACCTACTCGGCCGACACCGGCTACATCAACACCTGGACCCTCACCGTCTGACCCGGTCCCGAACGAAGGAGGCCCCACCCGGTGCGCCCGGGTGGGGCCTCGCGTCGTACCGATGGGGCTCAGACCGAGAAGGTGGCCGGTCGCTCCGTGGCCGGTGCCGGCGGACGGGCCTTCCACAGGCCGACCTTCTGCGCGGCGAGCCGGCTCAGGTAGGCCGGGTTCAGGATGACGTAGCGGCGCCAGAGCCTCTTCGGCTCCAGACCGAGGCGCCAGAACCACTCCAGGCCGGCACGCTGCATCCACGGCGGGGGCTGGCGCAGCAGCCCGGCGTGGTAGTCGAACGCCGCGCCGACCGCCATCAACGGCATGTCCAGCAACGGCCGCATGGCGTACGTGAAGACCTCCTGGCGCGGGCAGCCGAGCCCGACAAGCACCAACCGGGCACCGCTGGACCGGATCCGGTCGGCGATCTCGGCATCCTCGCCAGGCTGGACGGCACGGAACTTGGACGGCTCCACCCCGGCGATCTTCAGCGCCGGGAACATCCGCTCCAGCGCCGGGATCAACCGGGCGAGGGTCTCCTCGGTGGAGCCGTACAGGTAGACCGGCAACCCCTCGTCGGCGAAGCGCGACAGCACGTGCAGGGTGAGCGTCGGCCCGTACACCCGGTCGCTGAGCCCGGCGTGGTGCAGCAGGTTCAGCGCCCACCGCACCGGCTGCCCGTCCGGCGTGACCACGTCGAACGAGTTGAGCCGCGCGTTGTGCGCCGGGTCGAGCACCCCGGTCATCACACCGTGCACGGCCAACGCGGTCAGGGCGAGAGGGCGCCGGTCGTGGGCCGCGCTCACCACCGCGTCGGTCGCCGTGGCGTAGTCGGTCGCGTCGACGAGGACGCCGAGCACGTTGCGCTTGGTTCGGGCGCTCATGACTGGGCCACCCACTTGTCCACGTTGGCCTCGTAGATCTCCCGCAGGATCATCGGCACGTCGTAAGTGATCTTCCAGTCCGGGTACTGCGCCTCGAACCGGGCCATGCTGCTCACGTACCACTGATGGTCGCCGGTGCGGTTCTGCTCGACGTAGTTGATCTGCGCCTCGCGGCCGGTGATCTCTTCCGCGATCCGGAACGCCTCGATGTGGGAGGTGTTGGAGTGCCGGCCACCACCGAGGTTGTAGACCTCCGCGGAGCGGGGGGCCCGGAAGAACGCCTCGAACGCGGTCAGCACGTCGTGCGAGTGGATCGCGTCCCGGACCATCTTGCCCTTGTAGCCGAACAGGTTGTATGTCCTGCCCTCCATGACGCAGCGCATCAGGTAGGCCAGGAACCCGTGCAGCTCGGCGGCCGAGTGCGCCGGGCCGGTCAGGGTGCCGCCCCGGAAGCAGGCGGTCTTCATGTCGAAGTAGCGGCCGTATTCCTGGACCATCACGTCCGCGGCGACCTTGGAGGCACCGAAGACCGAGTGCAGCGAGTGGTCGATCGACATCTCTTCGGTGATGCCCTGGTACCAGCGGTGGTCCTCGGGCAGCTCGTACCGGGTCTCCAACTCGACGAGCGGCAGGCTGTTGGGCCGGTCGCCGTAGACCTTGTTCGTCGAGCAGTGGATGAAGGCGGCGTCGATCGCGTGCTGGCGGGTGTTCTCCAGCATGTTGAGCGTGCCGCCGGCGTTCACGTCGAAGTCCGTGTACGGCTCCTTGGCCGCCCAGTCGTGGCTCGGCTGCGCGGCGCTGTGGATCACCACGGCGATGTCCGAGCCGTACTTCTTGAACACCTGCTCCAGGCCGTCCCGGTCCCGGATGTCCACCGCGAAGTGGGTGTACGCGCCACCCAGGTCCCGGCCGAGCCGTTCCAGACTCCACGAGGTGGAGCCGTCCTCGCCGAAGAAGTACCGGCGCATGTCGTTGTCGATGCCCACGACATCCAGACCGAGGCCGGCGAAGTGCCGGACCGCCTCGGAGCCGATCAGACCACCCGACCCTGTCACCAACGCGACACTCACACGCCACTCCTGGTCCATCGGAGGCAGAATCCATCGGAGCATAGCGTGACGTCCGGCACGCCCCGATATGACGGAAGGGCCCCGCATCAAGCGGAGCCCTCGTCGGTGGTGGGGATGGGGGGAGTTGAACCCCCACGCCCTTTCGGGCACACGGACCTGAACCGTGCGCGTCTGCCATTCCGCCACATCCCCGTGGCACGACCCGGAACACTGTAGCCGCCCCGGCCCCGCTGTCTCCAGCGGGCCCCGGGAATACTACGCTGTCCCCGGCACTCGCCACGAGCGGTTACCGTTCGTGGCGGACGAAAGATTAGCACGACAATCCCGGCCCTTCCGAACGGGCCGAGAGCAGCCGGCCGAGCGGCGTGTGAGCTGCGCGCGCGCCGGCCGGATACCATCATGTCCTCGGGACCCGAGGAGGAGCCGGTGAGCGTGCTGCAACGCTTCGAGAAGCGTCTGGAAGGCCTGGTCGAAGGGGCCTTCGCCAAGGTCTTCAAAGGGGTGGTCCACCCCGTGGAGATCCTCAACGCCATGCAGCGGGAGGCCGAGGCGCACAAGGCGATCCTGGCCGGTGGGCGCACGTTGGTGCCCAACCGCTACGTGATCGATCTCTCGCCGTTCGACCACAGTCGGCTGGCGCCGTACGCCGCCGCGCTGGCCCAGGAGTTGGCCCAGTCGCAGGCGGAGTTCATCGGCGAGCAGGCGTGGACGGTCTACGGTGACGTGATCGTCGAGATCGAGCGAGGCGAGGGTCTGGACACGGGCATGTTCCGTGTCACGGCCGAGGTCTACACCGGCGGCGAGGTCGCCCCGGTGTCGGCACCCGGCTACGACGCCGGCCCGCCCGCCTACCCCGCGTACGACCAGGGTGGTGGCTACGGCCCTCCGCCCGGGCACGGTGGCGGTCGCAACGTGCGGCTGGTCTCCGGCGACGGTCGCACCTACCCCCTCCAGATGGGGTCGACGGTGATCGGTCGTGGCGACCAGGCCAACCTGCGTCTGCCCGACGTCGGCATCTCCCGGCGACACGCCCGGCTGGATTTCGACGGCGGCCAGGTCGTGCTGACCGACCTGGGTTCGACCAACGGCACCATGGTGAACGGGCAGCGGGTCTCCGCCGTCGCCCTCAACCCCGGTGACATGGTCCAGCTCGGCACGACGACGCTGACCTTCCGCGTGGACGGCTGACCCGCCTTGCCGGAACTGGTCATCACCGTTGCCCGGTTCGGGTTCCTGATCCTGCTGTGGATCTTCGTGTTCACGGTGGTCGGGGTGATCCGCCGGGATCTCTTCGCGGGCGCCCGCTCCGGTCGCCTGGTGGCCGCGCCGCGCGCGGTGGGCGCCTCGACGGGGCAGGCGGCCAAACCGGCGAAGGTGAAGCGGGGCAGGGCAGCCCACCAGTTGGTGGTCACGGCCGGTCAGCTGGCCGGCACCAGGATCACTCTCGGTGAAGCGCAGATCACCATCGGTCGGGCCGAGGACTCCACCCTGGTCATCACCGACGACTACGCCTCCGCGCGACACGCCCGGCTCGTGCCGCGTGACGGGCAGTGGTACGTCGAGGACCTCGGCTCGACTAACGGGACGTACCTCGATCGCGCTAAGGTCTCCGGACCAACCCCCGTCCCCCTCGGCGTGCCGATCCGGATCGGCCGCACTTCCCTCGAATTACGGCCATGACTCTGACCCTGCGCTATGCGGCCCACAGCGACCGCGGTCTGATCCGAGACGGCAATCAAGACTCCGTCTACGCCGGGCCGCGGTTACTCGCCGTTGCCGACGGCATGGGCGGTATGGCCGCCGGTGACGTCGCCAGCAACATCGTCATCGGTGCCATGGCGCCGCTCGACGAGGACGTCCCGGGGGACGCTCTCGTCGATGCGTTGCGTTCGGCCGTGGGCACCGCCAACCAACAACTCCGCGACACGGTGGACGCCAACCCCCAGTTGGAGGGGATGGGCACCACACTGACGGCGACCCTCTTCACCGGCAGCAAGCTGGGAATGGTCCACATCGGTGACTCGCGGGCCTATCTGCTGCGCAACGGCGAGTTCGCGCAGATCACCAAGGACGACACGTACGTCCAGATGCTCGTCGACGAAGGCCGGATCAGCGCCGAGGAGGCGAGCAGCCACCCGCAGCGGTCGCTGCTCACCCGTGCCCTCGACGGTCGGGACATCGACCCGGAATACTCGGTCCGCCAGGTCATGCCCGGCGACCGGTACCTGATCTGCAGCGACGGCCTCTCGGGCGTGGTCAGCGCCGAGACCATCGGCGAGACCCTGCGGGAGTACGCCGACCCGCAGCAGTGCGTCGAGCGGCTGGTACAGCTCGCGCTCCGCGGCGGTGGGCCGGACAACATCACGGTGATCATTGCCGACGCCACCGATCAGGACATCGTCGAGGCGACCCCGATCGTGGGCGGCGCCGCCGCCCGGGACCGGGGCATGGCGACCTCTGCCGACGACTCGACCCCGGCCGCCCGAGCCTCGGCGCTCTCCGCGCCGCGTCCGGCCGCGCCGGAGGAGCCGGCGGCATCCGACGAGGACGCCGACGGTCCGAAGCGACGCCCGGTCCGGACCGCCGCAATGGCACTGGCCCTGCTGGTGATCGTCGGCGGTGCGGCGTTCGGCGGTTGGACGTACACCCAGCGGCAGTACTACGTGGGTGCCACCGAAGAGGGCCAGGTCGCCGTCTTCCGCGGCGTCCAGGGTCAGATCGCCGGGATGGACCTGTCCAGCGTGCACCGTCGCAGCGGCACCCGCCTCGACGACCTCACCGTCGCCGCACAGGACACCGTCAAGGTCGGCATCCGGGCCAAGAGCGAGCCGGACGCCGAGCGTCAGCTCGCCGAGCTGACCAGCGACACGCCGAGCAACCCCAACCTGAAGCCGCTCTGCCCGCTCGACCCGACCGTCACCGGGGGCAACACCCCGACGCCCACGCCGACGCCGACGCCGCTCGGTTCGACACCGACCCCGAACGGCAGCCCGAGCGCCAACGCGTCGCCGACCCCCAACGGGGTCGTCAGCGCGAGCCCGACCGTCGGTGCCACCACCGCTCTCGGTGGGGCCGGCGCGACCACCACGCCCGACGTCACGCCCTCAGACTCGGCACCGCCGGCGCTCGACCCGGCCGGTTGCCGGTCTCCTGAGTGAGCGTCGGCTGAGATCCTGAGGACTCCACCCGTGACCGTAGCGGCCACACCGGCACCCTCGCCCGCCACCGCGGGCGAGCAATCCGGCGTACGCCTGGCGCGGTCGCGCCGCAACGCCGAGCTGTCCCTGTTGCTGCTCGCGATGGTGCTGGTGGCCGCGTACGGGGCGACCGTCGAGGCGAACCTGCTGGACACGGTCACCTCGGACTTCTGGATGCCGGCCGCCGCGCTCGGCGCGGTCTTCCTCGGCCTGCACCTGGTCATCCGGTTCCTCGCCCCGTTCGCCGACCCGGCGCTGCTGCCGGCGGTGGCCCTGCTCAACGGGCTCGGGGTGGGCTTCCTGCGCCGGATCGACCTGGGCGACGCCCCGGTGGCCGAGCGGGAGAGCCTGGCGATCTTCGCGGGGCAGGGCGGGCGCCAGTTGGCCTGGACGCTCCTCTCGGTGATTCTTGCCGCCGCTCTGCTCGCCATCATGCGCGACCACCGTTCGGTCTCCCGGTACGCGTACACCCTGGGGTTGGCCGGCATCGTGCTGGTGATGCTTCCGGCGGTGCTGCCGGCGAGCATCTCCGAGAAGAACGGTGCCAGGCTGTGGATCGATGTCGGCCTGTTCTCCATCCAGCCGGGTGAGTTCGCCAAGCTGGCGCTGCTCGTCTTCTTCGCCTACTACCTGGTCCGCAAGCGCGAGGTGCTCTCGCTGGCGAGCCGGCGGTTCCTCGGCATCGACTTCCCGCGCGGGCGTGACCTCGGCCCGGTGGTCGGCGTCTGGCTGATCAGCCTGCTGGTCCTCGTCTTCGAGAAGGACCTGGGCACCTCGCTGCTCTACTTCGGCATGTTCGTGGTGACCCTCTACATCGCCACCGAACGGGTGAGCTGGCTGCTGATCGGCCTGGTCCTCTTCTTCGGCGGTGCGTACCTCGCCTACGTCCTCGGGTCGACCGTCGGCGGGCCGTTCGCCAACTTCTACCTGCGGGCGGAGATCTGGCTCGACCCGTTCGCCGACCCGACCGACAAGGGTTACCAACTCGTGCAGGGTCTGCTGGCCCTGGGCACGGGTGGGCTCTTCGGTGCCGGGCCGGGCGGCGGTCAGCCGGAGATCCTGCCCGAGGTGCAGAACGACTTCATCTTCGCCGGCATCGGTGAGGAGATCGGGCTCTTCGGCCTCTCCGCGCTGCTCGTCGTCTACCTGCTCATCGTGGAGCGCGGGCTGCGCGCCGCGCTCGCGGTACGCGACTCGTTCGGCAAGCTGCTCGCCGGCGGTCTCGCGTTCACCCTCGGCCTGCAGGTGTTCGTGATCGTCGGCGGGATCAGCAAGCTCATCCCGCTCACCGGTCAGACCACCCCGTTCCTGTCCGCCGGCGGGTCGTCGCTGATGGCCAACTGGCTGCTCATCGCGGTGCTGCTGCGGGTCTCCGACGGTGCCCGCCGGCCGGTGACCGGCGGAGGCGGTGGCAAGGCGGCTCGTCCCAGCGGTGGCCCGCCCGAGCAGCTGCACGGTGCTCCCACGGAGGTGATCAAGCCGTGAACGCACCCCTGCGCCGCGTCGGCGTCGTCGTCATGGTCCTGTTCGGTCTGCTCTTCGCCAACCTCAACTGGATCCAGGCCTACAAGGCCGACGAATACCGCACCAGCGACTACAACGGTCGGGTCCAGGTCGCCGAGTACGACCGCAAGCGCGGCAACATCGAGGCTGGCGGCACGGCCCTGGCCACCAGCAAGGAGACCACCGGCAACCTCAAGTTCCTGCGCACCTATCCGAGCGGTGCCAAGTACGCCCACGTGCTCGGCTACAAGCCGGTCAACCTGGCCGACCAGGGCATCGAGAAGGTGGAGAACGACTTCCTGGCCGGCACCAGCGACCAGCTGATCGGCGACCGGGTGAAGGACATGTTCACCGGCGACGACAGCGGCGGCGGTAACGTGCTGCTCACGCTCTCCAAGCGGGCCCAGGACACGGCGTACGACCAGTTGCGCAACAACGAGGTGGGCGCGAAGAGGGGCGCGGCGATCGCCGTCGACCCGCGTACCGGTGCGGTGCAGGCGCTCGTCTCCATGCCGAGCTTCGACCCGAACCCGCTGGCCAGCCACGACAGCAACGAGGCGGCGGCGGCGTACAACAAGCTGGAGCAGGACCCGGACGGTCCGCTGAAGAACCGCGCGCTCTCCGAGACGCTGCCGCCGGGCTCCACCTTCAAGATCGTGGTGGCCGCGGCGGCGCTGGAGAACGGCATCGGCAAGAGCACCCAGATCCCGGCGGGTTCGAGCTGGACCCCGCCCACCTCGGGCACCCCGATCCGGAACGCCGCCGCCTCGATCTGCCCGGAGCCGAAGGTCACCCTGCTGGAGGCGGTCACCGAGTCGTGCAACACCGGCTTCGCCCAGCTCGGCGTACGACTCGGTGCCGAGACCCTCAAGGAGAAGGCCCGCCAGTTCGGGTTCGAGCAGGACGACCTGACCGTCGGCCAGCTCGGCGAGGGCGGCCTGACCACGGCGGCGAGTCGCACCGGCGACATCCAGAACCCGGACGGCACCACCGACCAGGCCGCGCTGGCCCAGTCCTCGATCGGCCAGAACAACGTCCGGATGACGCCCCTCGAAGGCGCCATGATCGCCGGAGCGATCGCCAACAACGGCAGCCAGATGCGGCCGTACCTGGTGCGGCAGCTGCTCGCACCGGATCGGACCACCAGTTACTACACCGCGAAGGCGCGGGAGCTGCGCCAGCCCGTCCAGCCGCAGGTCGCCGCCGACCTGCGCGAGATGATGACGAGCGTGGTCCGGAACGGCACCGGCAGGAACGCCTCGATCAGCGGCTACACGGTCGGCGGCAAGACCGGCACCGCGCAGTCCGCCCCGGACCGGCCCGACCACGGTTGGTTCATCGGCTTCGCCCTGGACAAGAACGGCAACCCGGTCTCCGCGGTCTGCGTGATGCTGGAGCAGGCCGGCCCCGGTGGCAGCGCCGAGGCGGCCCGGATCGCCGGCCAGATCATGAAGGCCGCCATCGCCGACCCAGGGGGTCGCTGACATGCTCAGCCCCGGCGTGCAGCTCGGCAACCGCTACCGCCTCGACGAGCGGATCGCCAGCGGCGGCATGGGCGACGTCTGGCGCGGCACCGACCAGGTGCTCGGCCGGACGGTCGCGGTGAAGAGCCTGCTCCCGGCCCTGCTCGACGACCCGGACTTCGGCGAGCGGTTCCGCGGCGAGGCCCGCACCATGGCCACCATCAACCACCCCGGCGTGGTCGACGTCTACGACTTCGGCAACGACCAGCAGATCGCCTTCCTGGTGATGGAGTACGTCGAGGGTGACGCCCTGTCGTCCACGTTGAGCCGGGTCGGTCGGCTCACCCCGGCCCGGACGATGGCCCTCGTCGCGCAGGCCGCAGACGCGTTGCACGCCGCCCACGAGAAGGGCATCGTGCACCGCGACGTCAAGCCGGGCAACCTGCTGGTCCGGCCCAACGGCACGCTTGTGCTCACCGACTTCGGCATCGCCCGCTCCGATCTGGTGGGCCAGCTCACCGCCGCCGGTTCGGTGCTCGGCACCGCCTCGTACATCTCGCCGGAGCAGGCCACCGGCGGCGTGGCCACCCCGGCGTCCGACGTCTACGCCCTCGGCGTGGTCGCCTACCAGTGCCTGGCCGGTCGGCGGCCGTTCGAGGGCGACAACCCTCTCGACATCGCGATGCGGCACGTCCGGGAGACGCCCCGGCCACTGCCGGCCGACATCCCTCCGCAGGTGCGCGCCCTCGTGGAACGGGCACTGGCGAAGGATCCGGCGGCCCGCTGGCCGAGCGCCGCCGCACTTGCCGGTGCCGCCCGCCAGCTCAAGGCCGCGCTCTCCCAGCAGGCCCGGGCCGCCGGCAACTCCGGCCCGGTCTCCGCGGCCCCCGCCTCGCCGGCCGCGCCCGGCCGGGCCCAGGTGCCGCAGGCGCACCAGATGCGTCCGCCGGCGGCCCGCCCGCCGGTGGCCGGGCCGAGGCCGACCGCGGTCGCGCCCGCCCAACAGCCTCGCCCCACCGCCGTCGCGCCGGCCGTCCAGCCGGCCCGGCCGCCCGGCGCTCCGAACGGCTACCCTCGCGGTGCGGCAGCGGTGCCGTCCGGGCCGCCCCGGCAGGAACACCAGCCGGCGTACGTCCGGCAGGCCGGCCCCGCGACGCCGCCACCCCAGCCGCAGCGATCCCGGCCCGGAATGGTGCTTCTCGCCATCCTGCTGGCCGTGCTGGTCCTGCTCTGCTCCGGCGTGATTTCCTACAACCTGCGGAAGAATTCGCAGTCCGGTGCATCCGCCGGGCTGGCGCCGCGCACCGTGGCGTCCGGCGCGCTACGACTCGACGGGCGCGACGATCCGACCCGGACGTCGTACCGTCGGGAGGTACGACTCCAGCCGGGCGACGGCGGGGCGACGACGAGCGAAGGACGACAGACGCGATGACAGCGCAGGCCCGCCTGCTCGGTGGCAGGTACCAGGTCGGCGAGCTGCTCGGCTATGGCGGCATGGCCGAGGTGCACCGTGGTCGCGATCTCCGGCTCGGTCGGGACGTCGCGATCAAGATGCTCCGCACCGACCTCGCCCGGGACGCGACGTTCCAGATGCGGTTCCGTCGGGAGGCGCAGAACGCCGCCTCGCTCAACCACCCGGCCATCGTCGCGGTCTACGACACCGGCGAGGAGACCGCGCCGACGGGCGAGACGCTGCCGTTCATCGTGATGGAGTTCGTCAACGGGCGGACGCTGAAGGAGGTCCTCGGCGCCGAGGGGCGGCTACAGCCGCGCCGGGCGCTGGAGATCTGCGCCGACATGTGCGCCGCACTCGAGTTCAGCCACCGGCACGGCATCATCCACCGGGACATCAAGCCCGGCAACGTGATGCTCACCCAGACCGGTCAGGTCAAGGTGATGGACTTCGGCATCGCCCGCGCGCTGGCCAGCGGTGCGACCACCATGACGCAGACCAGTGCGGTGATCGGCACGGCGCAGTACCTGTCTCCGGAGCAGGCCCGCGGCGAGGCCGTCGACGCGCGCTCCGACGTCTACGCCGCCGGCTGTGTGCTCTTCGAGCTGGTCTGCGGGCACCCGCCGTTCGTGGGGGACAGCCCGGTCAGCGTCGCGTACCAGCACGTGCGGGAGACGCCGCCGACGCCGAGCGACATCAACCCGGACGTCACCCCGGCCGTCGACGCGATCGTGCTCAAGGCGCTGTCGAAGAACCCGCTCAACAGATACCAGAGCGCCGGCGAGATGCGTGCCGACCTGCTCCGCGCCGCCGCCGGCCGGCCCGTGCTGGCCACCCCGGTGCTGCGCGAGGCGGAGACGGTGGCGATGGCCCCGGCCGGCGGTGGTGGCTATCCGGTCGGCGGCCGCGGGCCGCAGACCGGGCAGATGCCGGCCCGGGTCGGTGACCCGCGCCAGCGCAAGGCGTCCTCCCTGCTGATCGCGTTGTTCAGCGCGGTCGGCGTGCTGGCGGTGATCGCCCTGGTCGCCGCCCTGCTCTGGAGCCAGCGGGCCGAGGACCTGAAGTCGGTGCCCACCCTCACCGGCAAGACCCGGGACGTGGCGATCGCCGACATCCAGAAGGCCGGTCTGTCCGCGCAGGTGGGCGAGCCGGTGCGGGCCAGTGACTGCACCGAGGGCACGGTCGTCAAGCAGAGCCCGGTGCCGAGCACCCAACTGGAGCAGAACCGCACGGTCACCATCCAGATCTGTGGTGGCAAGCCGGAGACGCGGATTCCCGCCGGGCTCAAGGGCAGCAAGCAGCAGAGCGCCATCGCCAGGCTCACCGAGGCGAAGCTCAAATACGAGATCAAGACGGTCAACGACGAGGCGAGCGAGGACGAGGTTCTCAAGGTCGAGCCGCCCGAGGGCGAGAGCGTTCCCGAGGGCACGAAGGTGACGCTCACGGTCTCCAGGGGCAATGTCCGCGAGGTGCCGGATGTCGTCGGGCTGGGCCAGGAGGAGGCCACCCGGTTCCTCCAGAACGCGGGCTTCACGGTCAGCGTGCAGGACGGGCCGGAGGTGCCGATCGCCGAGGCGGGCAATGTCACCGACCAGAGCCCGAACGGCAAGGAGAAGAAGCCCACCGGCACCAAGGTGACCATCAAGGTGAGTCAGCCGGAGCCGGAGACCGACCCGACGCCGTCGAACACGCCGTCCGGCACGCCGTCCGGCACGCCGTCCACTCCTCCCGGTGGCGGCGGTGGCATCGGTCTGCCGTTCCCGCCCCCGCCGAGCCGATCCCAGGACTAGGACCAGCGCACCGGCATGACTGAGCCGGAGGCGTCCCCGGTCGGTCCGGTGCGGCGGTGGCCCCGACGCGTTCGACGTCTGGCCGTCGCGGGCCTGGCCGTGCTGGTCCTCGTCAGTGTTCCGTGGCTGTGGACGACGCTCGCCGCCCGCGGCCACGTGTACGCCGTCGCCGACGCGCCGACCGCCGACGTGGTGATCGTCCTCGGCACCGAGGTGGCGCCCGATCGGCAGCGGCCGGGCGACCGTCTCGCCGGCCGCCTCGACACCGCAGCCGAGTTGGTGGCAAGCGGGCGGGCCAGGGCCGTCCTGGTGTCGGGCGACGGTGGCGGGGCGTCCGGCGACGAGCCGGCGGTGATGACGGCGTACCTCGTCGAGCGGGGTGTCGACAGGCGTCGGGTGGTGGCCGACCCGTTCGGCCTGGACACCTACGACAGTTGCGCGAGAGCGCGCGAGGTGTACGGCGTCGAGCGGGCCCTGATCGTCACCCAGTCCTTCCACCTGCCCCGGGCGGTGACGCTGTGCCGGCATCTCGGCCTCGACGTCGACGGGGTGGTCGCCCGCTGCGACGGGTGCAGCGCCGCCCTGCTCGCGGAGAAGTCGGTGCGGGACTACCTCGCAAGTGGCAAGGCGGCGTGGGACGCGGTGCGCGACCGACCCCCGGCGGTGCGCTCCGCTGCGGATCCCGCGATCCAGGAGGCGCTGCGGGGCTGACCGGGCCGGCAGCTGCCCCCGGGCCCGGACGGTTGGTCGCTCAGGTGGTGGCGAAGGCCGCGCGCCGGCGGGCGTCGACCTCGGCGGCGAGCGCGGGAGCGCGGTCCAACGCCTCGGGGTGACCGCAACTGGCCACCCAGTTGGCAAGCATCAGGTGACCGCCCTCGGTGAGCACCGACTCCGGGTGGAACTGGACGCCCTCGATGGGCAGCGTCCGGTGCCGCATCGCCATCACCACGCCGGAGCCGGTCCAGCCGGTGACCTCCAGCTCGTCGGGGAGCGTCTCGGGTAGCACGGCGAGCGAGTGGTACCGGGTCGCGGTGAACGGGTCGGGCAGGCCGGCGAGTACGCCTGCCGAGTTGTGGCGCACCTCTGAGGTCTTCCCGTGCAGCAACTCCGGGGCGCGCGTCACGGTCGCCCCGAACGCCTCGCCGATCGCCTGGTGGCCGAGGCAGACACCGAAGATCGGAAGCTTTCCCGCGTACTCGCGGATTACGTCGAGGCAGATGCCGGCGCGGTCCGGGCTGCCCGGCCCAGGCGAGAGCAGGATGCCGTCCGCGCCGACCGTGCCCACCTCGGCGAGGTCGATCTCGTCGTTGCGACGGACCTCGCAGTCCACGCCGAGCTGGCCCAGATACTGCACGAGGTTGAAGACGAACGAGTCGTAGTTGTCGATCACCAGGACGCGCATGGTCACCTGCTCGGGGAGGGGGGCGCGGGGTTGTTCTGGTCGGTGTCGTACGGCAGTTCGTGTTCGTCGCCGGCCGGGGTGTCCCCGGTCACCGGGTCGCCCCCACCCGTCTCGGCGGGTACGCCGGACTCGACCTGCACGTCGTCGAAGGGCAGCAGCGGCTCGGCCCAGGGGAAGGCGACATACCACAGCAGGGCCACCGTGGCGGCCAGCAGCAGCACCGAGCCGGTCAACTTGCCGACCACGCCGAACGGCAGCTTGCGCCAGATGAACGCGTACATCAGGTCAGCCTCCCAGCTCCGCCGGGCGGCCCGCGGACTTGGGTTGGGTCCGGTCCAGTTCGGCGTGGATGATCAGGCGCTGGTAGTTGTCGAACTTCGGGTTGCACGTGGTCAGAGTGAGCATCCGCTTGGTCGCCTTCTTGTCCGGCTCGCCGGGCACCGGCGCCACCACCTCGACCTGGGTCGGCCGGACGATTCGAGACTGCGACACCCGGTAGACGTACCAGTCGGTCTTGCTCTCGACCACGATTGGGTCGCCGTCGTCCAGCTCGTCCAGCCGCCAGAAGGTGGCCCGGTTGCGGTGCCCGGCGACGGAGAAGTTACCGACCTGGCCGGGGAGCGCGCTGGTCGGGTAGTGGCCGGGGGCGAAGCGGATGTCGTCCTGGGTGACGCCCTCGACGACGACCCAGTTCTTGTCCAGCTTGGGGATGTAGAGGCCGGCGAGCGGCTTCCCGCGTACCGGTGGGGACGGTTTGACGCTCGGGCCCGCCGACGGCGCGACCGTGGGGTCGTCGCTCGGGGCCCACGCCTGCGCCAGCTCGTTGGTGAGGTCGTTCTGGTGGGCGTCGACGATGGCCGACTTGCCCCAGACCTCGTAGCCGGCGAAGAGCATGACCACCAGGCCGAAGGTGATCAGGACTTCACCTGTCACGCGAACGCCGGTGCGCAGCCGCGAGCCGAATGACGGGCGGGTGAGCTCGGAGTAGACGCTCTTGTAGCCCTCGCCGGTCTGGTGCGGCCGCAGTTGGACGACCCGCTCGCCGCGTCGGGGTTGGGGAGTGTCGGCGGGGTTGCCGCCGGTCGGCTCCTCGGGGACCGCCGTGCGCGGGACGGCACCCATCAACGCGGTGGAGTCCATGCTCGGGGGCCTGGTGGCGGGCGTGGCCGGAATCAGCGCGGTGGCGGCCGGGTCCGCGGCGCGCTCGGGGGCGGCCGGGGAGACCGGGGTGGTCGGGGAGCTGGTGGGGCGTACCGGCCGAGCGGTGAGCTGCGGGATGTACGCGGTCGGCGAGTCGGCGAGCGGCGAGGTCGAGGGGCCGGACCGACTCGGCGTGCCGGAGGTCGTCGGCCGGGCCGGCATCGGCGGTACGTCGGGCGTGGCCGGACGGGTCGGGGCGGCGCCCGGCGGATTGCCGGTGGTCGGCGGGCGGGTCGGGCCGGCGCTGGGCGCGGCCGGTCGGGTGGACGCGGCGCTGGGCGCGGGAGGTCGGGTCGGGGCGTTGCCGGGGGTGGCGGGCCGAACCGGGCCCTGGTCGGTGCCGGTGGGGCGGCCGGGAGTGGTCGCGGGGGGAACCCCGGTGCCGCGGTGCGGGCCCAGGGCGGCAGCCGCCGAGCCCGGCCAGGGCGGCGGGGCCTCGACGCTCGGACGGCCCGGGGTGCCGGTCGGCTCGGGTCGGCTGGCGCTCGGCCGCGTCGGTTGCTCGGCACGCGGAGTCTGTGGCACCGGCTCGGGCCAGTTGCCGGCCGAGGTCGGTCGGCCGGGTGCCGACTCGGGCCGGTCGAGCGGGGGCAGGAAGGCGGTCGGCTCGTCGGTCTGGTCCCGGTGCCGCCCGTCGCGGCGCTCGTCCGGCCCGCTCACCTGGGCACCGTCGCCGAGCGCAGGGCGGTGGAATCCTCGAATGCGGGAACCCGCACCGTGGAGGGCGTCTCCTTGTAGCCGAGCTGGTAGTCGTCGACCGCGTCCTTGAACAACCGGACTCCCTGAGAGCTGGCGAGGGCCTGCTGGAGGGCAGCGGGATCGCCAATTGCTACGATCTTGAACGGTGGGGAGTACACCCGGCCATGAAGTAGCAGGGTGTTACCGACGCAGCGTACCGCGCTGGTGGTGAGCACGCGGACGTTCATGATTGACATTGCCTCGGCTCCGCCGGCCCACAGCGCGTTGACCACCGCCTGCACGTCCCCCTGATGCACCACCAGGTCGTCGTTGCTGGCGTCCGACTGGGTCTGGTCGAGCTGGGGGGCGTCGTTCAGCTCGACGGTGACCCCGGGCCCGCTGAGAGCGGTGAACCCGGCGTCCTGGAGGCTGCCCTGGGCGCGATTCTGCTGCTCCTTGATCGGGGCGTCCGAGCCGGCCAGGGTGTTCGTCCGCTGCTGGACCTCGCCGCGCAGCGTGGCGGCCCGACGTTCGCTTGCCGCGACCTGCTCGCGTCGGTCCTCGATGAGCTGGTTGAGCTGGGGTCGCCGGTCCTCCCGCAGAGCGGTGCCGCCCGCGGTGGTCGCGGTGGTGGTGAAGAGCAGACCGGCCGCCGCGGCGATCAGGGGCACCCCGATCGACCAGCCGGGACGGCGCTGACGCGGTCGCCGGGGCAGCAACCCGGCGGCGGCCCGTCGGAGGACCTTCTGCCAGGAGGTAGCGCCGGATGTGTACTCCACCGAGCGTTCCTTCCGCGTGTCGGGGATCGGTCCGTGCCGGCTGCGCCGGTGATGCGAACAGTCCCGCCTCTTTCGGTCACTCCGTGCACTGGCCTGACCCCATTCGTGGTCCGGGCGGCCAATCGGGACTACGCTAGCTCTCGAACATTATTGGCCATGGACCGTCGCCCCCGCGCCCGGTTGTCAGGCCGGACGAGGTCGTCACCCCTCTGGAGAGCGCCGTGCCCAAGTCTCAGGTCCGTAAGAAGAAGGTGTACACCCCGCCGACGGACGTCCGTCCGACGACGACGGCGTCGTCGCGCAAGCCTAGCCCGGTGTGGTTGCCGGTCACCGCGGTCGCCCTGATCGTCGTCGGGATCGGCTGGCTGGTGCTCTACTACCTGTCCGAGCAGGAGTACCCGGTCATGGCGTGGGGTTACTGGAACCTCGCCGTCGGCTTCGGCGCGATGGTCGCCTCGCTGGCGTTGCTCTCCCGCTGGCGCTGACTCGCCTCGACCGCCGCCTCGTCGACGGTCCCACGTCACCCCGTCGAGCCCCCTGCCCGGCAGGACCGGGTGGGGGCCCCTATGGTGTCCGCAGGCAGCGTGGCCTACTGCGAGATGACTCACGTTACCGCTGGGTAACCTTCGCGTAGGCTGCACTGCATGACCGAGCTGGTGCGAGGTCATCAGGCAGCAGACCGGGGAGGCCAACTCGATGGGCAGCGTCCAGATCGTCACCACGATCCTCGCGGCCGCCATCACCGCCGTGGCGGTGTGGCTTGCGGTGCGTGCGGTCCAGAAGATGGTGGCAGTCATCCGGCTCGGGCAACCCGCGCCGGAGCGGTTCAGCGACAAGGTCACCCGGGCCAGGACGATGCTCGTGGAGACGGCTGGCCACACCCGGATGCTCAAGTGGGGCGTGGTGGGTGCCGCGCACTGGTTCGTGATGGTCGGCTTCGTCGTGCTGTCGCTGCTCGTGCTCGAGGCGTACTTCGAGGTGGTCACCCCGACCGGCGGGCTACCGATCATCGGGCACTGGACCGTCTTCGGGTTGGCCACCGAGATCATCACCGTGCTGGGCCTGATCGGCATCGTGGTGCTGATGGTGATCCGACTGCGCAACCGGCCGAACCGGCCCGGCGGGCGGTCCCGGTTCACCGGCTCGACCATGTGGCAGGGCTACTTCGTCGAGTGGATCGTGCTGCTGGTCCTGATCTTCGGGCTGCTGATCCGCGGCTTCAAGGTCGCCACCGACCACTTCGAGTACCCGCTGTGGGCCACCCCGGTCAGCCACGCGGTCGGCGCGGTGCTGCCGAACTGGTCGGACGGGGCCAGCGTCGCCGCGCTGATCAAGATCGCCATCTCGATGACCTGGCTGATCGTGATCTCCCTGAATGTCACCATGGGCGTCGCCTGGCACCGCTTCCTGGCGTTCCCCAACATCTTCTTCAAGCGTGAGCCGGCCAAGCCGGCCGGTTCCGGTCTCGGCCCGCTGCGCCCGATGACGAGCCAGGGCAAGCCGCTCGACTTCGAGGAGGCGGACCCGGAGAAGGACCAGTTCGGCGTCGCCCACGTCGAGCAGTTCAGTTGGAAGGGTCTGCTGGACTTCAGCACCTGTACCGAGTGCGGTCGCTGCCAGTCGCAGTGCCCGGCCTGGAACACCGGCAAGCCCCTGTCACCCAAGCTGCTCGTGCTGAGCCTGCGTGACCACGCGTACGCGAAGGCGCCCTACCTGCTGGCCGGCGGCGGCAAGGACCTGACCGGTGAGGAGAAGGCCACCCAGGCGCAGCTCGCCCACCTGGACGTGCTGGCCCTCGCCGAGGCCGACAAGCCGTTGATCGGCACCGCCGAGGAGGGCGGCGTCATCGACCCGGACGTGCTGTGGTCCTGCACCACCTGCGGTGCCTGCGTCGAGCAGTGCCCGGTGGACATCGAGCACGTGGACCACATCGTCGACATGCGCCGCTACCAGGTGTTGATCGAGTCGAGCTTCCCCTCCGAGGCCGGCGTGATGCTGCGCAACCTGGAGAACAAGGGCAACCCGTGGGGGGCTCCGCAGAACACCCGCGAGGACTGGACCAAGGGCCTGGACTTCGAGGTGCCCCGGGTCGGCGAGGTGGACGACTTCGAGTACCTGTTCTGGGTCGGCTGCGCCGGTGCGTTCGAGGACCGGGCCAAGAAGACCACCCGGGCGGTGGCCACCCTGCTCAACGAGGCGGGCGTGTCGTTCGCGATCCTGGGCGAGGGCGAGACCTGCTCCGGCGACCCGGCGCGACGCATCGGCAACGAGTTCGTCTTCCAGATGCTCGCCCAGCAGAACGTGGAGACCCTGAACGAGGCGTTCGAAGGCCGGGACAAGGCCAAGCGCAAGATCGTCGCGACCTGCCCGCACTGCTTCAACACCCTTGGCAACGAGTACGGGCAGCTCGGCGGCGAGTTCGAGGTGGTCCACCACACCCAACTGCTGGCGCACCTGGTCGCCACCGGCAAGCTCACGCCGGTGCAGCCGGTCGACGGTGGCGTCACCTACCACGACCCCTGCTACCTGGGCCGGCACAACCGGGTCTTCGCGGCCCCGCGGGAGGTCCTCGGCGACTCCATCGCGGGTGACCTGACCGAGATGCCGCGAAACAGCGAGCGCTCCTTCTGCTGTGGTGCCGGCGGTGCCCGGATGTGGATGGAAGAGAAGATCGGCAAGCGGATCAACGTGGACCGGGTCGAGGAGGCCATGGCCACCGGGGCGAAGACGGTGGCGGTCGGTTGCCCGTTCTGCTCGACCATGCTGAACGACGGGGTCAACGGTAAGGGCGCCGGCGAGCAGGTCGAGGTGATCGACGTGGCAAGTGTGCTGCTCCGTTCGGTCAAGCCCGAGCAGCCGCAGGGCGGCAGGGAGACCGCGCCGATCGGCGGCTGAGTCGCGTACCCCCGGGTTCTGTGACATCGACGGCGGTGGCCCCCTGAGGGCCACCGCCGTCGTGCAAGAATCTCGCCGAGGTGAGGCGACATCGACGGCCTACTCTTGACGACGCTGTTGCCCCTGGTCGGCTTCGTAGCCCTGACCGCGGGCAACGCGTTCTTCGTCGCGGCCGAGTTCGCACTGGTCACAGTGGACCGGCCGGAGATCGATCGGCGGGCCGCCGCGGGCGACCAGGCCGCCCTGACGGTACGCGCCGCGTTGCGCGAACTCTCCTTCCAGCTCTCCGGGGCGCAGCTCGGCATCACCATCACCGCGCTGCTCACCGGCTACCTGGCCGAGCCGGCCCTGGCGCGGCTCTTCACCCCGCTGCTGCACCCGTTGGCCGGTGACAACACCGGGCGGATCACCCCGTTCCTCGCGTTGGCCCTGGCCACGCTGATCTCGATGCTCTTCGGCGAGTTGGTGCCGAAGAACGCCGCGCTGGCCCGGCCGATGCCGGCGGCACTGGCCACGGCCGGTCCGATGCGCACCTTCTCCCGGACTCTCGGCTGGGTGATCCGAGGGTTGAACGACTCGGCGAACCGACTGGTCCGGGCGCTCGGTGTGGAGCCGCAGGAGGAGTTGGCAAGCGCCCGTTCGCCGGAGGAGCTGGGCCTGCTGGCCGGCATCTCGGCCCGTGCCGGCGCGTTGCCCACGGACACCGCGATGCTGCTGCGCCGCACCATCCGCTTCGGCGACAAGCGGGCCGCGGAGGCGATGACCCCCAGGGTGGACGTGGTCGCGCTGCGCGTCACGGCCACCGTCGCCGAGCTGCTGGAGCAGTCGCGGCGGACCGGGCGGACGCGGTTCCCGGTGTACGAGGAGACCCTGGACCTGGTGACCGGCGTGGCTGGTGTGCCCGACGCCCTGGGCGTGCCGCTAGCCGACCGGGCGTCGACGACTGTCGGTGCGGTGGCTCGCGAGCCGGTGTACGTGCCGGAGAGTCTGAACCTGGACGGCGTGCTGGCCGCGCTGAAGGCGGCCGGAGCCGACCTGGCCATCGTGGTCGACGAGTACGGCGGCACGGACGGCGTGGTGACCGTCGAGGACCTCGTCGAGGAGCTGGTCGGGGAGATCGCCGACGAGTTCGACCCGGCGAGCGTGGACGACGACGCGTCGGTCGAGCTGACCGTGCCGGGCGGCGAGCGCACCGTGCTCGTCGACGGTGTGCTCCGCTCCGACGAGGTGGCCGAGCAGACCGGCTTCCGCCTGCCCGAGGGGCCGTACGAGACCCTGGCCGGGTTTCTGATGGCTCAGCTCGGGCACATCCCGCTCCCCGGCGAGACGGTCGAGACGGACGGCTGGGAGTTCACGGTCGTCGAGGTGGAGCGGCACCGGATCGAGCAGGTTCGGGTGTTGCGCCCGGCGGATCCGGACGACGATGACTGAACTGCTGGTGACCGTGCTGCTGCTGCTCGGCAACGGGTTCTTCGTGGGCAGCGAGTTCGCGCTCATCGCGTCCCGCCGGACGGTGATCGAGCCGCTGGCCGTCGGGTCGAAACGCGCCCGCCTGGCGTTGTCGGCGATGAACCAGATCCCGTTGATGATTGCCGGTGCCCAACTCGGCATCACGGTCTGCTCGTTGGGTCTGGGCGCGATCGCCGAACCGGCGCTGGCGCACCTGCTGGAGCCGCCGTTCCACGCGGTCGGCCTGCCGGAGCGGGCGGTGCACCCGGTGGCGTTCGTGCTGGCGCTCGGCGTGGTGGTCTTCCTGCACACGGTCGTCGGCGAGATGGTGCCGAAGAACATCACGCTCGCCGGTCCGGAGATCTCCGCGCTGTGGCTCGGCCCGGCGATGCTGGCATTCTGCGTCGCCACCAAACCGTTGTTGCTCGCGATGAAATGGGCGGCCCGGCGGGTGCTCGCGTTCTGGCGGATCGAGGCGTCCGAGGCGGTGAAGACGGTGTTCACCGCCGAGGAGTTGGCAGGTCTGGTCTCCCAGGCGCGGACCGAGGGTTTGCTCGACGCGGAGCAGCACGCGCGGATCACGGGCGCGCTGGCGTTGCACGCGCGTACGGCGGCGGACGCGCTGCAACCGTGGTCGACGGTGGTGACGGTGGCCGAGGACGTCTCGCCGGCGTCACTCGAGGTGCTGGCCACCCGGACCGGGCGGTCCCGGTTCCCGGTGGTCCAGCGGTCGACTCGTCGGGTGCTCGGGTTCGTGCACGTCAAGGACGTGCTCGGGTACGCCGGGCAGGGGCGCCGGTCTCCGGTGCCGGCCGGCGTCTACCGACCGCTGGCGGTGGTACCGCCGGAGCGTACGCTCGCCGATCTGCTGCTGGCCATGCGTCGCGAACGGCGACACATGGTGCTGGTCAGCGACGGGCGTCGGCCTCTCGGAGTGGTCACCCTCGACGATGTATTGACCGCAATCGTTGGTCCATAAATCAATACCCTTGGTGTGCAAGCGGTTGCACGACAGTGATGGTTACTGCGCTCACCTTGATTACCGCTCCGAGCTTCCCTAATGTGGGGCACCGACCGCTGTGGGTCGTCTGCCTCGGCCCTTCCCTCACGCGAGGCGCCCGGCGGTCGGTTGCAAAGGAGTCGGTGCCGGTGGCAACCATGCCCCCTCATCGTCACGACCCGTCTGCGTCGGCTCGCTCCGGTGGCCTGCGGCGCGCCGCCCACCGGGTGCTGGTCCTGGTCGCTGCCGCGGCGGTCGGCGCCGGTCTGCTGACCGCGCCGGCACATGCCGCGCCGACGGTCGACGAGATCGAGGCGCAGATCGACAAGAAGTGGGAGCAGTTGGAGCCCACCATCGAGCAGTACAACAAGGTTCGGGCGCAGTTGAAGGTCAACCGGAAGAAGTCGGCGGACCTGCAGAAGAAGATCGAGCCGCTGGCGCTGCAGAGCGAGCTGGCGCTCAACCGGGTCGGCGACCTCGCCTCCCGCTACTACATCTCGGGCCCGTCGCACGACATCGGCGCGCTGCTCGTCAGCGCCAAGCCGGACACGCTCACCGAGCAGCTCACCATCCTCGACCGGCTCGCTTCGCAGGAGCGCAAGGAGGTCGAGGGTGTGCTGGCCGTGCGGGCCAAGTACGACGGCGAGAAGCAGAAGCTCGACGCGCTGATCGTCACCCAGACCAAGCAGCAGAACGATCTGGCGGCCAAGAAGAAGCAGATCGACGGGGAGATCAAGAAGCTCGAGGCGTCGATGCCGAAGACCACGGTGGTGACCGCGGCCTGCCCGACCATCAACGGAGTGGTCAGCGCGGCGGCCCGCACCGCCATCAAGACGGCCTGCGGCAAGGTCGGCAAGCCGTACGTCTGGGGTGCCACCGGGCCGAACTCGTTCGACTGCTCGGGGTTGACCCAGTTCGCCTACAAGGCGGCCGGCATCTACCTCACCCACCACACCGGTGACCAGTGGAACGAGGGCAAGGCCGTCTCGCGGGCCGACGCTCGCCCCGGTGACCTGGTCTTCTTCTTCTCCGGCCTGAGTCACGTCGGGCTGTACCTCGGCAACAACCAGATGGTGCACGCACCACGTGCCGGCAAACCGGTGCAGGTGTCGAGCATCACCACCATGCCCATCGCCGGGTTCCGCAGACCCGGCTGATCCACCTCGTACGACGCGACGGCCCCCGGTCACCGACCGGGGGCCGTCGTGGTTCTTCAGCGGGGCGCGCCCACCGGGGACGGCAGCAGCCGCACGTCGGCGAGGTCGACGTACATGATCCGGTGGCCGAACTGGATCTGCGCGTAACGGTTCTTGCCGCGGATCACCGTCCAGTCGCCGGGCGAGGAACCGTCGAACGTGCTGGCCCGGTAGTACTCGCCGGCCAGCACCGCGCCGACGGCGTACCGCTGCCCGGCGGCCAGGGTGTACTGCAGCGGCGAGATCGCCTGGTAGGGCACTCCGTCGGGGTACGCCGACTGCTCCGGGTACGCCCGTCCGTAGACCGGGATCGTGGTTCGGCCGGGCTTCGGCGTGGCCACCACGCCGACGGTCCAGCTTGCGGTCGGCGCGGACGTCGGGTTGTGGAACCAGGCCCGCTGCCCGAGGTACCAGATCGCCGTCCAGTCGCCCTGCCGCCCGGCCAGCGCGTAGGTCTGCCCGGCGGATGCCCGGGCCCCGTGGTCCGACACGACCATCGTGTTCGGGGTGCCGTCCGGACGCAGCGCGATGTCGTTGACGAGCGGCGCGTCCGCCGACGGTGCGCTGCGCAGGACCACCGCCGAGGAGCCGCGCGGCGTGCAGGGCACCCCCACGGTGACGCAGTCGGTGAGGGCCGGCCGGTTGGTGGCGTAGTCGGGATCGATCCGGACCATTCCGGTGGCCGGGGTGCCGGTGTCCAGCCGAGGGGCGTGCAGCAGGTCGAAGTAGTGCGTCCAGTCCCAGTACGGGCCCGGGTCCCAGTGCATTCCCCGCACTGTCGAGGGGATGGTGCCGGGCACGTTGTCGTGGCCGATGATGTGCTGACGGTCAAGTGGGATGCCCAGCCGCAGCGCCAGATGCCGGACCAGCTTCGCCGAGGTCCGGTACATCGCCTCGGTGTACCAGGTGCCCTGCGCCGCGAAGCCCTCGTGCTCCAACCCGATCGCCTTCGCGTTGACGTACCAGTTGCCGGCGTGCCAGCCGACGTCCTTCGTCTTGACGTGCTGGGCGATGTGCCCGTCGACCGAGCGCAGCGAGTAGTGCCAGCTCACGTAGGTGGGGTCCTGGACGAGTTGCAGGGTCGTCGCCCAACTCGCCTCGGTGTCGTGGATGACGATGTACTCGATCTTCTGCCGCGCGGGCCGGTCGGAGAGGTCGTGGTTGCCGTAGTCCTCGCCGAACGCCTCGTAGGGCGCCGGGATCCACTCACAGGAGATGGTGCGCGGGCACTCCACTCCGTCCGGGCGGGTGAGTCGGCGCAGGCCCAGGCGGTCCAACCAGGAACGCTCGGGCCGCACCGCGCGGGCCGCCAGGGTGATCCGCTGGCCGTCGTCGGTCACCCGGGACTCGCCCGCGCCGATGGTGGTGAACACCTCGTCGGCGAAGGCCGCCGCGGCGTCGGCGCTGTCCGCGCCGGAGTAGCGGGCCACCGCGCCGTACCAGGCCGCCGGGTCGGTGCCGGCACCGACCGGAGCGCCCAGATCCCTCTGGTACGCGCCGAGCAGCGCGGCCCCACCCCGGATGTTGAGGCCCGGGTCGGTGCGCAGTGCCTCGGGGGTGGCACCGGTGAGCGTGGCGGCGGCGTCCACGGTCTGCAACGCGGCGGCAGCCGGCGCGGAAGGCTCGACCGGCCGGGGGGCGGGCACCCGGGCGGCACGAGAGTCGTCGCCGCGGGGATCCTCGGCACCGGCGTCGTGGTGACCGCGCCCGGGTAGGGCGGCCACGTGCCGCGCATCGGTCAGGTGCATCGGGCCGTAGCCGCCGCTGGTGCTCGGTGTGCCGGCGTTGGTGTCCCAGCGCGACTCCAGGAAGGAGACGCCGAGCAGCACGACGGCGGGCACGCCGTACTCGGTCGCCGCGGCGGCGTACTGCTGCTGACGGGTGGTCGTGGGCGCGGCGGCGGCCGGGCCGACGGTGAGCGGAACCGTGGTCGCGGCGGCGACCACGGTGGCGGCGAGCAGCGCTCGCGCGCCGGTCGACAGGGTTGGATGGTGCATCGAACCCCCTAGATTCTCGCGGAGTGCGGTCAGGTCACCATCGCGCCGCCCGGGAGGTTGCGTCAATACCTTTCCATCTATCGAAGTATCTGGAAGAATTTTTTCACGTACCTTCAGTGACCTCCTCCAATCGGTACGGAGTGTCACGGCCGCGCGGGTTGCGGATCGGTAACAAGCGTCTCTACTCTGGTCATTCGTCGGCCCGACAGCAGCTCCGCTCAGCCCGGGCGGTAACGGACCGACACCGCCGAGTCGTTTCCGAGCGAACCGGGGACCCAGGTCCCTCGGGGTGAATCCGCAGCCACTGCGGTAGGGCGCCGACTTCCCGCCCGAACCCGTCAGCTAACCCGGTAGGCGGTCAGGAAGAAGGAGTACGGAACCCCGGTGGCACTCCATGCCCCGCGGCCGTCGTCCGAGCGGTCGGCAACAGCCGGCCCGGCGACGATCGTGCCGCGCCCACGCTGGTCCCGCTTCACCACCGCCCTCGCCGCGCTGGCCGGCGTCGCCGTCGTCCTGACCGGCAGCGCCACGGCAGCCCACGCCGACCCGTCGGTCGCCGAGATCGAGCGCCAGATCGACGCCGACTGGAACAAGCTCGAACCGATCATCGAACGGCACAACGCCACCCGCACCGACCTCGCCGCGAAACGCAAGCAGGCCGACGCGCTGGCCGCCCGGATCACCCCGCTGGAGCGTCAGGTCGACGCCGCGATGGACAAGGTCAGCGCCCTGGCCGTGCGCGCCTACAAGGGTGAGAACGTCTCGACCGTCAACGCGGTGCTGGGCAGCCGGTCGCCGAGCGAGGTGGTCGACCAGCTCGAAATGCTCGACCGCTTCGCGCACAACCAGCAGAAGGACGTACGCCAGGTGGCCGACCTGCGCGACAAGCTGGCCGCGCAGAAGGCCCCGCTGGACGAGATGGTGGCCCAACTGACCCGCACCGAAGCGCAGTTGGCGGCGAAGAAGAAGCAGATCAACGAAGAGATCGACCGCCTGCAGAAGCTGCGCCTCAAGGTGTACGGCAGCGGCGGCGGCGGTCCGCTGCGCCCGGCGCCCTGCCCGGGCAGCTACCCCGGCGGCGGCGCGGGCACCGCGGTCAAGTTCGCCTGCGCCCAGATCGGCAAGCCCTACGTCTGGGGTGCCGAGGGTCCGAACTCGTACGACTGCTCCGGGCTGATGCTCGCCGCCTGGGCCAAGGCCGGCGTGTCGCTGCCGCACAACGCCGCCGCGCAGAGCCGCGTCACGAAGAACGTCAGCAGGGGTGACCTGCGCCCCGGTGATCTGGTCTTCTACTACAGCGACATCCACCACGTCGGCATGTACGTCGGCGGCGGCTGGGTGGTGCACGCCTCGCAGGCAGGTCAACCGGTCAAGATGAAGAAGGTCGACGACGGCCCGATCCACAGCTACGGACGCCCCGGCTGACCCCGGGTGACCGAGGGCCCGCCGCGATCCGTCGCGGCGGGCCCTCGTCGTCCCTGGTTCTAGCGGGTCGGCCAGGTGCGCCAGTGTTGCCAGGCGCGGCTGGGCGTCGGCCCGCGCTGGCCCTGGTAGCGCGAGCCGTAGACCACCGAGCCGTACGGGTGCTCGGCCGGCGAGGAGAGCCGGAAGATGCAGAGCTGCCCGATCTTCATGCCCGGCCACAGGGTGATCGGCAGGTTGGCCACGTTCGAGAGTTCCAGCGTCACGTGACCGGAGAAGCCCGGGTCGATGAAACCGGCGGTGGAGTGCGTGAGCAGCCCGAGCCGGCCCAGGGAGCTCTTGCCCTCAAGTCGGCCGGCGAGCTGGTCACCGAGCGAGATGACCTCGAGCGTCGAGGCGAGCACGAACTCCCCCGGGTGCAGCACGAACGGCTCGCCGTCGGGGACCTCGACCGCCGAGGTCAGGTCGTCCTGCTGCATCGCGGGGTCGATGTGGGTGTAAAGGTGGTTGTTGAAGACCCGGAACAGCCGGTCGAGTCGGACGTCGATGCTGGAGGGTTGGACCAGAGTGGGCTCGAACGGCTCCAGGCCCAGCGTGCCGGCCTTGATCTCGGAGACCAGGTCGCGGTCGGAGAGCAGCATCGGACAACCATAGCCTTCCCGGAGACGGCTGGATTCGGTGCCGGTGACCAGCGCGTCGAGGTCGCTGCTCGTACATTTGTTCGATAGAATGCCCACATGGCTTCCTGGTCCGAATTCGCCGCCGACGAGCCCCGACTCGCCGACGGGATCCGCGTTCTCCTTCAGCAGTACGGGCCGGGCTTCGGCTATCTGGCCACGGTCCGTGCCGACGGCGGGCCCCGCGTCCATCCGGTCTCCCCGGTGATCACCGCCGAGGGGCTGTTCTGCTTCGTCATCGACTCGCCCAAGCGTCGTGACCTCGAACGTGACGGCCGCTACGCGCTGCACTCGTTCCCCGCTGAGGAGAGCGACGACGAGGCGTACGTGGCGGGGCGCGCCCGTCCGGTTACCGACCCCGCGCGGATCGCGCGGCTGGCGCAGGGTGCCCGGGCCGAGCCGCAGGTCGACTGGCGGCTCTTCGAGTTCACCGTCGACGTGGCGATGCTCACCCGCCGCGAGCAGCACATCGCCGGCATTCCGGGCCTCGCGTCGGGCCAGCCGGCCGTCCGGGTGTGGCTCGACCCAAACGCCCCGTCGGCGGTGGCCACCCCTCTGGCCGTCCCGTCGACGCGCCCGACCCGCCTCAGCCGTGACGTCCAGTGCACCGCCGCCTGACCACGCCTCCCGGAAGACCACCGGCGCCGGCTCCGTCATGACGGAGCCGGCGTCCGGAGTGCGCCCCAGCCCGCCCGCCGCCTGCGATGATCAACTCGGATTCGGTGAAGCCGCGGTGTCCCGGCGCCTCGGATGCCCCGACTTTCAGAAAACCGAGTGGATCAACCGGTCCGAGCCGGGCGGAACGGTACGCGCGTAGCAGCGGCCGGCAGGGGGTGCCTGGGTGCAGAGGCTCGACGACTCGGGTACAGTGGTGCCGCTTGCGGGTGTAGTTCAATGGCAGAACATCAGCTTCCCAAGCTGACAGTGCGGGTTCGATTCCCGTCACCCGCTCCACCGCGAAGGCCCTGGCCAGGACGTCAGTCCCAGCCAGGGCCTTCGATGTTCCACGGTCAAGGACCACGCCACCTGCCGTCAGCCGGCGTGTCGCAAGGTCGCTCCTCCCCGAAGCCCCGGTACGCGCCGGACTCGGCGTGGCGCCCTACCGGTAGTCGGCGAAGATTCGGCGTTCCACGCCGTCGACGGTGACCGGGCCGCCGTGCGGGAGGATCCACTGCGGTCGGGTGTGACCGAACGGCACGCCGACGCAGACGACCGCCTCGGGGTTGTAGCGGGTCACCACGTCGACGACGGTGTCGCGCTGCTGCTCGCGTAGCCGTGCCCGGTCTGCCGTCGAGGGGCGGCGGGTGTGGTCGGAGGTCGGCGGGCGGGCGACCAGGACCGCGTCGACGGCGCTGAGGAGACCACGCTCACCAAGTGATCGGACGATCCAGCCGACCTCGCGGGCCGGGAGAAGCTCCTCTGACGTCTCGATGATCAGCACCCCGCCGTGCAGAACGTCAGGTGGGAACGGGAAGCGCCCCGCCGTCAGGATCCACTGGATGACCTCCAGGCAGCCACCCCAGGTGCGCCCGGTGACCGTGCGGGAGGGCCCGTGCCAACTCCACGGCTCGGTCGGTTCGCGCTCTCCGAAGGACTTCAGTGCCTGCGGGTCGGCCCAGTCGAGCCCGACGTCCTCGGACTCACCCGGATCGGTGATCTCCAGCCGCTCCCCGGTGAGCAACGCCGCTCGCAGCGACCGGACGTGGACGTCGTCGACCGCCGGCCCGGGGCCGAGGTGCACCTGGGAGGACCCGCCGTAGAAGCTGGCGATGCCGAGGCCCCAGAGCCAGTGGTGCAGGTTGGTGTTGTCGCTGGTGCCGAGGAACGGCTTCGGGTCGGCTCGGGCCAGGTCGGCGTCCAGGTGCGGGATGACAGTGATCTGGTCGTCGCCGCCGATGACGGCGAGAATGCCGCGTACCTGCGGGTCCGCGAAGGCGGCGTTGATGTCCGCCGCCCGCGCCGCCGCGCTCGCACCCACCTGCCGGGTGGTGGGGTATTCGACCGGAACGAGGCCGGTCAGGTCGGCGAGCCGTCGCATGGCCTGCTCGTGGATCCCCGGATAGGCACCGGGCGCAGCGAAGGAGGGCGAGAGGACCGCGAGGTGGTCACCCGGGCGGGCTTTCCGAGGACGAACAAGCTCATGCTCCATGTCGAGATCCAACCGGTGTATCGGTCGGTGCGCATCTCATTTCGGACGCGCCCGCTTCACACGCCGGTCGTCGAGCCAGAGCACCAGCCCGTTGCGACTGCGGTAGACGGCGATGCTGGCGATCACGAGGGTGATCAGAATCCCCCACGCCCAGAATCGACCACCGACCCCGCCGGGCGGGGTCGCGTCGCGGGTGCGTCCGCCGTTGATCACGTTGTCGGCGACGTCGACGGCGAGGATCTGCTCCGGAGCGGTCATCAGGGTTCGTGGTGCGGTGACGGCGGGTGTCAGGGCCAGCACCCGTACGCTGCGCACATTGGGGTAGGCGGTGCGCTGGTCCAGCTCCAGCGGCTGGTCGAACCGGTCCGGGCTGAGGGGTTCGGGCTGGTAGGCGACCACCAGCGCGGACCCGTCCGGGCCCCAGCCGAGCAGTCGGATGGTGGTCACCCCGGTGACAACGGGCAGGGGTAGCGGTGCGGTGTCCCGGCCGGTGGCGGGGTCCACCCGGCGCAGGTTCCAGTCGGTGCTGCCGGGCTTCCGGCTGATCAGCGTCAACGCTCCGTCGGTCGTCCAGGCCCCCTTGCCGGCCAGCCAACTCTCGTCGGGCAGCTCGAAAGTGGAGACGCTGCGGCCGTCCGTGGCGGCGACGGTCACGGTCCGACCGATCTGGTACGCGACCCGTTCACCCCCGGGGGCGAAGGCGACGGGCGAGCCGAAGATCGGCTGTTGGGCACCATCCGCCAACTGGGTCCAGCGTTCACCGTCAAGCGTGACGATGCTCAGCACCTGCCGGTAGCTGCTGCGCATCGGGTCGGTCGGCACGCTGTCGTCGACCACCAGTTGCCTGCCGTCCGGGGACCAGGCCAAAGGGGTCGTCCCCACGCTGTCGGCGACCTTGCTACGCAGTTGCCGGGTACGGCCGGCGACGAGGTCGATGATGTCGACCCGGCGGTCCTCGGATAGGCCGGCGGGCCGGGCCACGTAGCGGCCGTCCGGGGAGAGGAGCACCTGCTCGCCGACGGGTGCCTCGTAACCCATCGAGAAGATCCGGTAGCGGTCGGAGTCGGCGCTGACCACACCGACGATCCCGTCCTCGTCCCAGCCCTGAAGACGTGACGCCTGACCACTGAAGATGACCGATGCCGGCCCGAGTCGGGGTCGGTCGGTGGCGTGCAGCGTCCCGAGCGGGGGCAGCGCGATCCGGTCGGGCAGCGCGGCGTCCGCGCCGGCCGCCGGATCCACGGCAGGTGTACGCGTCAGCGGGAGCACAGCCCCGGTCAGCGCGACGAGTACGAGCACCACGACGGCGGCGGCGACGGCCCGACGGCGGGTTCGGCGGGCGGTGGTGAGCGCTCGTTCGTATACCGGGTAGCTGGGGACGTCCGCCGCGACGGCGTGCAGCGTCTCGCGGAGTCGGGCGGTCACTGCTGGCTCCTGTCCACCGTCGGGTCGATCAGGTCGAGGGCCGTCGCGCGCAGCCGGCGGATGGCGTCGTGGCCGTGCCGCTTCACGGTGCCGACGGAGCAACCGAGCACCTCGGCGGCCTGGGCCTCCGTCAGGTCCTCGTAGAAGCGCAGCACGATCACGGCGCGCTGACGAGGGGTGAGCCCGCGCAGAGCGTTCACCAGGCTCAACCGCAGCGCGGTCGACTCGGAGTGGTCGTCGCCGGGCCGGTCGGTGGGTTGCGCCTCCAGGCGCTCGGTCAGCCGACGACGTCGCCACCAGGAGACCTGCTGGTGGTACATCACCCGTCGTACGTACGCCTCGGGGTCGCCGTCGCGAATGCGCCGCCAGTGCCGGTACGACCGGGCCAGCGCGCCCTGCAACAGATCCTCGGCGAGGTGGTGGTCGCCGGTGAGCAGGTAGGCCGTCCGGGACAGCGCAGGGGTGCGGTGCACGACGAACTCGTGGAACGTCTCGGTCATCCCCACCCCCTCGACAGGTAGAACGCCGCCCCGCGCGGGAATGGTTGAGGTCGGGTTCACCTGTTCGGCGCGGGCACCGTCGCACCGGCTGGCCGCTCAGGTGGCGGCCCGGAACTCCTGGTGACGTCGGAGAAGTTCCCGCAGCGCGCTGATCTCGGCGGCAAGCGCCGCCTGCCCGTGCTCGGTGATCCTGATCCAGGTCTTGGGCCGGCGGCCGTGGTAGCCCCGCTCGAGCTGGATCAGGTCGGCCTCCTCGAGCACGGCGAGGTGGCGGGAGAGGTTGCCGGCGGTGAGTTCGAGGGCGTTGCGCAGGTAGGCGACCTCCACCCGCTCGGCCTCCGCCGCGATGGTGAGGATGCCGAGCCGGTTGCGTTGGTGGACGGTGTCGCTGAGCCCGTTCGTCGGGTGGCCACCGTGCCCGGGGTCGGGGGCCTCCGCCTCACTGCTCACGCCGACCCCTGATCGTGTTGAGGAGGGCGATGCCGCCGCCGACGAGCAGGATCGGTGCGGGCAGCAGGGCCGCCAGCATGAAGCTGTGGCGGTTCAGGTCCCCTGGCTGGAAGTTCGCGGTCTGGAAGTAGACGTTCACGAGGACGACCGCCGCGGTGTAGGCCGCCGCCACGATCGTCAGGCCGCGGCTGCGTTCGAGGCGGGCCAGGACCAGCAGGCCCACCGCGATGACCAGGTGCGGAAGCATGCCGCGATCGGATACGCCCAGCAGTGGCGTGGTTGCCCAACTGGTCCCGTTCGAGATCGCCGTCGCGCTGTTGAGCAGCAGGTGGCGCAGGACGATCGGCAGCACGAGCCCGACCAGGGTGCCCACGATGCCGGCGATGACGTACGGCCGAGCCGGTGTCTGGACGCCCACCCGCACACCATGCCACCGGTACCACCAGAGGCTGAGCAGGTAGCCACCGATGAGTGCCGCCAACCAGTACCAGCCGAGGGTGGCCGAGCGTTCGAGGAAGTCTCCACCCAGGCCGGTCAGTGGCGGGTTGTCCTGCCCGACCCGCAGCGCGATCGGTTCGACCGACTCGACGTACAGGGGTGCGGCCACCGCGGTCAGGAGAGCGAACAGCAGCAGCGGTAGCCAGTAGGCGTTGCGGACGGCCCGGGTACGCCGCCGGAGGGCGGTCACCGATGCCAGCAGCTCTTCAGGTGTGTTGCCGCTGTTCGGTGCGGTGCTGGGCCGGTCCGGCATGATGCCTCCCACACTGTTCTCCGTGCGCTGCATTACCAATAGGTTTGCATCGCAAATCAATTTGCGCAAGAGTTTCACCGAGGTGACGGCATCTGCGGGGGATCGACCGTCCCGGGGTGGGCGGTCGGCGCGGGTCACCGACCCGGACGGCAACCGTCTGCTGGCCGGGCCCCCTGAGAGCGTCCAGATCTTGGACAGTTTCCGTCCCGCCGGCGTAACGGAGACTGTCCAAGATCTGGAAGGCGAGCGCTGTCATCGCCTCCAGAACAGGAGGTGGGTGACCCCGCTGGGGCTGGGCACCGACTCGAGGTGGAAGCGGTCGAGCAGTTCCGTGGGGCTGTTCCACAGACGCTCGCCCCGTTCGAGGTCGACGGGCGCTACGGCGATGTGCATCGTGTCGACCAGGTCGGCCTCGAGGAACTCGCGGATGGTCGCCACCCCGCCACCGAGGCGTACGTCTCGACCGTCGGCCGCCTGCTTCGCCTCGGCCAGTGCCTCGGCCGGGCTGACATCGCGGAAATGGAACGTGGTGTCGGACAGGCTGAACGACGGCCGCAAGTGATGGGTGAGCACGAAGACCGGGGTGTGGAACGGTGGGTTGTCCCCCCACCACCCCTGCCAGTCATGGTTCTCCCAGGGGCCACGCTGGGGGCCGAACTTGTTCCGCCCCATGATCTCCGCCCCGATGTTGCACTCGGCGTCGCGGGTCAGGTAGTCGTCCAGGCCACGGGTGCCGCCCGGCTCGGTGCGGTACACGAAACTGGCGGTGGCGGCACGCCAGGAGAACAGCGGGGTGGGGTCCGCGTGGCCGAAGGGCCGCTCCAGGCTCTGCCCCTCGCCGGTGCCGAACCCGTCCCGCGAAACGTTGAAGCACTGCACCCGCAACAGCTGCGGCATGGTGTTCCTCTCTTCCTTCGATGGGCCGTGGATCAGTTCGCAGTCACCGTCGGGCCGCCACCGCTGCCCCGGTCGTCGAGCACGAGCGGTGCGCGGCCGCGCACCGCGTACCGGATGTGGGTCACCTGCCCGGTGGCGAGGACGCGGGTCGGCGTCAGTTCGATCCCTTCCCGGTCGCCGAGGTCGAGGTCCGCGTCGAAGAGCCGCAGCCCGGTGCCGAGCACCACGGGTACGACGTGCAGCTCCAACTCGTCGAGCAGGCCGGCCCTGAGCACCTGGCGCACCAGGCTGCCGCCCCCGGCGACCGCGACGTTCTTGCCCCCGGCCACGGCGCGCGCCTGCTCGACGGCGCTGGCCACGCCATCGGTGACGTAGGTGAAGCTGGTGCCGCCCTCCCTCACCAGGCGCTGGCGGGGTCGGTGGGTGACGACGAAGACCGGCGCGCGAAACGGCGGCTCCTCACCCCAGGGGATTTCGCCTCCGTCGGCCATCCGGCGCCCCATCACGTACGCACCGGCCGCGGCGAACGACTCGGCGATCACCTCGGAGTCGGTGTCCTGCTCCCCGCCGGCGAAGCCCTGCCGTTCCCGCCAGGCCGCGGCCTCGGTCGCCCAGCGGGTGACCCGGAAGAACTTCGCGCTCTCCGTCGAGTCCATCCAGTTGCCGGCCCCGTCGAAGCGTGGGCCGGCGTAGAAGCCGTCCACCGACACCGACAGCTGTGCGGTCACCTTCGTCATCGCGCCTGGTCCTCTCCTCGGGCGACAACCCCGCCTGGGTGCCGCTCCCCGAGGGGTCGGAGCCGACCGGGGATCCCCTACCGGAGAGCAGTGTGACCCGCGTCACCTTCTGGCTCGGTCAGGTGCCACGTCCTGGCGTGTTCCGGGTCGCGTGACCAGCGCACCCGGGGCTTCTCCTCCGGGCGGGGCGTCCAGTCCCGGTAGGGCGCGAGGGCCACCCGCCAGGCGATCACCGTGAAAACGTAGATGCCCGGACCGACCAGCCAGAGCAGGGCGTCGCGCCGCCGGTAGGAGGCGTACGGCGCGAGCCACGCGGTCGCCGCCATCGGCACCGCGACCGCGCTGACGTCGGCCAGCGGCCCGCGGCCGAACCGGGCCTCGACCAGCTCGCGAACAATGAGAGACGGAACGACCACCCCGACCAGCAACGCCACCGTGCGGATCATGCGGACTCGACGCGTCCGATCCGGGGATGCGTGGGCGGCAGTCGCTTCGGCGGGCATCCCCGGAGGGTACGGGCTGGTCGCAGCTGTAGATCTAGGGCTTCCAGTCGCCGGTCGCCGTTTAGATCCGCAGACCCGTACCGGCCCGGATGAGGAACGCGATGGTGCCCCCGGACATCAGCCTCAACCGGCGGGTCGCCTGACCCATGAGGTGCCGGACGGTGCGTAGCCGTGGCGGCGGTAGAAGCGCACCGCGTCGGCGTTCTGGTGGTGGATGCCCGCCGACAGGTAGGAGAGCCCGTGCTCGGCCGCCCACCGGTCCGCCGCGTCGAGCAGCGCGGAGCCGACCCCACGACCCCGGACCTCGTCGAGCACCACCGTGTGGACCTGTGCCGAGGGCTCGGGGCGGAGGATCTGGTGCGCGGGCGGCTCGGGCAGGCGAAGCACCTCGACCATCCCGACGACCTGCCCGTCCTGCTCCGCGACGAGAACCGCGTCCCGGCTGGTCGCGTCGCTGAGGAGGGCGGTGAAGTGCGCGACGACCGCCTCGCGCTGCGGCAGGCGGTAGACGTCGGGGTCGAGGGCGAGGTGCGCTTCGGCGTTCGCCAGGCGTAACTCGACAAGCGCCGGCACGTCGGAAAGCCTCGCCGCTCGCACGGCTGGCCCGATCTCCTGCATGGGCGTGATGCTAGGGCCCGGCTGTCCGGCCCGACTAGGGTGGCGATCATGCGGATTGGCATCGTGATCCTCCCGGACCAGCGGTGGACGGAGTCGCAGCGTCGCTGGCGGCAGGTCGACGAGTGGGGCTTCGACCACGCCTGGACGTACGACCACCTGGGTTGGCGTGATCTGGTGGACGGTCCGTGGTTCGACTCGATGGCCACGTTGACCGCCGCCGCCACGGTGACCTCGCGGATTCGGCTGGGCACCCTCGTGGCGTCGCCGAACTTCCGGCACCCGGCCGCGTTCGCCCGACAGATCACCACGGTGGACGACGTCTCGGCCGGTCGGCTGCTGCTCGGCCTGGGCGCGGGCGGTATCGGTTTCGACTCGGCGGTGCTCGGCGGTGAGACGCTGCCGCCGCGACAGCGGGTCGACAGGTTCGCCGAGTTCACCGAACTGTTGGACCTGATCCTGCGGGAGGACGGCACCACCTGGCGTGGCGACTGGTTCGCCGCGGTGGATGCCCGCAACAACCCCGGCTGCGTGCAGCAGCCCCGGGTGCCGTTCGTGGTGGCCGCCAACGGGCCACGGTCGATGCGGTTGGTGGCCCGCTTCGGGCAGGGGTGGGTGACCACCGGCACCGGTGACGACGACCTGGCGGGTTGGTGGGCAAGCGTGTCGGCGCTGTCCGCGCGGATGGACCGGACCCTTGACGAGGCGGGCCGCGACCCGGCCAGCCTGGACCGCTACCTCTCGCTTGACGCGGCGCCGGTCTTCTCGCTGAGCAGTGCACAGTTCTTCGCCGACCAGGTCGGCCGGGCCGCCGAGTTGGGCTTCACCGACGTGGTGACGCACTGGCCGCGCGCCAGCAGTTGGTACGCCGGCGACGAGGCCGTCCTGGTGGACGTGGCGACGCGGCTGCTGCCCCAGCTACGCGGCTGAGGCCAGCGCACCGACCGCCGCGTCAGGTGCCGAGGTCGCCGCTTGCCACCCCACCCTCGCCGCCGGAGACCAGTCGGAAGCGGAGGCAGACGATCGGGGTGTCGCCGTCGACGGGCGTGCCGAGCCGCGCCCAGTAGGCCGAGTGCCCGGCCCGCCACTCCTCGATCGAGCGGTCACCCTCGCCCTCGGCCCGGGCGAAGTCCCAGGGCACGTCGGCGAAGCGGACCACCTCGACTCCGGTGACCTCCACCACGCCGGCCAGGGCGTCGTCGTCGTCGACCAGGGCGAGGCGTTCGCCGACCTGCTCCAACTCCTCGCCCTCTTCCGCGTACTCGGCGAGCCGGCCGGCCGTCGCGGTCTTCACGCCGGCCAGCACCAGGGTGTTGAGGGTTTCCCGCAACTCGCCGGGGGTGCCGAGGGCGAGGGCGCGCAGTTCACCGATCCGGGGCCACATCCTGCCGAGGCTAGGCCAGCCCGGCCCGGGCCGCCGCCGCAATACGCGTCTCCGTCAGATCAGCTGACCGGCGTAGCCGGGTGCGGTGAGGAGCCGGTCGTCGCCACTTGCCGCGTGCGCGTCGAGGATCGCGTCGGCCAGCTTGACCACGTGCTCGTCACCGTGCCGGGCCGCGCGGGCGAAGACCTCCGCCGGCGTCGCGGGGGCCGCGGTCGGTGGCGCGATGCCGGCGGCTGGGGCGTACACCGAGGTCATGGCCGCCGTCGCGGCCCAGGCCGCGGCGAGGCTCGGCGCCCACAACCCCCGGTCCAGAGCCGGCAGTGTACGCAGCACGGCGGTCGGCGCGGTGACCGCGTGCACGAGCATGACCGGGTCGCTGTGCCCGAAGCGCAGGTAGTCCAGGCCGGCCCGGTGGATCAGCGCGGCGAGCCCCCGCTGCGCCTCGGCCGGGCTCCGCGCCGGGCGCAGCGCCGCGAGCGCCGGTTCCCACCGGGGTACGGCCGGCAGCCGGCCCAGCCGGTCCCGGACACCTCCGGTCTGGTCCGCGATCCGGGGCACCGCGTCCAGCGCGGCTTCCACGTCGACAGGGTCGGTGTCCGGCCGACCCGGGTTCGCGGCGAACAGTTGGTCGGCGCCGGGGACGGGCAGCCAGCGGGCCGCCCAGTAGCCGAGGGCCTGACCCAGCTCGGCGAGCCGTCGTGGGTTCTCGTCGTCCGCTTCGAGCGCGCGGACGGCGTGCCCGACCCGGATCACCCCGTGCGTGGCGCCGGCGGCGATGCCCGGCAGCAGCCGGGGCCACCACGTGCCGAGCACCTCGCGCCACGGGTGTTCGCGCAGTTGCCTGTCGAAGTACGCCAGCCAGTCACCGGCCCGCTTCGGGTCGCCGAGCGCCTCCCGCCAGTCGTCGATCGGCTGTAGCCCCCGGGGCAGCTCGTCGAGGCGGCCGAGGTAGTCGTCGAGCCAGCGGTGCACCCGGTGCGGGTGCCCGTGCCGGACCAACGCCTCGACGGCCATCGGCCCGTGGTTGGACAACCAGCCTTCGAATTCCGGGCCGGTGTGGTGCAGTCGCTCGTACGCCTCGTCGAGAACTCCGTCACTCATCCGTCGATCGTCAATGTTGAACCTCGCTTCAGGTCAAGCGGGCAGATCCGCGGCATCGATCAGGCCGGTGATCCGCAGCTCGGCCGCGACGTCGGGCGGGCAGTCCACGGCCACCACTGCGGTGCCCAGCACCTCGGCGCCGCGTGCCGCGCAGATGTCGTAGAGGGCGCGGAGCTGCGCGCCGGTACGCACCCAGTCGTCCACCACCAGCACCCGGTCGTCGGGGCCGAGGTGCCGGTCCCGTACCGCGAGGTCGACGCGGCGGCCCCGGTAGTCAGGTGGGCTCTGCGCCCAGGTGAGCGGCCCGGCCGGGAGGCGCCCGTCACCGGGCTTGTGGGCGGCCACGAAGCCGACCCCGAGGGCGGTGGCGGCCAGGGGCCCGATCAGCAGCCCGGTGACCGCCGGGGCGAGCACCACCGTGGGCCGTGCGGCCCGGTACGGCGCCACCAGGGCCGGTCCCAGCTCGGCCAGCACCGCCGGGTCCCGCCACCAACCGGAGATGTCGCTGACCAGGTGACTGGTGCCCGGACCCGGGTCGATCCAGCGGAACAGGGTGGCCAGGCGTTCGGTCAGGTCGGCGGGCATCCGCCCATCGTGCAGCACGGCTCGTGGGCCGTGACGGCACCCGGGCCGCCTGGCCTACCCGGGGTCGGATGATCGGCCACACGTACCTGTGCAAATACGGGCATACCACCATGATCACGTTGACTTCGGAAGTGCTTCTCTCGTTACGGTCCGATCCGGTTTGTTCAGAAAGTCGACGAAAGGACCGGGCCGGTGGCAGGCAAGCACTCCCGTACCCGCATCTTCTCCTCCCCGGCGGGCATCGTGGCCACCGCGGCGGTCGGCGTCGCCCTCGCCGTGGGGGGCACGGTCGGTGCCGTGCAGTTGGCCTCCGGCCCCGACCAGTCCGGGCAGACGGCCTTCGACCTCACCCCGACCACCGCCGCGAGCAGCCTCACGCCCAGCTCCCCGGCCGTCTCGCCGAGCGTCAGCGCCTCGCCGAGTGTGACCGCCAGCCCGTCGGCGACCCGGTCGCAGCAGGCTGCCTCCCGGGGCCGGGAGCGGACCGCGTCGCCGAAGCCGAAGCCGAAGCCGACGGTCAAGAAGACCACCGCTGCGGCGAAGGTGCTGGAGAGCGGTTCGTGCGGGGCGTCGTTCTACTCCGACGGGCAGCTCACCGCCAACGGTGAGTCGTTCAACCCGGACGCGCTGACCGCCGCGCACAAGACGCTGCCGTTCAACACCAAGGTCCGGGTGACCAACCCGGCCAACGGCAAGTCGGTGACGGTGCGGATCAACGACCGCGGCCCGTTCATCGACGGCCGCTGCCTCGACCTCTCCCGGGCCGCCTTCGCGAGCATCGCCTCGGTCGACGTCGGCGCGCTCACCGTCCGCTACGAGGTCCTCGGCTGAGCGGGACGAGCGACGCCGATCCGGCCGGCCGACTGGGCCGGCCGGACAGAACCTTCTCGGACGACGGGTCAGGTTCATTCACCAGTTCACGTGGATCAGGCAAACTGTCCCTCGTACCCACGCGACTCCTCCAGTCGGGCCGTCGCCCGCTGAGCCCCGGATCCCGCGCCGGCCTCGGCGCGGCCCTCATTCTGCTCGCGATCGTGTCGGCGATGGAGGCGGCGGACGGCCGGAAGGTGCACTACGTCGCACTCCTGGCGGCCGCGCCGATCCTCGCCGCCAGCCTGGCGTCCTGGCTGGTGGTGCTGGGGGTGGGCATCGCGGCGACACTCATCGGCGCCAGCTTCGCGCTGATCGCGCCGAAGGTTTCGTTGGGCACCTCGGTCAACGTTGTCGCGGTCGCGCTCGTCACCGGGTTCGCGGTGGCGGTGGCGTGGGTCCGGCAACGGCAGGCCGAGCGGATCGTCGAGCTGACCAAACTCGCGGCGGTGGCCCAGCAGGCGGTGTTGCGCCCGCTCGGGCCGCAGGTCGGCACACTCTCGGTCGCGGGGCGCTACATCTCCTCCACCGCGACGGCCGAGATCGGCGGCGACCTGTACGAGGCGATGGACACCCCCTACGGCGTCCGCATGATCATCGGTGACGTGCGGGGCAAGGGTCTGGACGCGGTCCGGCTGGCAAGCATCGTCCTCGGCTCCTACCGGCACGTGGCGTACGAGCGGGCCGACCTGCGGGCCGTCGTCGCCGACCTGGACCGCGCGGTGGCCCGCAACGTCGGCGACGAGGACTTCGTCACGGCGGCGCTCGTCGAGGAGCGCGGCGGCACCCTCACGATCGTCAACTGCGGGCATCCTCCACCGCTGCTGCTGCGCCGGGGCGCGGTGATCCCGCTGGAACCGCCGGCCCCGGCACCCCCGCTCGGGTTCATGCCGGTGGTCCGCCCCCGAGTCGAACGCCTGGAACCCGGAGACCGGCTGCTGTTGTTCACCGACGGCCTCGGTGAGGCGCGGCGGGACGGCGAGTTCTTCCCCACCGCCGACCGGGCCTGGCGGCTGCTCGGCCACGGCACGGTCGCCGACGGGCTGGCGTCGTTGGAGACCGCCCTGGTCGAGTGGGTGCACGGCCGGCTCGACGACGACATCGCGCTTGTCCTGATGGAGTACGTCGGTGCTCGTACCGGCGCGGCCGTGGCCGTCCCGAGCTGGGAGGTCGGGGCCGCCGAGAGCTGATCCTGACCGGCGTACCCACGGGTGTGTAATCGCCGTCACTTGGGTGATCCGCTTGTCGCTGCCTACCCGCGAGTAATACAGTCGGGGTTACTGATCGGTAACACCTGTCCGGAAGCGGGGCCAGCGAGCATGACCCACTACAAGAGCAACCTCCGGGATCTCGAGTTCAACCTGTTCGAGGTCTTCGGGGCGGACCGGGCGTTCGGCCAGGAGCCGTACTCGGATCTCGACACCGACACCGCCCGCAGCTTCCTCGCTGAGGTCGACCGCCTCGCCCGCGAGGACCTGGCCGCCAGCTACACCGACAGTGACCGCAACCCGCCGGTCTTCGACCCGGCGACGCACACCGCGCCGCTGCCGGAGTCGTTCAAGAAGTCCTACCAGGCATTCATGGACTCCGAGTTCTGGCGCCTGGACCTGCCGCCGGCGCTTGGCGGCACCAACGCTCCGCGCGCCCTCTGGTGGGCGCTCGCCGAGCTGGTGCTCGGCTCGAACGCGCCGGTCTGGATGTACGCCTCCGGCCCGTCCTTCGCGCACGTGCTGCACGTCGAGGGCAACGAGCGGCAGAAGAAGTGGGCCAAGCTCTTCATCGACAAGCAGTGGGGCTCCACGATGGTGCTCACCGAGCCGGACGCCGGTTCGGACGTGGGTGCGGGCCGCACCCGGGCGATCCAGCAGCCCGACGGCACCTGGCACATCGAGGGTGTCAAGCGTTTCATCACCTCGGGTGAGCACGACCTGAGCGACAACATCGTGCACTACGTGCTGGCCCGTCCGGTCGGCGTCGAGGGCGTCGGTGGCCCCGGCACCAAGGGCCTGTCGCTCTTCGTGGTGCCCAAGTTCCACTTCGACGAGACCACCGGCGAGCTGGGCGAGCGCAACGGCGTCTACGCCACGAACGTCGAGCACAAGATGGGCCTGAAGGTCTCCAACACCTGCGAGGTGACCTTCGGCGAGCACGGCGTACCGGCCAAGGGTTGGCTGCTCGGCGATCGGCACGACGGCATCCGGCAGATGTTCATGATCATCGAGTACGCCCGGATGATGGTCGGCACGAAGGCCATCGCCACCCTCTCCACCGGCTACCTCAACGCCCTCGAGTACGCGAAGAACCGGGTGCAGGGCGCCGACCTCATCCAGCAGGCGGACAAGACCGCTCCCAGGGTCACCATCACCCACCACCCGGACGTGCGCCGCTCGCTGCTGCTGCAGAAGTCGTACGCCGAGGGTCTCCGCGCTCTGGTCCTCTACACCGCCACCTGGCAGGACAAGATCGCCCTGGCCGAGGCCGCCGGCGACGAGAAGGCCACCAGGCTGGCCAAGCGGGTCAACGACTTGCTGCTGCCCCTGGTCAAGGGCGTCGGTTCGGAGCGGGCGTACGAGCTGCTCGGGCACGAGGCCCTGCAGACCTACGGCGGCTCCGGGTTCCTCCAGGACTACCCGCTGGAGCAGTACGTCCGCGACGCCAAGATCGACACCCTGTACGAGGGCACCACCGCCATCCAGAGCCTCGACCTGATCTTCCGGAAGATCGTCCGGGACAACGGCAAGGCGCTGCTCGCGGTCTCCGGCGAGATCCAGGAGTTCATCACCTCCGAGGCGGGCAACGGCCAGCTCAAGGAAGAGCGGCAGGCGCTCGGCAAGGCCCTCGGCGAGATCCAGAACATCCTCGGCGTGCTGACCGGCTGGTTGGGCGAGGCGCAGGGCGGCGACACCCGCGCGCTCTACAAGGTCGGGCTGAGCAGCCGGCGGTTCCTGCTGGCGATCGGCGACCTCGTGGTCGGCTGGCTGCTCCAGCGGCAGGCCGACGTGGCGCTGAAGGCACTGGCCGGCGACGTCTCGGCGAGCGACAAGGCGTTCTACACCGGCAAGGTGGCCGCTGCCCGCTTCTTCGCCCGTGAGGTACTGCCCCGCATCGGTGCCGACCGGCGGATCATCGAAGGTGCCGACCTCGACATCATGGACCTCCCGGAGGAGGCCTTCTAGGTCCTGTGCTGGGTCGCACCACCCGGCACCGGCGGCCGGCGGGGCAGGTCTGCCCCGCCGGCCGTCGCCGTCCCGCCCCGGCGGGGGCACGCATTGGGCGAGCCCAGTCGGGTATGCCGGTGGCGTGGCGGGTAACCGTCGCGTGACCTCGAAAGGGAACGCCCAGAGCCACCGCACGGGGGAGTGCAGCGCACATGGGTGTAGGAAGCGGCATTTTTCTCATCGCGATCGGCGCGATCCTGACCTTCGCGCTGAGAGCCAACGTCTGGTGGATCGACGTACGCGCGGTCGGCTGGGTGTTCATCCTGGCCGGGCTGGCCGTACTGCTGACCACGCTCTGGTTCTGGCAGGACCGGCGCAAGCGTGCCCGAACCCTCATCGTGGAGGAGAACCGGCTGTCTCATCCGACGGCGATGATGCCGCCACCGCCGGACCCGCCGCCACCAACCGCGCCGCCGTCCTGACCCTCGCACGGCTTGGACGCGTACCCCTGAGCCACCCGCCGACGGCCGGCGGGTGGCTCAGTCGCGTGCGGTGTGCCGGGTCGTGAGGGGTGCGCCCGCCCTGCTCAACTCCGCCCAGTTGGCCGGGCAGCGGTGCACCGCCAGCTCGGCGGTGCGCAAGCCCTCGTCGATGGCCCCCGCAGGATCGAGAAGCGCGGAGAGCAGCGAGATACCGGGGTTGTGGGCGATGAGCAGCGCCGTGCGGGCCTGCGGGTCCACCGTGCGGACCAGCGACAACAACTCCTCGGGGTGCGCGTCGTACGCACCTGGCTCATAACGGACGGTCGGCCGGGGACCACTCGGGCCACCCTCCGGCGGCGAACCGGTCATCCCCATCGCCACCCCGTGCCAGGTCTGCCGCGTGCGTCGAGCCGTCGAGCAGATCACCACGTCGGGCAGCAGCCCTTGGTGCGCCAACCAGGCCCCAGCCGCAGCCGCGTCCGCATCTCCGCGTGCGCTGAGCGGGCGCTCGGCGTCGTCCGCCGCATCGCTGCCCTGCTCCGCCTTCGCGTGCCGCAGCAACACCAGTGTCCGTTCCTCAGGGTTGGCGTCCGTCATGCCCCCAGCTTGCCCGATTGGCGATCTCCGTGCCGGGGTAAGTCGATGGGTGCCGCACCCCTACCGACGGCCGCGGCGCGACGTACGCCAGGTTAGAGCCGAGGAGCGAGACATGGGCATTGGTGGCAGTATCTTCCTGATCGCGTTAGGCGCGATCTTCGCGTTCGCAGTGGAAGCCGATCTGGGCTGGCTGGACCTGGCCGTGGTCGGCTGGGTGCTGATGCTCGCCGGTGTCGCCGGCCTGCTCGCCACCCTCTACTTCTGGAGCAGCCGCCGCCGCACGGTGGTCGCCGCCCCGGTACGCGAAGAACGCGTGGTGACCGACCGGGTGGTGCCGGTCCAGGACAACCAGGTCATGCAGGAGTACCGCGAGGTTCGTCGGCCGGGCCGACCGGTCTGACCCTCGCCCACACACTCCGGGGTCCCGCAGCGTCGCGGGGCCCCGGCTCGCGTCTCGGCCCCAGCGTGCGTGCCCGGCCACTGCGTGCCTCCTGCTCGCGATTGCGCGGAGGGATCGCGCGGACGAAGATCGTGCTCGATCCAGGAAAGAGGGGTCTCGGGGTGCGAGCGAGGCCACTACATCCTGGATCGAGCACGATCATGGCGGCTGCCGCCGTGGCGTTTTCCGCCCAGCGGAGGGTCAGGCGAACAGCGCGAAGTAGATCGCGATGTGGTGGCAGAGCGCCGCCAGCAGGGTGCAGGCGTGGAAGAACTCGTGGTGGCCGAAGACGGTCGGCCACGGATTGGGTCGGCGCAGTGCGTAGAAGACCGCGCCGATGCTGTAGATCGCGCCACCGATGATCAGCAGCACCAGCGCGGCGACGCCGCCCCCGTGCAGGATCTCCGGCAGCATGGCCACCGCCACCCAGCCCAGCGCCAGGTAGAGCGGCGCAGACACCCAGCGCGGCGCGTGCGGCCAGACGACCTTGACCGCCACACCGGCCAGCGCGCCGCCCCAGACCAGGGCAAGCATCACGGTGGCCGGTCGGGGCGCGAGCAGCATCACGCAGAGCGGTGTGTACGTGCCGGCGATGAACACGAAGATCATCGAGTGGTCCATCCGGCGCATCACCTGATAGCCGCGCTCTGACCACACACGACGGTGGTACAGCGCGCTGGTGCCGAAGAGGCCACAGACCGTCAGGCTGTAGATGAGGCAGCTCACCAGGGGTGCCCACCCCGGCCGGGTGGCGGCGATCGAGCAGAGCACGATGCCGCAGACCAGGGCGACGAAGAAGGCGTACGTGTGTAGCCAGCCGCGCATCCGGGGCTTGCCGATGTCGACCGGCTTCAGGCGAAGCGGGGCGGAGGTGGTCACGTAGTCAGGTTACGACACCGTAGGTTACTTGCAAGTAGTGGCGTTGGTGACACCCGGCACCGTCATCGTGAACACCGGGCGTGCGCGACATCGGCCAAGATGAGCGGATGCGGATCCGACCTGTCGGGGCGCACGCCCTGCTCCTTGACTGCACCGCTCCCGCCGACGCTCCCGAGGCCGTTGCCGACATCCCCGAGGCCGAGCTGGTCGAAGCGTGGCGGGCCGAGCTGTGGCGGCGTCGGGACCTGGGCGACCTGATCGCCGTCGAGATCGTTCCCGGGGCCCGGACCGTGCTGCTCGACGGCCTGCCCGACCCGTCCACCACCGCCCGGCAGTTGAGCCGGTGGGCGTCCGCCGTCGACGCCGCGACCGCCCGCGCCAACCAAGCCGCCACCGCCGCTACCCGCGTCGACCAAGCCGCCACCGCCAACCAGACCCAACCCGCATCCCACAGCGCCGAAGACCAGGCGGAAGCGGAAGCCGACACCAAAGCCATGGCCCAAGCCAGAGCCAGGGCCAGACACGAGGGCGAGGAGGACGACGCTGCGGACGTGGTCGTACCGGTGATCTTCGACGGGCCGGACCTGCCGGTGGTGGCGGAGCACTGGGGGGTGGACGTCGCGGCGGTACGGCACCGGTTGACGAGCACCCGGTTCCGGGTGGCGTTCTGCGGCTTCGCGCCCGGTTTTCCCTACCTGACCGGGTTGCCCGCCGAGTTGGCGCTGCCCCGGCTGGCCACGCCCCGTCCTCGGGTGCCGGCCGGCTCGGTCGCGCTGGCCGGCCCGTACGCCGGCATCTATCCGGGCGCGTCCCCGGGCGGTTGGCAGTTGGTCGGGCGCACCGATCTGGTCCTGTTCGACGTGACCGCCGACCCGCCGGCCCGACTCGGTCCGGGCAGCACGGTTCGGATGGTGGTGGCATGACCGACCCGGCAGCCATCGAGGTGCTCCGCGCCGGGGCGCTCACCACGGTGCAGGACCTGGGCCGGCCCGGCTGGGCGCACCTGGGCGTACCCCGGTCTGGGGCGCTCGACCCGGACGCCCTGCGGCTGGCCAACCGGCTGGTCGGCAATCCGGAGCAGGCGGCCGGCCTGGAGATCACCCTGACCGGCTGCACCCTGCGGCTGACCCGGGCGACCACGGTGGCGGTCACCGGCGCCGAGGTTCCGGTCCAGGCGGGCGCTCGGCCGGGTGACACCGGACGCCCGCTCAGCGTGCCGGCGGGGACGGTGCTGCGGATCGGTCCCGCCCGACGGGGCGTCCGGAGTTGGCTCGCGGTGGCGGGCGGCATCGACGTGCCACCGGTGCTCGGCAGCAGGGCCACCGACACCCTCTCCGGGCTTGGCCCGCCTCCGTTACGCGACGGGGACCGGCTGCCGCTCGGCGCGCCGGTCGACGCACCCCCGGCGGTGGACCTGACCGTGTGCCCCGCACCGACCGAGGTGGTGCACCTGACGCTCGGTGCCGGCCCTCGCGCGGACTGGTTCACGCTGGCCGCGTTCGATCTGCTCTTCGGCAGCGCGTACACCATCAGCCCGGTGAGCAACCGGGTCGGCGCGCGGCTCGCCGGCGCGGCGCTGCCCCGCGCGGTCGCCGGCGAACTCCCCAGCGAGGGCATCGTGCTCGGCGCGGTGCAGGTGCCGGCGGACGGCCAACCCCTGATCTTCCTCGCGGACCATCCGACCACCGGTGGATACCCGGTCATCGGGGTGGTCACCGACGTGACAGCGCTCGCGCAGGCCCGGCCAGGTACTACCGTCAGATTCCATGGACCTCAACGCTGACCTGGGCGAGGGATTCGGCATCTGGCGACTCGGCGACGACGAGGCGCTGCTGAGCCTCGTCACCTCCGCAAACGTCGCCTGCGGCTTCCACGGCGGCGACCCGTCCACCATGCGGCGGGTCTGCGAGGGCGCCGCGCGGCGCGGGGTCGCGGTGGGCGCGCAGGTCGGCTACCGGGACCTGGCCGGCTTCGGCCGGCGACACATCGCGTACGACTTCGCCGAGCTACGCGACGAGGTGACCTACCAGTTGGGGGCGCTGGACGCGTTCTGTCGGCTGTTCCGCACCCGGGTCCGCTACCTCAAGCCGCACGGCGCGCTCTACCACGCGGCCAGCGTCGACGAATCGCAGGCAGCGGCGGTGGTCGCCGCCGTCAGCGGGTACGACTCCGAGCTGCCGATCCTCTGCCTGCCCGGCTCGACACTCGCCCAACTCGCCGTCGGCGCGGGCCTGCCGGTGGTCGCCGAGGCCTTCGCCGACCGCGCCTACCTGCCCAACGGGGCGTTGGTGCCGCGCGGCACCCCCGGCGCGGTGATCACCGACCCCGAGCAGGTGGCCGAACGGGCGGCGCGGATGGCCACGGAACGCAGCGTGGTGGCGGTGGACGGCACCGTCATCCCCTGCTCGGTCGACTCGATCTGCGTGCACGGCGACACCCCGGGCGCGGTCTCCGCCGCCGAACTCGTCCGCGCCAGCCTGATCGACGCCGACATCACACTGGCCCCGTTCGCCTGAGCGGAGGGGCCTCCAGGCCCCTCCGCGTGGTTCAGGCGTCCAGGCCGCGGAGCACCAGCGGCAGCCGGGTCTCGGCACCGTCGACCACCCGGACCGGTACGCCCCAGTCCTGCCGGGTCAGGTGGCACGCCGCGTGTTCGACGTCCGCGTCACAGGTCGCCGCCTGGGCGGTCACCTGGAGGACCCCCGCGGTGACCTCGCCGTTGAGCACCAACCGCCGGGACAACTCGGTGCCGGTGCCGGCACCCTCCACCAGCAGTTCCGGCGGCGACGCGGAGACCACCAGCCGGGTCGACGGCCCGTACGTCTCGTCCAACTTCTGCCCCGGCGCCGGGGTGAAGACGATGTCCAGCGTGACCTCGCCGGCCGCGATGTCGGTCGGCTTACGCTCGGTGCGGTGCCGGGGCCCGTCCACCGTGCTGGCACCCGCCGCCGACAGGGCACCCGGCGCGAGCCGGGTCAACCGGTGCGCGGCGGACTCCACCACCAGCACCTCACCGGACGGGGTGAGTACCAGGTCGCTCGGCTCCGCCAACCCGTCGGCGACTGTGGAGACCTGGTTGCTCGCCGGGTCGAAGCGGCGCACAGCGCCGTTGTACGTGTCAGCGATCAGCACCGAGCCGTCCGGCAGCGCGCACACGCCCAGCGGGTGCTGAAGCAGCGCCGACTCCGCCGGACCGTCCACGTGCCCGAAGTCGAACAGGCCCTGCCCGACGGCGGTGCCCAGCACGCCGTTCTCGACGTACCGGACGGCGCTGGACTCGCTGTCGGCCACCCAGAGCCGGGTGCCGTCGGCGGAGGTGGAGAGACCCGACGGCTGGGCCATCCACGCCTCGGCCAGCGGGCCGTCGCGCAGCGCCTCAACAGTGGTGCCGGCGTACATGCCGGCGGTGCGCTTGATCGGGTCGAACCACCAGAGCTGGTGGATGCCGGCCATCGCGATGATCAGCTTGTCGTCGTACCAGGCCAGGTCCCACGGGGAGGAGAGGTCCACGGCGAACGCGTCGTGGGCGTGGTCGTCGACCTCGGCGCGCCACTGCCGCCCACTGCCGGCCACCGTGACCACCTCGCCGGACTCCAGCCGTACGCCGCGCAGCAGGTGGTTGACCGTGTCGGCCACCACCAGGTCGTAGCCGGCCACCTCGGCGACGTGCGTGGGCAGCAGGCACACCCCCTGCGGCTCGGAGAACGTCGCCGCGGCAGCCGGACCGTCCGCCCGGCCCCGCTCACCCGAGCCGATCCGACGTACCGGCGTCTCGCCGTCCGGGTCGATCTCGACCAGGGAGTGCCGGGCCGAGTCCGAGACCAGCAGATTGCCGTTCGGCAGCAGTGCCGCCTTGCCCGGGAAGCGCAGCGCGGTCTCCGGTGCCGGCGGCGGCACGTACGGGCCGTCACCCCGGTGCAGGGTGCCCTTGGCCTCGTGGGTCGCGACGAGTTCGTCGATCAGCCGGGCCAGCCCCTCGGCGTGCCCCTCGCCGGCCATGGTGGCCACCACGTAACCCTCGGGGTCGATCACCGAAAGGGTCGGCCAGGCCCGGGCCGCGTACTGCTGCCACATCTCCAGCTCAGGATCGTCGAGTACGGGGTGGTGCACCCCGTACCGCTCCACGGCGGCGGCCAGCGCGTCGGCGTCCTTCTCGTGCTCGAACTTCGGCGAGTGCACACCGATCACGACCAGGACGTCGCCGTACTTCTCCTCGAGTGGGCGCAACTCATCGAGCACGTGCAGGCAGTTGATGCAGCAGAACGTCCAGAAATCTAACAAGACACAGCGACCTCGAAGATCCTGCAATGTCAGGTTTTGTCCACCTGTGTTGAGCCACTGCCGGCCCCGTAGTTCGGGCGCACGTACACGCGCTGTCGTTGCCATGCCTGTCAGCCTGCCACGGCGAGGCTTTTCCGTATCGGTGGTCGTGACCCGGACGACAGAAAGCGTCGAGGCGTCTTAGCCCGCGCCGCCTTCGTTGCGTTCCCGACGCCTCGCGGCGTACTCGCGGACCTCGACCTTGTCCCAGATTCGGCCGACGGTAGACGGCTCCATCGGTGCCGGGAAGTCTACGGCGCGGGGTGCCGGCTGACGTCAGCTTCGATTTGGGTGTGTTCGACGACCCCGAGGCCCAGCGGCTTGCCGAGATCGCTGCCGAGGAGGCGGCATAGGCATCTACCAGTCGAAGGGGCCGACCTTCTCGTCAGGAACGCCGATTGGAGGGGCTTGACGAGCTTGATCGGCCATCCGCTGAAGATCAGGCGAGTAGATCGCGCGGTGCACCCACGAGGCGCCTCCCTCCACGCCAGCCTCGTAGCCAACCTGAATCTTGTTCTCGGCGGCGAGGGCGTTTAGGTAGACGGCGATTGCAGCGCGAGTGATCTCCTCAACGACCTCAGGGGCCGGCACATGCTCGCCTCGCTCCCGCAAATCGTGGTGAGCCTGCCAGACAGCAAGGGTCAGCGGCGGATGACTGGACACAGGCCCTCCCCAGACGCTCCAGATAGACGCCACACCGTACCCCGTAAGAACTCGGCAGCCGGCCCAACACGACGACCCCGTGTGCGCGTTGGACAGTTGCATCCCATCGATACGCTCTTTTGTGGGGTAGGAACCACCTCTCGCCGTGGCCCCAGGCGGCGGACCGGCAGCTAGCGCCGGACCGGGTTCGTCAATTCCCTGATGGGAGGCGGCGGCCGAGGAGGATCCGAAATGCGCTCAACGCGCAAACCGATGGTGCGGCGGCGGGAAAGGGCAGAGAGAGGTCAGGTACTTCGGAGAACCAGCGAGATCGGATCAGTCGTAGAGACTGCGCTGCGGATCACGTACCTGGTTCTGCTCATCACCGGCCACTGGTACTGAGGTTCGGTCGAGGACACAGGTCGGTCCTCTGCCCGTGACGGGGGCTTCAACGTCCGACGGGAGCCCCCGTCACCTAAACCCCAAGAAGCCCCGCACCGGAACCTAGCCGGGCGGGGCTGTCTCATGCCAGGACTACTTGAAAAGAGCCACGATCGCGGCGGCGGCGGCGACCAGCGCGAGGAGAGTGTTGGACCAGGCGAGCCGGTAGGCACGGCGCGCGAGGCGGTCTGAGGCTTCGATGGCTCTGCGGCGCTCGCGGCGCTCCAACTCGTCCGTGTAGTAAGCGGTTCCCGGGACAGTCTGCTGAGCCAACCTGTCGTGTTCGGCGATGAGATCGTCGTCCGTCGCCTTGCGTAGGTCTGCAATCTTTCTAACCACTGCGCAAGCCTAACCTCGGAAGTCTCCGGTCGACTCGACGTGAACCACGCGGCTCCGCGCGAGGCTGCCGACCGGCCGTCCAATTATATCGACCACTTCGGATGGCACTTCTTCCCCGAACGACTCCTCAGCGACCGTCCTTGCGATTCGTCGGCTCGCGGCGCGTTCATGTTCCGCAGTATCTCTAAGTTGCCTGTCCCGGATGTCTGCCTTGTGAGTCTGCCATTCCATGACCAGTCTGATGGCCCGCTCAATAGCCGCCATCCCCGCAAGCCCATACGCAACCGGCGCGAACTGGCCGGCGGCTGTGGTAAGCACAACCTCCAGTGGGCTTGCTAACCGCATCCTGACGACGCTGAGAGGTGCCGCCCTTCTGGCTTCCGAAGCGGCCTCTTGCACATGTTCCAGTAGCGCCTCAGCCCCCCGGGCGGCCGTAACCGACCTTCTAGCGGAGGCGAGTGCTCTAGTCACACAAGCCAGAACATCTAAGGCTTCGATATGCCGTCTTACTGTGGAAAGCGACGGGTTCTCACCGAGGTCGGAGACGATCAACAGGGTCGGAGCGTCTGTACTCACCTCAACATCAGGGGATGCCATGGGATCAGATTGAAGCACAGAGATTGACGGTTGAGCAGGCCTGAACGAACGCACTCCATGGGCGCGACCTCTATGCCCGTACAAACAGGGGGACGCTATGCCGTTTCGGTGTGGGGAAGAGGCCAAGGGGGACCCTCCCCCAGGGTCACGGTCAGTAACCCTCACGCTGAGTCAGTCGCGACTCGCGACGCTCGCGGCGAGGACGCCACGTGCCGGACGTCCGGATCAGGAGGTAGGCCGGGGGCGGACCGGCGTGCGCCGACGTAGGCGAGGGCCCCCGGTTTCCCGAGGGCCCTCCCGTTCGTGTCGCTATTAGGGCCGGCGAACCTGTCGAACCACGTTGGTCGGATCGAAGTCGTACAGGCCCTGATCGGCCGGGGCCCGGCCAGACACCGGGGCGAGCCTCGGGGCTTCCGGCTGAACCTCGGCCTCGGCGGCGTGGAGTGTCGAACGCTCGACGGTAAGGCGGCGGGCGTCCCGCTGGATCTCGGCGGCGGTGTCCCCCTTGATCATCGCGGCCAGGGCGTCACCTAGGCCATAGCGTCGAGCGGCGTCGGCGACGAGCCAATCTCGGTCCGCCCGGTGTTGCGGCTCAGCCTTCACCCGCTCGGCCTCCTGAGCAGCCGTCACGGCTCGCGCGACCTTTTCGGCTGTCACGTCACGCCCCCTCGAAGAAGGCGACGGGCGACACGCTGGGCGTGGTGTCGGGCCGGCCCCTGGCGAGCCGGTCGCGGACGGCGTCGACCGGGTCCGTCCCGGTTGGCCACGGGGCCGCGAAGTTCTCGACCGCCAGAGCGTCGACCAGGACGCGGAGGGCAGCAACCCCGCGCTTACCGGCGTCCTCGTGCCGGTCAACCTCGCGCGAGTAAAACCCCTGGGCGACCACGAACGCGGCGTTATCGCGGTTCTGGCGCAGGTAGGCCCGACTCGGTTCCCAGCCCTGGGCGGCGGCCAGGCGGTCGGACGTCTCGCACGTCCGCGCGGCGTATGCCCGTTCGTGCGCTTCGATCAGGTCGCCGACTTCGGCCAGGACCTCGGCTAGCTTCGGACGTACGGCCTCGGCCATGGCGCGCTGGCGGTCGGCGGCGAAGCGGGCGACCTCGGTCCCGACCTTCCGGCATTCGGCGTTCACCGCCTCGGCGGCCCTGGCTTCGGCCTTGACCGCCTCGCCAGCGACGCGGGCCAGAAGTTCGGCCTTCGCCTCGTATGGGGCCGGCGTGGGGCGCGGTTCAATCTTCGCGGGGACCTTCGCACCCGCCGCGATCTTTTTCGCGGTCTCAGCCTGTGCCCGCTCCCACGCGCCGAGGTCGACGCGGTAGGCGTCCTCGGCGTCCTGGTAGGCGTCCTGCGCGTCCTCGCGGCGGCTGGTCGCTCCGTCCAGGGCAGCGACGGCAGCGGCCAGGGCGGCGAACTCGGGGCGGTCGAACGACTCAGGAAACAGCGGGTACCGGGGCCGGGGCGCTTCCGACGCGCCGCTCATGTTGGCGAGGATGCGCCGGGTATCCGCGCCGGAAAGCTCAATCCCTTTGCGCACCTCGGTCGCCGGTTCGTCGCCCCGGGCTGCGGCGGCTACGGCGTTCGGGTCGAAGGGCTGGGCGGTGGTCGTCATGGGCTCTCTTTCGTACGGTAAGACCCCCGCCAGACGTGTTCTGGCGGGTGATCAGGGGCGGGCGGTAGTTGGGCGGGGTCGGCTTAGTTCCGGTCGTTCTAGGGCTTGCCCTCGGGGGTTGACGGGTCGGTCTCGCCGGGGGCCGCGACCAGCCACAGGTCAGCCGTACCCGGGTGACTCCGGATACGGCTGGCTACGTCGACCGGACCACCTCTGACGGTTGACGCGGGGTACGCGAACGCCCCGAGGTCGCCGACATCGGCGGGCCGGGGGCGTCGAGGTGTTGCGGCTATGCGGCCCGGCGGGCGCGATGCGCGGCGAGGTCGACAACATTTGCGGCGCCGCTAATCGCGGGGGTGGTCGCCGCGGAATTAGTGGCGGTGGCGGCCTGACGCTCGGCGAGAAGGTCGGCGAGGCCGTCGAGGGCGTGGGTACGCCACTCAACGGTTAGGCGGTCCACGATCGCGGCGGCGAGGTCTCGGCGTTGCTTGCGGTCCATCGGCGTTGCCTCCTGGGAAACGACGAACACGGGGCCGCTGGCTCGCCGCTTGCGAGGTCCGCAAACCGCCTCGGCCAGCTTGTAAAAGTGAGTGCGGCCTACCGGCGTCGCGCCGGCCCGCTCAGCCGAGGCGACGTAGGCGCGGTAGACGTCGGCCGCCGGGTGCGCGCCGGGACCTGTCTGGTCGCGCCAGGTAGCGACCCACTGGGCGGCCACGATGGACGGGTCACGTGGGACCCGGCGGGCCCGGTCATACTCGCGGCGCTGCTCGGCCGTCCAGCCGGCGGCCGGGCGCTCCGGTTCGCCGTCGCGGAACAGTGTCAGGCCGGCGTCGTCCAGCGCGGGAAGCTCGGCGACGACCGCTCGGGCGACCGCCCGCGCCCACGGGGACCGCACCCCGAACGCGGCCAGGGCGCGCGAGTCACGGACGGCGCGGGCTACGCCGGACGACGTCGAGGGCGTGGCGTCCGGGAGGTGCGTCACCAGCAGGGCGACGCGGCCGGCGAAATCGTCGGCCGACAGGTAATCGGCGCGGACCAGGTCGGCGGCGCTGCGCTGGGCGACCGTGCGGCGCTCGACGGTGTCTGTGTCGTACTCGGCCACGGTCACGCGCTGGACGTAGCCCCTAGTGAACATCGGAGCCAGGGCCCGGCCGAGACGGACGGCGTCGAAGGGCTGAACCTCGGGCCGCCTTAGGAGGTTCGAGTAAGCGGGATCAGCCAGCCGGGGCCGGGGCGCGTAGTAGTCGTGAGCGATGGCGGCCAACTGGGCCGCCGGGGTTGGTGGTGGGTCCTGGTCGGACACGTCAACTCCTCGGGGTCAGCGCCGGGAAGGCGGGGCGTTCACTCTGTGAGTGGGCCAGGGGGATGCCAGGTGTTCAGCCGGCGGGCCGGGCGACGTCCAGGGCGAGTGATGGTTGTTGCAAACGGGCTAGGTTTCGTCATTCCTATATCTCTCTTCTACTTCTTCTTCTCCTCCTCCAAAGAAGAGATAAGGGGGTGACGAAACCTAGCCATGTTGCAACAACCATCACTCGGCCTTCGGCCCGTTCACGGCGTCCCTGGAAAGCCAAAAGCCCGCCGGGCCCCACGCGGGGACTCGACGGGCTCTCGGCGGCGCTAGGCGGCGGTGTCGGCCAGGTCGGCGACGACAACCGCCGGGCTTGGTGGATCGGGGCCGGCTTCAGACACGGGCGGGGCCTCCTGGGCATCGTGTCTCTTGCGGACACAGGAGGAGTGGGCCAGGGGTGCGCCAGGTGTTCACGGCAAAACGAGACCCGCCCCGGGGCGGTCCTCCACGGGGGAAGAGGGCGGACCCAGGGCGGGCGGTCAGAGGAGGTCAGCTACCGGCGTTCAGCCCAGCCGACGAAGCGCGGGGTCAGGTCCGGCAACGTGGCGTCAGGGTTGAGTTTCTTCAGGTCGGCCGTCGCCTCCTCCTGGGCCTTCGCCATGTGCGTCAGTAGGCCCGGCCGATCCTCGCGGTACTTGCCGAGGAGGCGCAGCTTCGCGGCCGAGCAGGGCCACAGGATGCCGCAGGCCGGACAGCGCCACGACGGACGCAAGGGGAGGTGATCCGTAAGCCGAACCATCAGCCGACCCGCACCGGCGTGCGGGCGACCGGGCGGCGGGAAGTCGTCCGGACGACCGGGGGCGGGTCTCGCCAGATCAGGCCGGCGGGCATGACGAACAGGGACCGGCGCGCGACCGCGTCCCCGCTCGCGGCCAGCTCGTACCCGTCCAGCCAGAGCCAACCGTCGTACGTCGGCCAGTCGAGAACGCGAATCACGCGCACAGTGATCGGGCGCAGAAACTGCACACTCGCAGCACGGGTCAGGTACAAGACGTCGCCCGTTTGCGGCTTCCGCGCGGCCCCGGTCATGCGGCGGCCACCCAACGGCGGTCAGGGACGCGGTTACGGCGGCTCACGGGCCAGATCGGGACGATCGTTCCCGGCGGCCAAGGAATCGGCGGTGGCGTCGCCGGTTCGGGCTTCGGATCAGGCTTCGGTTCGGGCGGCTTGTCCGGCACGCGCGCTCCCCCTGCTCGTAGCTTTGGGAAGGGGGCCCGGCCTCGGTGTGCTCGCCGTCGGTTCGGCCGGGCCCCCGGTTACGAACGCGTCCGCCGGGGTTCGGGTCCCTACCGGCCGCGCCGTCTACAAAGCACCTTGCCCATCGAAGCTGGACGGCTACACCACGTAGCTATACGTTCTATAGACGTCGAAGACGTCCGCTCGGAGGTGGGCATGAACCAGGCGCTACGAGCGGCATTGGCTGACACAGGTGAGACCGTTGAAAGTCTTGCCGAGCAGGTCGGCGTAGACCCCAAGACGGTGGCGCGCTGGGTCAACCCCGGCCGAGTCCCACACCCGCGCCACCGTGCAGCCGCAGCCGCTGCGCTTGGCCGTGAGGCTGAGGACATTTGGCCGGACGTCTTGAAGCGGCGGGAACCGGCGTGGCTACGCCCGTGGGTGGAGACCGAGCTTCAGGCGTCGGCCCTGCGCGCCTTTCAGGTGGCGGTCATTCCCGGCTTGTTGCAGACCCCCGAGTACGCCTCGGCGGTGCTAGCCAGCGGGATGCTCGGCCCGGACGAGGTCGCGGACTACGTCGAGACCCGGCTACGCAGGCAAACGGCGGTGCTCGACCGGCGCAAGCCCCCGCTCTTCGTCGCGGTGATTGACGAATTCGCTCTTCGTCGAGGCGACCCCGAGATTATGAACCCGCAGCTAGACCACCTGGTAAAGATGGCCCAGCGGCCGAACGTATTTGTTCACGTGTTGCCGCTGGACGCGGGCCTTCACGCCGGGCAAGCGGGGCCGTTCGTCATCGCCACCACTGAAGACGGCGATGTCGCTTACCTCGATGATCAGGCTGCCGGACGGCTGACCAACGACACCGCCGCCCTTTGGGCCACCTGGGATACGCTGCGCTCAGTGGCTCTCCCACGCCGCCAAACCATCGACTACCTAGAGGCAAGATCATGGCTGACCTGACCGGCGCCCTCTGGCGCAAGAGCACCCGCAGTAGCTCCAACGGCGGCGACTGCGTCGAGGTTGCCGACAACCTTCCGGGCATCGTCGCAGTGCGCGACTCAAAGGACCCAGCGGGTCCGGCGCTGACCTTCCCTCCGACCGCGTGGGTCGCGTTCGTCGGCCAGGTTATCGAGCGGCCGTAGCCAACGCCAGACGCACGGAATCGCCCGCCCCGAATTTCGGGTCGGGCGCTTTGCGTTGTGCGAAACGACGCGCCGGCACAGCGCTAGGCGTGCCCGAATGTGCACAGTCTGTTTGTCGTTCGGGTGAGTGGGATCATCCGCTGAACGGATAGATCGACTGCACTGACTGGCACAGTCATGCACAGTCCGTCCAGGACAACTACAGATAGCAATTATAGGTGAACGCAGCGTGAGCCATAGCGCTACGGGGCTTACGACACAACCGCCCGCGTCCCCGTAGCGTCACTGGACGTGACAACCCGCGAGATGACAGGCGACGCTCCGACTCCCTGGCAGAGCCTGCTTGTCGGTGCTGAGTCGTGCTGCTGTTGCTCGGCGTCCGAGAGGAAGTCCAAATGGTCCGTGACGCGCCGGACACGCCGGTCAACTTGACCCGACTCGCCGTAGGGCCGACCGTATATCTAGTAGTTGCACCGGTGTAAGTCGCCTACAGCTTGGGTTCGGCGGTCGGCCCAGCGGCTGTAGCGTCTCTACTAGGGATGAAGGAGGTACATCGAGGCGATACAAGGGTTTCGGCGGCCATCGCTCGCCAATTCAGAGACGCGCCCTCACGGCACGTCCCCAGCGCGCGCGGGGACGACGAAGAGGTCGTGGTCCCCCTAACCCTGAAGAGGTGGTTAGTGGGAAAACACTCGGCCCGTCAATCGGGCCACGGTCTGCGATTCAGCACCGACTGGTGCAGGAGAGCGGGCGAAGTAGCAGCAACCGCACTGAAGATCGTCTACTACGTGGTGATGTTGGTCGTCATCCTGACCGACTCATCCGGGGGCGGGCCTACCTAAACCAACAGCTCAGGCAGACCCGCTCCAACAGGATCAAGCCGCCGCCCGCAGCCTGGAAACTCGGCGTCGGCCTCGTGTCGCCCGTCTCGATGTAACGAGTTGTAACGAGCCGGACGATGCATCGAGTGTAGGTCTAGACCTACGCCAAGCGCGAGATATGGCAGTCAGCGTGACGGAGATTTCTTGTCCGGACGCCTAGCCCGAGCCGGGGGCGGTTGCTTTGCCGCCCCCGGTTCGCGCTGCGGCTGAAGCGAGCCAGAGGTTGATCAATCGGCCCGATAGACAATCAGACTGTCGCGAGGGCCGGCGGCTTCGCCGGTCGCCGACGCCGTGTCGGCACCGTGTCGGCAGGCAGGTACCGCCGGACGGTTCGCTCACTCACACCCAGGCGTGCGGCAATCTGCGCGGGCGTCGCGTCCGGTGTCTCGGCGAGCACTGCCGACACTCGGGCGGCGGTCGTGGGCGGTGCCGCCACCGGATCGGGCGTCGTCGGCGGGTTGCCGACACGGGCGACGACCGGCAACGTCCGAACGCCCGACGGAATGACCGGCGGGCGGGGCCGTGGCGGCGCTAGGACGGTCGGCGCGGGGGTCCGGAGAAGGCCAGGGGCGGCCTCAACCGGGTGAGGGGTACCTCCGGCAGGGATCGCCTCGGCCGACGCGGCTGCGGTCCCCCCTTGGGGGTCTCGGGCGATGGCGGGCGTCCGGGCGAAGACGAGCTTTACCAATGCCATGAAGGCGAGCGCCGGCACAGCCGACAGGAGCCAGCCCGAAACGCCCGGCTTCGCCACGGCGAGCTGAGCGGCGAGCGAGAGACACGCCGCCCCGACCAGTAGGGCGAGCGGGTACCCCGTCGGCGAGCCCGCCCGACGCCGCCGCCGGATTTCCAGCAGCGACGCCACGGGGACCAACTCGGACACGCAGGCGTTGACCCAGCCGAAGGCGTCCGGGGTGCCGGCGGGGCTGTTTGCCATCGTCCAGGCGTGGACGTGACTAAAGCTGGCCCAGCCCGCCGCAGCGCCGACAACGAGCAGGATCAGGACCAGCAACGCGCCCTCGGCGCGTTGGGTGCGGTTCATGCGACGGCCAGGCGACGCAGGTATGCCGGAACGTCGGCCAAGCCACGACGGGCACCCCGTGAAGCGCGGCGTACACCGGCTCGGGAAACCCTTCGGCCCCGGGGAGAATCACGACGACGTCAGCCGCGCGGGCGGCGTCCATGTCGTCGGCGACCAGGGCGACGAGGTCGTCAGCGTCGGCCGGGGCGTCGGCTGTCGCGGTGGCTACCAGAAAGCCAGCGTCCAGCAGTGCGGCCACGGCGGCGGCGAGGGCGTCGGCGGCCCCGGCGGGAGCAGCGACGTAAGCGCGGGGGTCAGTAGGGTAGAACACAGCGAACCTCCCGGGGTTCGTTAGGGCCCTGGTCGGCGGCGGAATCGCTCGACCGGGGCCTGTCTTATGTGGTTGTGGTGGCTGATCTCAGGCGTCGGCGGGCACAGGCTCGGGCTCGTCCGCCCAGGTGAAGCGCAGACGCGCGGCGGGGTCGAACCTGTAGCCCCTGCGACCCCCGGCGGGCGTGATCGTTACGGCGTTCAGGGCCAGGCCGAGAAGGTCGCGCCGGTCGGGCAGAGTCGCGGCGTCCCAAGCTTCGCGAGCTAGAACCGGATCAAGTAGCGGGCTGATGTCGGCCTCGGGCAACGGGAACTCGGCGAGGTTGCGACGCAGCCCGGCCACGCGGGCGGTCAGGCGTTCGTGTAAACGGGTCCAGCGCTGGATCGCCTCGGGGCCGACGAACTCGCCGCGCAGGTATCGGGCGTCTTCGAGGTCGATCAGGGCGGCGTTAGCGTCGTCCAGGGCGGCCGTGATGGTGGCGCGCTCGCGGATCACGTTCGGGTCATGCCGGGCTACCCATCGCTCTGCTACGGCGTCTAGCAGTGGGTCGCCGGGCTCGGTTGCCGCGAGTCGGTTTATGAAGGCGTCGACCACGGCGCGGTCGACAGCGGGGATCATCGCCGTGGTGTATGCCGGACACGGGCGGCCGAGGCGGCGGGCCTGGCAGGCGTACGACTGACCGGCGGCGGACATGCGACCGGCGCAGCCCCCGCAGCGCAGGTACCCGGTCAGGAGGTGGGCGACCTGTGCGCGGACGCCCCGGGAGCGGCCCAACTTGTCGGCAGCGGTCCGCTGTTCGAGGAGGCGAACGACCTGTAGTTGCTCGGCCGGCGTGACGATCCCTCGGCCGACCTCGACGGCCTCGCCGGTCTCCGGGTCGCGCCACGGGACGACCTTCGTCGTGTACTTCCCGTCGCGCTTGATGGTCTCCGGGAGTAGTCCGGCGAACGCGGGGGACTTGAGCAGAGTCGACAGCGTCCCGACGGCCCAGGCACCGCCGCGCGGCGCGGGGATCTCCCGGGCGTTGAGGTCGCGCGCGATTCTCACCAACGGCTCGCCGGACAGGGCCCGGTCGGCGATCTCGCGGGCGGTCGGCGCAGTGCGCGGGTCGTGGTCTAGCCGGCCGTCCTCGCCGACGGTCAGGCCGTACGGCGGCTGTCCTCCGATCCATCGGCCGAGACTGCGAAGGTGGGCCTTCGCACTGGCGACGCGAAGGCCGATGTTCGCGGATTCGCTGCGGGCGACCTCGGACAGGAGGGCGAGCACGAGCCGGGCCTGAGAGTGCGACGTGTCGAGGCCGTCCTGTACGAAGACGATTCGCCCGCCGACCTTCTCGACGTCGTCAAGGACCTGACCGACCTGGCCCATGCCACGCCGGGACAGACGGTCAACCTTCCAAACGATCAGCGTCCCGACGGTGCCGGTCGTGAGGGCAGATACAGCGGCGTCGAACCCGGCGCGGTCGACGGCCTTATAGCCGGACCGGCCCCGGTCGATGTGGACGGTACGGACCTCTAACCCGGCGCGAGTGGCCCAGGCCCGACAGTCGGCCTCTTGGCGCTCGATTGCGGTCTTTCCCTCACGGTCGAGGGACAGTCGTAGGTATAGATCGGCGAGGTGTTCATGGTGCGACATGGCGAGGACGCTAGGCCCCCGGCGAGCGAGTTACAAGCTTCTTCTAGGACTTCCAGAAGTCCGCGATCACGATCTTGCCGCGAAGGTCCTGCAAGGTCAGGTTCTGCCCGCCGGTGTTGAGCCACTGCCGGCCGCGCAGCTCGGGTGCACGTACTCGCGCTGTCGTTCCCATGCCTGCCAGCCTGCCACGCCGCGCGGACGTGGCTGCCGTGACCCGGACGACAAGGGGCACGTCGCAAGGGCGGGTACGACGACGGCGGGGCCACGGTTGCCCGTGACCCCGCCGTCGATGGCGCTACTTCGTGGCCGGCTTCAGGCAGAGCACCCGGTTGGAGCCCCCACCCGGCAGCACCACGTGCGGCTGCGTCGTGTCGGTGCACTTCTCCTTGGCGTCCACCTTCGAGACGATCGTGAACGCGCCCGCCTCGCCGCAGTCCGCCGCCGAAGCGCCGGCCTGCCCGGACTGCTTCACGCAGGTGCCGACCGCCGGGTCGAAGGCCGGCGCGTCGTCGTTGCCGACCTTGCCGAGCAGCAGCAGCAGGCCGAGCGGCACCGCCAGGATGAGCACCGCGGCGATCAGCACCGCGGCCAGCACCCGGCCGTTGCGCACCTTCGGCGTCGGTGGCTCCACCTTCGGCGCGTCGGCGTCCGGCTTGAACGCGTCGAACCGCCCCTGGTCCGCCTGGCCGGCATCCTGCCCCCAGGACGACGGCGCGGCCTGCGGCGGTGGCGGGAACGACGGCGGGAAGCCGCCGCCCGGCACCGCTTCGGCCGCCGGCCCGCCGAAGTTCGACCCGCCGGAGCCGGGGCCACCGAAGTTCGGCCCGCCGAAGGTCGACGCCCCGTTGACGGTGGCGGCACCGGCGGCAGCCGACCCGGGGCCGCCGAACTGGTCCGCCGGCGGCTCGGCACCGGCGTGTGGCCGAACGCCGTTCACCGGCCGGTTCTGGCCGGGAGCGTCGACGAACGACGGCACACCGGGTGGGAACGCCGGCGGCGCCGACGGCGCCTCGTTGAACGCGTTCGGCGCGGGCTGCCGGTCGTCGAAGCGCCGATCGGCCGGCGACTCGCCGCCCCAACCGGGCCCGATCTGCCGCTGCCCCTCGTTCTGCCAGTCGGGAGCGACCTGCCGCGGCGCCTCGTTCTGCCAGTCGGGAGCGACCTGCCGCTGCGCGTCGTTCTGCCACTCCGGAGGACCCTGGCGGTCGGCGCCCGGGTCGCCCTGGAACGCCTGCGGCTCCGGCTCGGCCTCCGGCTCCGACTGAGCCGGGCGACCGTACACCCGGGGTTGGGGGGTCGCCGTGCCGGTCGGTCGGATGGCCTGGTCGGTCGGGGGCATCACCCGGCTGGCCAGCGGCACCGAAGCACTCGCCGTGGCCCGGGCCGCCGCGCCGGCTGCCGGCTCGGCGTCCGCCACCGGCACCACCGCACGGCCCGCTCCGGCCTCCGGAGAGGTACGCGGGGCGGGCACCACCGCGCCGCTCGCCGAGACGTCCTCCGCGCGGGCGCCGTATTGTGCGGCGGCGTCCGGGGTCTCCCGTTCGGGGTAGGAGGGCTGCTCGGGGATCGGGGCGAACTGGGCCTGCGGCGCGTAGTCGGCCGGCGGTGCGGCGGCCAGGCTCGCGCCCGGAACGCGCTGCTCCTGCGGCGGCAGCGGCACCGCGTTCGCCGGCGAGATGCCCGGCGCGGGCCCGGGCTGGTAGATCGGTGCCTCGTCGCCCCGGTCGGCCTCCCAGCCGCCTCGGGACTGGGCGGAAGCTTCAGCCTCCGCGCGCCCCCACACCTCGCCGGGCGCCCACGGCTCGACCTCCGCCACGCCGCCGGAGGTGCCCTGCGCGGCATTCTCCGGGCTGGCGGCCCAGTTGGCCGCACCGTCGGGGGTGGGCACGCTGGCGCTGGCCCGGGCGGGAAGGTTGCTCGGCTCAGCAGGGGTCCATTGCGCCTGTTCCGGTCGCTCGGTCGGCTGCTCCGGTTGGGTGAGCACCCAGTCGGGCTGCTGCGGGCGGCCCTCGGCACCTCCCCAGGCGGCCGGCTGCGCGGGCTGGTCCTGCCGGGCCTCGCCGCCGTCGTTCCAGGCTGCGGGCTGCGCCGGCTGCTGCTGCTGCTGCGCGGCCCACCCGCCGGAGTTGGCCGGGTCGTCCTGCGCGGGCCAGCTCGTCGTCGGGGCCGGGACCTGGGCAGCACCACGCGCCGCGCTCGGCTGGGCGGTCTGACCCCAACCGGGGGCCGGCTGCTCGGCTGCCTCGGCGGGCTGGCCCCAGGCCGGCGGCGACTGTTCCGCCGGAGTCCACACCGGCTGGTCGTCCCGGGCGGTGTCGCCGGCGGGCCAACCGCCGTTACCGGCGGGCTGGTCCTGCTGGGCGCCGGACCAGCCGGCGGCCTGCGGTGCGTCGGCCTGCGCGGGCTCGGCCCCACGCCAGTCGGCGGCGGGCGGGCTGGCCTGCGCCGCGCCACCCCAGCCACCGGCGTTGGCGCTGGCCTGGTCGTCCTGGGCGGGCCAGGCGGCGGTGGCCGGCGGGACCTGCGCGGCGCCCCGCGCGGCCGGCTGGACCTGCACCCAGTCCGGCTGCTCGGCGGGGGCGTTCGGGGTCCAGGTCGGCGCGGGTGCGCTCTGCTCGGCGGGTGTCCAGCCCTGCTGTTGCGCGGCCCAGGGTTCGGGCTGCGCCGGAGCCGCCGCGCCGTCGTTACCGGGCCACGTGCCGGGCTGCTGCTGTGGCGGCTCGCTCGTGCCACCGCCGGCGGCCCAGGCGGGCTGCGTCGGCTCGTTGGGCTGTGGAGCGGCGGCGGCACCCCAGGCGGGGGCCGGCGGCTGCTCGGGCTGGGTCGCCCAGGCGGGTGCCGACGGGTTGGGCCGCGTCGGGGGCGGGGGTGCCCAGCCCAGGTCGGGGCCGGCGGCGTTCTGGCCGTTGTCCGGCTGCGCCGGGCGGTCGCCGTACGGCGCCGGTCCGCCGGCGCCCGGTGACACCTCGTCCGGCTCTTGGCCGGGGCGGTGCGGGCCCTCGGACGTCATGGGTGCGCCTCCTCCATCACATGTCGGCTCGCCGGTGCCGATCGGTCTCCTCGGCGTGGCTGCCGGCGTCACCGGCGTACCGCTGTGCCGGCTCCCCGCACGGTATCGGGTGGTGGCACGACACGTCCAAGGAGCACTGGCCGTCACTCACCGTGGCCGGCTGGTGTCGAGCAGCTTCTGTCGGCTCGGCCTCTGCCGGGTCGGCGGGCGGCGACCGAAGCCCACCGTACCGGGCGCTGCGGCAGGGCGGAATCCCGGTGGTGGGTGCTGGGAAACGCCGATGGCCCACCCGGTGGGCCGGGTGGGCCATCGATCTGTGCGGAGGTGAGGAATGTCGTGGAGCGTCAGCTCATGTGACGCTGGGCGATGACGAGGATCTCCTCGCGGACCGCCGGCGAGTTCGCCGAGCGCAGCGCGTGCTCGATGGCACGGGCGCGGCGGGTGGCGTCGCGGTGGTTGCGGATTCGCTCGATCATGCTCATTGGTGGGTCCCCCTAGCTATTCGGTTGTCAGCCCCTGATGCGTCTATTCAACAGCAGACGCGGGCTAAATTCCATCGATTATTAGGTGAGCTGAGACACCCGCCTAACAATCAAAGGTCAACTGGCTGTCTGACCGACGGTTCCGTCCCCCAATGGACACGGCCGGTGTGCCGGGCGTTAACCCGTGGCACACCGGCCGTGGCTGGCGTTTCGAACGATCAGGTCCAGGCGAGCAGCGCCGCCTCCGGATCCGTGAGGAAGTCGCCGATGTCGCGCAGGAACTTCGAGCCCAGCTCACCGTCGATGATCCGGTGGTCGAAGCTCAACCCCAGCGTGGTGACCTGGCGGACCTTGACCTTGCCCTTGTGCACCCAGGGCATCTCCCGCACCGCGCCGAAGGCCAGGATCGCGGACTCACCCGGCGGCAGGATCGGCGTGCCGGTGTCCACCCCGAACACCCCGACGTTGGTGATGGTCAGGGTGCCCCCGGACATGGCCGCCGGCGAGGTGCGGCCGGACTTCGCCGTCTGCACCAGGTCGGTCAGCGCGTCCGCCAACTCACGCAGCGAGAGCCGGCCGGCGTCCTTGACGTTCGGCACGATCAGACCGCGCTCGGTGGCTGCCGCGATGCCGAGGTTGACGTACTCCTTGACCACGATCTCGTCGCCCGCCCAGGTCGAGTTGACCATCGGGTGGCGCTGCACCGCCAGCAGCACCGCCTTCGCCACCAGCAGCAGCGGCGAGACCCGTACGTCACGCCACTCCCGTCGGCCGCGCAGCCGGTCCAGAGCCTTCATCGCCCGGGTGACGTCGACGGTCAGGAACTCCGTCACGTGCGGGGCGGTGAACGCCGAGCGGGACATGTTCTCGGCGGTGAGCTTGCGGACGCCCTTGACCGGAATGCGCTGCTCCCGGTCCGCGCCGAAGCTGGGTGCGGTCGTCGCCGCGATCGGCTCGGCAACCGCCACTGTCGCGCCGCTCGCCGCCTGCTGCACGTCCTCCCGGGTGATCGAGCCGAGCGGCCCCGACCCGGTCAACGTGCCGAGATCGACCCCGAGATCCTTGGCGAGCTTGCGCACCGGAGGCTTGGCCAGGACGCCGCCGGCTGCCGCAGCCCGTCGATCAAGGACTTGTGGTGCCGGAATCGTGGAGGTCGCGGCTGGTTTGTCACCCAGCACAACTCCATGATCGACCCCAGCGGGGGCGGCCGGAGTCGCCACGGGCTGCGCGGGGACGGCGCCCTTGCGGGGGCGACGCTTCGCGGCGGTCGTCCGCGGGCCGTAGCCGACGAGCACCGCGGTCCGACCGCCCGGGGCCACGCCACCGATCAGACCGGGCTCGACCATGCCCTCGGCGGGTGCCACCTCCACCGCCGCCAGCGAGGCCGCCGACGGGGTGGGCAGGTCACCGCTTGCCGTGGCCGTGGTCGACGTCGGCTCCAGCGGGCCGGCCCCCGGGTCGGTGTCGATCGCGATGATCGGCGAACCGACCTCGACCGTGGTGCCCTCCGGGTGGTGGATCGCCTGCACCTGACCGGCCCACTTCGCCGGGATCTCCACGGCCGCCTTCGCCGTCTCCACCTCGACGATCGGCTGGTTCAACTCGATGGTGTCGCCGACCTTGACCAGCCAGGCAAGGATCTCGCCCTCGGTCAGCCCCTCGCCCAGGTCGGGCAGGTTGAACGTCTTGATCCGGGACATGGCGCTCACCAGCCGAAGGTGCGGTCGACGGCGTCGAGCACCCGATCGAGGTCGGGCAGGTACTCCTCCTCCACCCGGGCGGCCGGGTAGGGGGTGTCGAAGCCGGTCACCCGCAGCACCGGGGACTCCAGCGAGTAGAAGCACTCCTCGGTGATCCGGGCGGCCAACTCGGCCCCGAGACCGATGTTCGAGGGCGCCTCGTGCACCACGACCGCACGGCCGGTGCGCTTCACCGACTCGTACGCCGCCCGCAGGTCCAGCGGTGAGAGCGAGCGAAGGTCGATGACCTCCAACTCCCGGCCGTCCTCGGCGGCGGCGGTCGCGGCCTCCAGGCAGGTCCGCACCATCGGGCCGTAGGCCAGCACGGTGACGTCCGTGCCGGGCCGCACCACCCGGGCCGAGTGCAGGGGGTACGCGTCGGACAGCGGAGCGTCCAGGTCGACCTGACCCTTCTCCCAGTAGCGCCGCTTGGGCTCCAGGAAGACGATCGGGTCGTCCGAGGCGATGGCCTGCTGGATCATCACGTACGCGTCCTGCGGGTTGGAGCAGGTCACCACCTTGAGGCCGGCGGTGTGCGCGAAGTACGCCTCCGGCGACTCGGAGTGGTGCTCGACCGCGCCGATGCCGCCGCCGAACGGGATCCGGATCACCATGGGGATGCTGAGCCTGCCGCCGGAGCGGTAGTGCATCTTCGCCACCTGCGACACGATCTGGTCGTACGCGGGGTAGACGAAGCCGTCGAACTGGATCTCGCAGATCGGCCGGTAGCCGCGGATGGCCAGACCGACCGCGGTGCCGATGATGCCGGACTCGGCCAACGGGGTGTCGATCACCCGCTGGTCGCCGAAGTCCTTCTGCAGACCGTCGGTGATCCGGAAGACGCCGCCGAGCTTGCCGACGTCCTCGCCCATGATGACGACCTTGGGGTCGTTCTCCAGGGCGCGGCGCAGACCGGTGTTGAGGGCCTTGCCGAGGGTGAGCGTCTCCGTGGCCATCAGTGGGCGCTCCCTTCGAACGACTCCATGTAGCGGCTGAACGTCGCGCGCTGCTCGTCGAGCAGCGGGGACCCGTTGGGGTAGACGTGGTCGAACATCGTCACCGGCTCCGGGTCCGGCATGTCGAGCACCCGCTCGCGCAGGTGCACCGACTCGCGGCGGGCCTGCTCGTCGACCTCGGCGAAGAAGCCCGCGTCGGCGATCTGCTGCTTCTCCAGGAAGGTCTTCACCCGGGCGATCGGGTCCTTCGCCTGCCACGCCTCGACCTCGCTGGCGATGCGGTAGCGGGTCGGGTCGTCGGAGGTGGTGTGCGCGCCCATCCGGTAGGTGTACGCCTCGATCAGGCTCGGGCCCTGCCCGAGGCGGGCGTTGTCGAGCGCGGTGCGGGTGACCGCGTACGTGGCGAGCACGTCGTTGCCGTCGACCCGTACGCCGGGGAAGCCGAAGCCGGCGGCCCGCTGGTAGAGCGGGACGCGGGTCTGCCGCTCCAGCGGCTCGGAGATCGCGTACTGGTTGTTCTGGCAGAAGAAGACCAGCGGCGCGTTGAACACGCTGGCCCAGACGAACGCCTCGTTCACGTCGCCCTGGCTGGTGGCGCCGTCGCCGAAGTAGGCGATCGCCGCCTCGCCGTCCTCGGTGCCGGTCTTGCCGTCGATGGTGATGCCCATCGCGTAGCCGGTCGCGTGCAGGGTCTGCGCGCCGATGACGATCGTGTACATGTTGAACTTGAACTCGTTCGGGTCCCAGCCGCCCTGGTCGACACCGCGGAACAGGCCGAGCGGCATGATCGGGTCGATGCCCCGGCAGTAGAGGACGCCGTGCTCCCGGTAGGTCGGGAAGGCCATGTCCTGGGCGCGCAGCGCCCGCCCGGAGCCGACCTGGGCGGCCTCCTGGCCGAGCAGGCTGGCCCAGAGGCCCAGCTCGCCCTGACGCTGGAGAGCTGTCGCCTCGGCGTCCAGCTTCCGGACCAGCACCAGGTCACGGTAGAGACCGCGGTACTCATCGTCGGTGAAGTCGACGCGGTACTCGGTGCCGTCCGGCCCGGTGGCGCTGTCGATCCGCTCGCCGTCGGGGGTGAGCAGCTGCACCAGCGCGGGGTCGCCGGTCGCGCCCTTCTTGGAGCGGGGTGCAGCGCGCCTGCTGCGGGTGGTGCCCCCGGGGTCGCCCTTTGCCATCGGTCTCTCCCTGTCGTGTCTGCGTCGGCACCGGGGGGTCACCCGGCCGCGCAACTCGTGCGCCTGCCCGGCTGCTGCCGGACCGGTTCCTGGCGGCCGCGCCTAGCCCCGGTGGGGGTTGCCGCACGGCGTGAGCCGGGTTCTGGCCGAACCCGGATCGGGAGCGCCGGCGCTCAACCGCGCCTGCCGCGAGGGTGCGCGGAGGTCACGGCTGCGTTGCCGTCGTGCTCCATATTCGCAGAGCAGGTGAGCGCGCCCACAGTACGCCCGCCCCCGCATTCCGGCCGCCCCTGCTTTGACGCTGTTTGTCGCCATCATGCCGGCTCGCGTTTCCCATGCGTTGCGGCAGGATTCGTCACCGTTCGGTCCGCACTGCGTGTCGACACGCGGTGGAGGTTGGCTGACGCAGGGTGACTGCGCCAGGCTAATTCCCATAGGATCACGCCTATCGGGCTATTTGTCGGTTTCTTGCCTCCGGCGGCGTCCATCCATGTCCTCCGAGGGTCGACGACAAGGGGTCTGCGGTGTACGAGCCAGGCGACGGTCCGGGGACACCAGCGCTTGGCCGGCACCGGTCGGCAAGCGGCTATCGGCGGGTGGTCGGCGTGCACCGGGCTCCCGGCGCAAGCGGCCCCTCCCGCGGTTACCTGCTCACCGTCGCGCTGCTCGCCGGCACCGCGTCGATGCCCATTCTCGCCGCGATCAGCGCGGGCTCGGCCACGCCGGGCAGCACCGCACTTCCGGACAGCAGCACCCCGTTCATCCCGACCCCGTCCGTCGGTCCGGTGGTGATCCCGCTGCCGATGACCAGCCAACCACCGCTTGCCCCGCTCGGCACGCCCGACGTCGGCCCGACAGGTGGCTGGCTGCCCGCTGCTCCACGCCGTCAGGTGCAGGGGCCGGCGGCTGCCGACCCCGGGCCGGCCCTGCGGACGACCGCTCCTCCGTCAGCGCCGAAACCCACGCGGGGCACCACGCCACCCGTACCCCCGCCCGTCGCTCCGCCGCCGCGCGACCCCGACCCGACCAACTCACCAGACCCGGACCCGACCGATTCGACCGACCCGCCGGACCCGGACCCCACCGACCCCACCGATCCGACCGACTCGCCGGACCCGGACCCGACCGACACGGTCGACCCCGATCCGACCGATCCGACCGATCCGGACCCGACCGGCTCGGCGGACCCCAGTCCGACCGCTTCGGCCGACCCGGACCCGACGCCGACCCTGACCGTGGACCCGACGCCCACGCCGGGGCCGACACCCACGCCGACCGACGGCGCGACCGCGACCGCCGTGCCGACCAGCACCCGATCCGTGCCGGCTCCCACACCCACGCCGCCAGCCACACCGACCCACCGGCCCAGCCCGGCGGTGCCGTCCCCGTCGCCTGTCGCCCCGACGCCGAGCGTCAGCCCGGCGCCGCTGGCCGGACCGACGCACCCGGCGGTGCCGCCGGCGGTACGGTGACGATCAGGCGCGGCCCGTCCGGCGCCGGCGGAGTTCGGTGGTAGGCGCGTACCGGAGGGGGTGGCGTGGGCGGCGGTGCGAAACTCCGCCCAGTCGTCACCCGGTCCGGCCCGGGGTTGTGGATCGCCCGGCTGGTCACCGAGGTGACCGCACCGGCGGTGCTCGTGTCGCTGCTGATCCTCACGGTGAGCTGGCACAGCGCCCGCCGCCCCGGTCAGGGCCTCGTCTGGGGGCTGCTCGCCACCATCTTCGTCACCGGCATACCGTTCGCCTACATCGTCGGCGGGGTACGCCGTGGCCGGCTCACCGACCACCACGTCGGCCGCCGGGAGCAGCGCCGGGCGCCGTTGCTGGTCGGCCTCGGTTCGGTGGCGGCAGGGCTTGCCCTGCTCGCCGTTTTCGGCGCGCCCCGCCCGTTGCTGGCGTTGGCGGTGGCCGGGCTGGTCGGCCTGGTCGTCGCCGTGTCGGTGAGCCACTGGTGGAAGATGTCGATCCACTCGGCGGTGGCGGCCGGCACGCTCGTCATCCTGATGCTGACCTTCGGCCCGCGGCTGGTCGTCGCCGCACCGCTGCTGGCGGTGGTCGGCTGGTCCCGGGTACGGCTGAAGGACCACACGGTGGCGCAGGTGCTGGCCGGGGGTGCGGTCGGCGCCCTGATCGCCGCCGCGGTCTTCGGCCCGCTGCGCTAGCAGCCCCCCGGGCGGGTGGCGCTGGACCGCTACGAGGGCGGGGCGACAGGGCGGCTGATGCCGACCGGTCCGAGGGCGGGCGGCGCGGAGCCGCCCACCCCCGGTAGCTGTCAGGCGCCGTCGTCGGCCAGACGGTGTCGGTTCGCCTCGATCCAGGCGTCGAGTGCGGCCGGGTCGTCCGGGTCCACCCCGTCGGCCATCAGTTGCGCCACCGCGGCGGTGGCCGGGCTGCGCCGCTCACCTGTCGAGTAGAGGCGGGCGAACTCCGGCACCATCTCCTCGATCGCCTCGTCGGTACGCATCGTCGCCGCCTCGGGCAGCCCGCGCTGGCGTGACGCGTACCGCGCCCAGGCCCGCAGCACCCGGGGCAGCATCGCCGCGTCGTCCATGTCCAGCACGGCGCGGCGGTGCACCCAGTCGAGCAGGAAGAGCCCGGAGACCGCCGGACTCCAGCGCATCGGATCGGCGTCCGGGAAGCTCGCCGAGTGATCCAGGAGCAGGCTCAGGCAGAAGTGCAGGGAGGCCAGTTCCGGACCGTCGACGGAGTCCAGCCCGAAGCGGACGGCCTCCGGCGCGGCGAGGAACCGGCGGACCAGATCGGTGCGCTCAGCCGCGGAGAGCGGCTCGACCTCCGTCGGACCGGTCGGCTCGGCCGCAGTGGGCAGGATCGCCAGCCGGGCCCCGACAAGTGCCCGGTCGGTGGCGAGCGACCCCTCCCCGGGCAACTCGCCCAGATCGTCGGTGATCGCCAGGTGGCGGGCCACCTCGCCGCGGAGCCGGGCCGGATCCTCGGTACGGAACCAGGTCAACTCGTCGTCGGCGCACATCTGCCGGACCTGGTCCAGGATCCGTTCGGCCGGCCCGCCCACGAAGATGTCCTTGGTGATCCCGATGTTGTGGTCCACCAGGGCCACCAGCGCGTGCTCCGAACCGCCGACCTCGTCGTCGTAGGCGAAGGTCGCGAGGTAGGAGGTCTGGTCGCCGTACACGTCGCCGTACGCCCAGGTGCCGGTGAGGTGCACCCGGCCGAGCTGGGTCGCCCAGGTGGGCGCCTGGCTGCCCGGACGCACCCGCTCGGTGCCCTCGGCGGTCGGGACGAGCGTGGCGAAGACCTGCCTGATGGTGGTCGCCGCCGCCACCCTGCGGCGGGCGGTGGCGGCGAGGAAGCCGGTGACGAACTCCCGTACGGCTGCGTCGCGGTCGGTCTCCGCGATCGCGTAGACACTGCCCAGCAGGGCGCTGCCGAGCATCTCGGCGTCGAGGGCGGACTCCAGCTTGGTCACGTCGCGTGCGGCGTGCAGCACCGCGTCGTAGGGGGTCTGAGGCGTGGCCATGCTCCGACCCTACGCCGGTGTGGGCGTACGGAGAGCGCTAGCGGGCCGTGCGGAGCGTCAACGGCGTGCGGCGTCCCGCAGCGCGTCGCGTGCCTGCGCGTACGAGCCGAGCACGATCCGTACCGGGGCCAGCACGTACTCCTCGCCCACCTCGGCGACCCGGACCGTCAGCCGCTGACGGGCGCGGGCCTTTGCCCGTCGGGCCGCCCAGCGCACCACCGGACGGGTCAGCGCGGCCACCAGCAGCCCGGCCAGCAGCCCGCCGAGCAGCAGCAGGGTGGGCAACGGCACCTGACCGACCATCGGGTTGTCAAGCGCGGGCAGGCCGAGCACCCGCAGCACGTAGCCGAGCGCCAGCCAGCCCAACCCGACCACGGCGGTGAGAGTGACCAGCCACTGCACGCCGCCGACGATCCGCCACCACAACGGTCGATGATCGAGGCCCAGGTCGGTGCCGGCGATCGCGCGGTCGAGGGCGTCCGGTAGGTCGCCGAGGCGGGACCGGGCGGCGGTGGTCACCGCGCCGGGCCAGGCGGCGGGCAGCTCGGCGGCGGCCCGGTCGGCAACCGCGCGGATGGCGAGGCCGAGCGCCGAGCGCTGGGCGGCCGTCGGATCCGGTACCGAGGTGGCCGCTACCAGGCTCTCCGTCGGTTCGTCGGTCGCGTCGGTCGGGCCGGGCAGGTGCAGCCGGCGCAGCGGGTCGGGGCGCAACCGCCGCCAGCCCCGGACCACCGGCCAGCCGGTCGCCGCGCCGGCCCGGTGCCGGTACGCCCGTTCCACCGCCTCGCTCACCGCAGGTACGCCGGCAGCGCCGGCAAGCGCCCGGTTCAACCCGGCGACGGCCCCGTCGTCCGGCCCTCGGGTGGGCCGGGCTGACCCGACCAGCTCGTCCAGGCCGGCGACGACCGTGTCGACGTCACCCGCGAGGCGGCGCAGCGCGGCCTGCCGCTCGGCGACCGTGCGTTCCAGGGCGTTGCGCAGCCCGACCATCCCGGCCGGGTCGATGGCGGTGGTGGCCAGCAGGGGCACACCGGTCAGCCCGTCCGTGTCGAGCAGCCGGCGCAGGTCGTCCAGGACCCGGGGCACCTCGGGCGGGGGCAGCCGGTCGGCCTGGTTGAGCACGACCACCGTGACGTCGCGGTGCCGGTGGAACTCACGCAGGTAGCTGTCGTGCACGACCCGGTCGGCGTACTTCTGCGGGTCGACGACCCAGACCACCTGGTCGACCAGGCCGAGAAGCCGGTCCACCTCGAGCCGGTGGGATCGCTGCACCGAGTCGAAGTCGGGCAGGTCGAGCAGGATCAGCCCGTGCAGGGCCGTCTCGTCGTCCGCGTCCAGGGCGCTCTCCCGGACGAAGCGGTGTCGGGGTAGCACACCGACCCAGTCGAGCAGGTGGTTGGCGCCCTCCAGCGGCCCCCACACGCAGGCGTGGGTGACACCTGTGGTCGGCCGACGGACCCCTACCGGTGAGAGTTCCAGTTGGGCCAACGCGTTGAAGAGGCTGGACTTGCCGCTGCCCGTGGCGCCGGCCAGGGCGACCACCGTGTGGTCCCGGGACAGCGCGAGCCGGGTGCCGGCCCGCTCGACCACCGTGTGCGCGGGCACCAGGTCGGAGTCCGGCAGCAGACCGTCCACGGCGGTCAGGAACCGGCGTACCGCCTCCAGCCGGGCGATCAGCGCGTCGGGGTCGACTCGCTGGTCCCCGCGGAACACCTCGCGTACCCGGCCGGCGATGTTGTTCACCGCGGACCCTCCTCGTCGCCGGCGGAGAGCCCGCTGTGATGCCGGGCCAGCTCGACCCGGACGGCGGCCCGACGCAGCCGGTCGCCGGCGTCCGCGGCGGGGCGGGCGTCGGCGGTGCGGCTGAGGAAGCGGTCGGCCTCCGCGTCGAGCAGCGTCCGCACCCGGGCCAGCAGGTCGGTGCGGGCCTTGGCGGCGAGGGTACGCACCGCCTGGTCGCCGAAGATCGCCTGGAGGACGGCCTGCGCGGCGACTGTGGTGCCGGCCCCGGTGGCCACCTCCAGCCCGGTCGGGATGAACGCGGTGGAGGCGAAGACGGCGATCATCACGGCGAGCCCGGTGGCGTTCACCGCGTACGCGGCGGTGCGGGCCACGAACCGCTTGTCCCCGCCCTCGACCCGGACCAGTTCCAGCACTCCGCGCTGCCAGTCCCGGACCATGCGTTCGGCGCGTTCGGGTAGGTCGTCGCTCGGGTGGGCGAGCGCCGGATCGAGCAGCCCCGAGCCGGCCGGCTGTGCCTTCCACCCGGTGTACGCGGACTCGGCGGCCTCCGAGGCGACCCCGCGCAGCAGCGTCACCAGTTGGGACTCGATCGCGTTGCGCAGCTCGACGGCGGGTGCCGGCCGACCGGTGACGGCGGCCACGACCCGGTCCCGTAGACGGCCGATCCGTGCCTCCAGCGTGCGGAACAGCTCGCCGGTGCCGACGAACTCCTGCCAGCGGGCGAGCACCTCGCCGCGGAGCAGCCGACCGTCCTGCAGCCCCTGCTCGACAGTGCGCTCGGCACCCGCGTACGCGGCCCGGACCCGTTCGTTCAGCCCGTCGGCGGCGGCGAGCTGCTCGTCGGCGGCGTCGGCAAGCTCCTGGACCGTGGGGTGGAGTGCGGCCAGCGCCCCGTCGAGGGTCTGACGGACCACCGCGGCCCGCGCGTCCGCGTCGGCGGCCAACCGGGCGAACCAGTCGGCCAACGACGCGGTGACCGCCTCGGGCAGCAGCCCCTGACCGTCGACCCAGGTCTCGGGCAGCACGAACAGCGGCGCCCGGCCGAGGCCCTGCTCGGTGAGCATCTCGGTCAGGTGCGCGGCGACCTCGTCGGTGGCCTCGGCGGGCACCCGGTCCAGCACCATGGCGATCACCGCGCCCCGGCCCCGGGCACTGCGCAGCAGCTCCCAGGGCACCGCGTCGGCGTACCGGGCGGCGGTGGTGACGAACAGCCACAGGTCGGCGGCGGCCAGCAGTTGAGTGGCGAGCGCCCGGTTGGCGTCGACCACCGAGTCGATGTCGGGCGCGTCGAGGAAGGCCAGCCCGGCGGGCAGGGCCGGGGCGGTGACGAGGTGCAGGGCGCGCGGATCTTCGCTCGGCTCGGTGGTGCGGGTCAGCCCGGGCAGGAGGTCACCCTGCCGGAACCAGGCGGCGTCGGACGGGTTGCAGACCAGCACCGGGGAGCGGGTGGTCGGCCGGAGCACGCCGGCGGCGCTGACGCGGGCCTTGACCAGGCTGTTGACCAGGGTCGACTTACCCGCGCCGGTGGAGCCGCCGACCACCACGAGCAGCGGGGCGTCCAGCCGGTCGAGCCGGGGCAGCAGGTAGTCGTCGAGCTGGTCGGTGAGGGCGTTCGCGGTGTGTCGGGCGGGGCTGGCCGAGGGCAGCGCGAGGGGATACCGGGTCGCGCCGATCGCCTCCCGGAGGCCCGTCAGCGCACCGGGGAGGCTGTCGTCCCCGGTGGTGGCGGGCGGCTCCTCCGGGGCGTCCGGCGGGTCGGTGCGGGCTGCGACGGCGGGCGCGCCGGAACGGGTGGCGGGATCGCCGTGCGTCGTCACCGCTAAAGCGTGCCCGACCGATGCAAGGGAAGACAACCGGACGGTAATTGCAAGTGAGGTTGCGTCAGGTTGACTCAAGTCGACTTGACGATTGGCAGACGCGTGGCACTATTGAGTCAAGTTCACTCAACTTGTGGTGGGGCCCGCTCCGGGCGGTGCTCGCCGGCAGCCCACGGGCGACGCCCGTCACCTGCACAACCTTACGAAGCGAGGAAGCGAAGATGGCACGTGCGGTCGGTATCGACCTCGGCACGACGAACTCCTGCGTCAGCGTTCTCGAGGGCGGTGAGCCCACCGTCATCGCCAACGCTGAGGGGTCGCGGACGACTCCGTCGATCGTCGCGTTCGCCCGCAACGGCGAGGTGCTCGTCGGTGAGGTCGCCAAGCGCCAAGCGGTGACCAACCCGGACCGGACGATCCGGTCGGTCAAGCGCGAGGTCGGCACGAACTGGTCCGTCGACATCGACGGCAAGAAGTACACCCCGCAGGAGATCTCGGCCCGGACGCTGATGAAGCTCAAGCGGGACGCCGAGGCGTACCTGGGCGAGCAGATCACCGACGCGGTGATCACCGTTCCGGCCTACTTCAACGACAGCCAGCGCCAGGCCACCAAGGAGGCCGGTGAGATCGCCGGCTTCAACGTGCTGCGGATCGTCAACGAGCCGACCGCGGCCGCCCTGGCGTACGGGCTGGACAAGGGCTCCAAGGAACAGACCGTCCTGGTCTTCGACCTCGGCGGCGGCACCTTCGACGTCTCGCTGCTGGAGCTGGCCGAGGGCGTCGTCGAGGTCAAGTCGACGAGCGGTGACAACCAGCTCGGTGGTGACGACTGGGACCAGCGGATCATCGACCACCTGGTCAAGACGTTCCGTGGTGAGCACGGCATCGACCTGTCGCAGGACAAGATGGCCCTCCAGCGGCTCCGTGAGGCAGCCGAGAAGGCCAAGATCGAGCTGTCCGCCGCCACCACCACCAACATCAACCTGCCGTACATCACGGCCGGCGCCGCCGGCCCGCTGCACCTCGACGTGACGCTGAGCCGCGCCGAGTTCCAGCGGATGACGCAGGACCTGCTGGACCGTTGCAAGGGCCCGTTCGAGCAGGCCGTGAAGGACGCCGGGATCAAGATCTCCGACGTCGAGCACGTCATCCTGGTCGGCGGTTCGACCCGGATGCCCGCCGTGACCGACCTGGTCAAGCAGCTCACCGGTCGCGACCCCAACAAGGGCGTCAACCCGGACGAGGTGGTCGCCGTCGGCGCCGCCCTCCAGGCCGGTGTGCTCAAGGGTGAGGTCAAGGACGTCCTCCTGCTCGACGTGACCCCGCTGAGCCTGGGCATCGAGACCAAGGGCGGCATCTTCACCAAGCTGATCGAGCGCAACACCACCATCCCGACCAAGCGCTCCGAGGTCTTCACCACGGCCGACGACAACCAGCCGTCGGTGCTGATCCAGGTGTTCCAGGGTGAGCGGGAGATCGCGGCCTACAACAAGAAGCTCGGCACCTTCGAGCTGACCGGCCTCCCGCCGGCGCCGCGTGGCGTGCCGCAGATCGAGGTCGCCTTCGACATCGACGCCAACGGCATCGTCAACGTGCACGCGAAGGACCTGGGCACCGGCAAGGAACAGAAGATGACGATCACCGGCGGCTCCTCGCTGCCGAAGGACGACATCGAGCGGATGCGCCGGGACGCCGAGGAGCACGCGGAGGAGGACAAGCGCCGCCGCGACGACGCCGAGACCCGCAACGTGGCCGAGGCGCTCCAGTGGCAGACCGAGAAGTTCCTCGCCGAGAGCGGCGACAAGCTGCCCGGTGAGAACCGCGAGCAGCTCAACGAGGCGCTCGGCGAGCTGCGCGGCGCCCTCGGCGGGCAGGACATCGAGAAGATCAAGTCCGCGCACGAGAAGCTGGCGCAGGTCTCCCAGCAGGCCGGCTCGCTGCTCTACTCGCAGCAGGCCGAGCAGGGTCAGCAGCCGGGTGGCGAGCCCGGCCCCGGTGCTGCTGGTGCGACCGGTGCGACCGGCGCCCAGGCCGGCGGCGCCGACGACGTGGTCGACGCGGAAATCGTGGACGAGGACGGCAAGAAGTGACCGTCGGCCTCCGGCACGTGTCCGCCGCGAAGGGGATGAGGTAGCCGCATGACGCAGAAGCCACGAGCCGCCGACCCGGACGACACCGGGTCGACGCCGGGTGGCTCCGCGCCCACGGAGCAGACCACCGGCGACGGGGAGCGGGTCGTCATCCGTAACAACCGCAAGCTCGTCGACACCGCTGAGCCGGAGGGCACGGCCGCCGACGCGGAGGCCGGCGTTCCGGCCGAGGGTCTGGTCGAGGACGCCGAGGTCGTGGTCGACGAGATCGAGGTCGAGGTCAATTCCACCGACGGGCCGGAGCCGTCCGGCCCGCCGGTGGTGGACGCCCCGGCGCAGCCGGTGGACGGCGGCGGAAAGGGCACCTCGCTCGGTGCCGAGCTGGAGGCGCTCCGGGCCGAGCTGGACGAGCGGACCAGGGACCTGCAGCGGGTGTCGGCCGAGTACGCCAACTACCGCAAGCGGGTCGACCGTGACCGCAGCCTCGTGCAGGAGCAGGCGACCGGCTCGGTGCTGGCCGCGCTGCTGCCGATCCTGGACGACCTGGACCGGGCCCGGGAACACGGCGACCTGGTCGGGCCGTTCGGCACGGTGGCGGAACAGCTCACCACCGCGCTCGGCAAGTTCGGCCTGAACGCCTTCGGCGAACAGGGCGACCCGTTCGACCCGACCCGGCACGAGGCGGTCGCGCATCAGACCTCGGCCGACGTCAGCGAGCCGACCTGCGTACAGGTGATGCGACGCGGCTACCAGCTCGGTGAGCGGCTGTTGCGCCCCGCGTTGGTCGCGGTCGCGGATCCGGAATAGTGCCAGACAGTGACCGGGCCGTCCCGCCCACCGCGCAGCAGCGGTGGGCGGGACGGCCGGGCCACCAGGGTCGGAAGGAGGTGGACCGGTGAGTTCGAAGGACTGGATCGAGAAAGACTTCTACGCCGTGCTCGGCGTGGACAAGGCCGCCTCCGCGGATGACATCAAGAAGGCCTACCGCAAGGTGGCCCGGGAGTCGCACCCGGACCACAACCCGGGCGACCCGAAGGCCGAGGAGCGGTTCAAGGCCGCGTCCGAGGCACACCACGTGCTCTCGGACAGCGGCCGCCGACGCGAGTACGACGAGATGCGTTCGCTCTTCGGCTCGGGCGCTTTCCGACGTAACGCCCGGGGTGGCGGTCAGCCGGGTGGCATGCCGTTCGACGTCTCCGACATGTTCGGCGGCGGCGCGGGCGGCGATCGTCGCTTCGGTGGCACCGGCTTCCAGGACCTGTTCAGCTCGATCTTCACCGGAGGCCAGGCCGGCGGGCAGGCCGCGCCCCGCGGCCCGGCCCGCGGTCGGGACGTGGAGACCGAGGTGGCGTTGGACTTCGGCGACGCGGTACGCGGGGTGACCCTGCCCCTGACGCTGCGCGCGCCGGGAGTCTGCGACACCTGCCACGGCAACGGTGCCAAGCCCGGCACTCAGCCGCGTACCTGTCAGGTCTGTCACGGTGCCGGAGTGACCACCCGCAACCAGGGGTCGTTCAGTTTCTCCGAGCCGTGCCGCAACTGCCAGGGCGTCGGCACCGTGGTCGAGGAGAAGTGCCCGGAGTGCCACGGCAGCGGCGGGGTCACCAAGACCCGCACCATGAACGTGCGCTTCCCGGCAGGTGTGGCCGACGGTCAACGCATCCGGCTGGCCGGGCGCGGTGAGCCGGGCGAGCGTGGCGGCCCTGCTGGCGACCTCTTCGTGCAGGTCAAGGTCCGGCCGGACGAGCTGTTCGGGCGTACCGGAGACGACCTGACGCTCAGCGTGCCGGTCACCTTCGCGGAGGCCGTGCTTGGCACGGACCTGCGGGTGCCCACGCTCGACGGCGCGGTGACCCTGCGGGTGCCGCCGGGGACGCCGAGCGGGCGGGTGTTGCGGGCCCGGGGAAAGGGTGTGGTTCGTCGCGACGGGCAGGCCGGTGACCTGCTGGTCACGCTGGACGTGGTGGTGCCGGCACGGTTGTCGGACGAGGCGCGCACGGCGCTGGAGTCGTTCGCCGAGCAGACCCCACCGGCAGCCCGGGAACATCTCGACGCACGGGTGCGTCGAGTCAGTTAGTCCGGTGGAATGGACGCGGAGGTGAGCGGGATGTCGGGCGAGTTCCTCGGTTCGGGCGACCCTGCCTACGAGGCCAAGGTGCTGATGATCTCGGTTGCGGCGCGGATGGCGGGAATGCACCCGCAGACCCTGCGCCAGTACGACCGACTGGGGCTGGTGCAGCCCGGCCGGGCTGCTGGTGGCGGGCGTCGCTACAGCGTCCGGGACGTGGTGCTGCTGCGCGAGGTGCAGCGGCTCAGCCAGGACGACGGGATCAACCTTGCCGGCGTGAAGCGGATCATCGGGCTGGAGCGGCTGCTGGAGCAGGCGCAGCAGAGGGTGGCCCGGCTGGAGGCGGAGCTGGACGCCGCGTACCGCCGGGTGGCGGAGCTGGAGTCGCTGGCCCGCTTCCCGGGCCGGGATCTGGTGCCGACCAACCGCACGTCCACCGCGCTGGTGGTGTGGCGTCCCCGCCGTACGCCCGATCGCTGACCCGCCGCTCACCCGAATCTGTCTTTTCGGCCCGGACCGCGCTGGATTCCCCGGCGCGGTCCGGGCCGTTTCCGTTAGCCTGTCGATAAGGGTCCAATCGTATTAATCCGGACCTACCGGCATGGCGAGGGGGAGCGATGGCGGAGCCGGCGAAAAAAGTGGCCCAGCAGACCGAGGACCGGCTGGAGAACCTGGCCGAGACCGTCCGCAAGAAGTTCGACAAGGTGACCGAAGGGACCTACCGGGACCGGATCATCGCGGGTCGGTTTGCCGAAAACAGCGACCACGCCGGCGAACCGAGCCGAGCCGAGACGGAACGCAAGCAGGACTGACCGGTGACCGACGAACGGGCCGGGACCCACGGGGGGTCCCGGCCCGCACGTCGTCGAGCTGCGGGCCGGGACGCTGGGATGCCGCAGCGGGGGTCCCGGCCCGTTCGTCGTCGAGCTGCGGGCCGGGACGCTGGGATGCCGCGCGGCGTGGGTCCGGGTCCGTTCGTCGTCGAGCTGCGGGCCGGGACGCTGGGATGCCGCAGCGGGAGGGGCCCGACGATCCACTCTCGGGTCCTTTGGAGCTGAATCGTCTACGACATCACGCGGTGGCTCTGCCCTGACCGCCCCCGGCGAGCGGAGCGACCGGCACGCGAGTCGGGCATGAATCGTTTACGACATCAGCTCCATAGGGGCGTAGTCCGCAGTTAGCCCCCGCCGATGGTCAGCGAATCCGGCGGTTCAGCCGAGGCGGCGGTTTTCGCGGACCAGGCCGCCTTCGCACCAGTCCCGGTAGACGAAGAGGTCCGGTCGAGCCAACAGCACCCGGCCGTTGTGCGCCCAGACCTTCATCAGCTCGTCGCCATCGCGCTCGGCCTGTTCGACGAGCTTGCGGAAGCGGCGCTTCGGGTGGGCGCGGAAGTTCGTCCGGATGCCATCGGCCGCGTAGATGTAGAGGCAGTGCAGCGCGAAACGCCGGGCCGGGCAGGTGGGATCCATCGCCAACTCGAAGAGCGTCAACACCAGTCGGTCGCCCGAGACGAGCAGGTCCCAGTCGGGCGGCATCGAGGCCAACGGCACCGAATCAGGCTTGTACGCCCAGGACCGCAACTCCGCCGGAGTCGGATCGACGGGGTTGGCGAAGCCGTGGAAAGTCGACTCCTGCACGCTCACCGGCCAACCTTCCGCTCTCGCCCGCGTATGGCAACGCTGCCTGCGGACCGTGGCTGCTGGGGCGAAACGGTAACCCGCCGTCGGGTGCTGCGGTAGTCCCCGTGGGGAGCAATTCCGCAACCGTTGGCATGGGCGGGTCCACTGCATCGACGGAGTGGCCGATCATGCCCCTTTGCGTACCGCTTCTACCTTTGCGAAGGCGCGACCCACGCGGCCGCGGCCTTCAGGTGGACCTCAGTGCAGTGAGTCGACGACCGGGCTCGGCCCCCGCCGCTGGGCCGCCGCGCGGTTACGCAGCCACCGCTTGAACCACGGGAAGTCCGGCAGCCGGGCCAGGATCGGCCCGGTCACCACGGTGATCAGGACGTACGTCGCGGCGAGCGCTGCCAGTCGCGGCTCGACGCTCCCGGCGGCCACCGCGAGACCGGCGATGACGATGGAGAACTCACCTCGGGGTACGAGCGCCAGGCCGGTCCGCCATCGACCCGGTTCCGCGATGCCGACCCGACGGGCGGCGAGGTAACCGGTGGCGGTCTTCGTCGCCATGGTGACCACGGCCAGCGCGAGCGCCGGCAGCAGCACCGGCGGGATGTCCTGCGGGTCGGTGGTCAGGCCGAAGAAGACGAAGAACACCGCGGCGAACAGGTCCCGCAGGGGCGAGAGCAGTTCGGTGGCGTGGTGTGCCACCGGGCCGGAGAGCGCGATGCCCACGAGGAACGCGCCGACCGCCGCCGACACCTGGAGCGACGCGGCGATGCCCGCGATCAGCAACGTCAGACCGAGTACGCCGAGTAGCAGCGCCTCGGGGTCCTTCGCCGACAGGGCGGACGAGATCAGGTGGCCGTACCGGATGGCGACCACCAGCACGATCAGCACAGTGCCCACCGCGATGGTGAGCGCGATCCCGCCGCCGAGCAGACCGGTGCCGGCCAGGACGGCGGTGACGAGCGGCAGGTAGAGCGCCATCGCCAGGTCCTCGATGACGAGCACCGAGAGGATCACCGGGGTTTCCCGGTTACCGAGCCGGCCCAGGTCGGCGAGGACCTTGGCGATCACCCCGGACGAGGAAACCCAGGTGATGCCGCCGAGCACCAGGGCGGCGACCCAGTCCCAGCCGAGCAGCAGGGCGAACCCCGCGCCGGGTAGGGCGTTGAGGACGCCGTCGATCAGCCCCGCCGGTGCCGCCGAGCGCAGGTTGCCGACGAGTTCGTTGGCTGAGTACTCCAGGCCGAGCATCACCAGCAGCAGGATGACGCCGATCTCGGCGCCGACCGCGAAGAACTCCTCGCTGGCGGCGAGCGGAAGTAGCCCGCCGTGCCCGAACGCGAGCCCGGCGAGCAGGTAGAGGGGAATGGGCGAGAGGCCGAAGCGCCGGCTCAGCCGACCGAGGAGGCCGAGCAGCAACAGCAGCGCACCGACTTCGATGAGCAGCGTGGTGAAATCGTGCATCCGCCTCAGCCGTCCGGGTCACTGTCGGCGAGGATGGCGGACACGCCGTCGAGACCTCTACGGGTCCCGACAACGACCACCACGTCGCCGGCCGCGAAGCGGAAGGAGGGGAGTGGCGAAACGATCACTTCGCCTTCACGCAGCACTGCCACGATGGAGGCGCTGGTGCGGGTACGCGCCTTGGTGTCGCCGAGCTTCCGGTTCACGTACGGCGAGCCGGCCGTGATCGCGATCTGCTCGGTGAGCAGACCGGCGGCCTGCTCGCGGAGCCCGGAGAGCTGACCGAGCATCAGCGACGCACCGAGGATGTCGGCCAGAGCCTCGGCCTCGTCGTCGGTGAGCGGAATGTCCGCCTGGCAGGCGTCGGGGTCGTCGGGATCGTAGAGCACAAGATCACGGCGGCCGTTGCGGTGGGACACGACGCCCAGGCGGCGTCCGGACTCCGTCACCAGATCGTGACGTACCCCGATCCCGGGTAAGGCGGTCTGCTCGACACGTACTCGCACCCTCCAAGGCTACCGCTTGATGAACGATCCGCAGATCTTGGACGGACGGCACCCCTCGCACCGCCCGCAGCGCACCCCAGCCGCCGTGATCCACTCGGCTTCCAGAAAGTCGGGGCCTCAGAGAAGGCAGGACACCCCAACTTCAAGGAACCCGAGTCGATGCTGGGGCGGACCGCCGGCCGGTCGCTGGCCTTCCTTGCCCGGATCGACCTCGGGGGGAGCACCGTCTCGACCGAGGATGCCCAGGGGGTGCGGCACTGGGTCTTCTGCGACCGGCGGCTGGACGGTGGCCGCCGCTGTGTGCTTCGCGCCGACCATGAGACCCCCTGCACCGCACGCCTGCCCCGGCGGATCGGCCCGTAGGGGCTGTGGAGGGCCGTTCCTTGAGTGATCGACTCGGTTTTCAGGATGTCGGGGTGTCCCGGCGTTCCAGATGCCCCGACTTGCTGAAAGCCGAGTGGATCAACCGCCCTGGTCGCCGGGCGCTGGCCGCTCGGGTGCGACGCGCCGGTGCCCGCCCCGGCGAAGTGGGTGCGGGCACCTGGGCGCGCCGGGGTCAGCGGAGGCTGGCGAAGAACTCGCGGATGTCGCTCACCAGCACGTCGGTGGCCTGGTGGGCGGCGTAGTGGCCGCCGACGTCGCCCCGGCCCTCGACGTCGGCCTCGTACGCCGTCCACCTGACGATGTTCTTGTGGTCCCGCTCGGCGAAGCGGCGGATGGACTGGAAGTCCCCGGGGAACATGGCCAGCGCGGTCGGTGTGGTGGTCGGCTCGGTCGGCGCTTCGCCGGCGTGCGCGTCCTCCCAGTAGAGCCGGATCGCCGAGGCGGCGGTGCCGGTGAACCAGTAGAGCGCCACGTTGGCCAGGACGAAGTCGGCGTCCAGGCTCTCGTCGAAGAGTTGGGTGTTCCAGGCGAGCAGCCCCACCGGTGAGTCGGTCAGCCCGAACGCCAGTGTCTGCGGCTGCTGACTGTGCACCTGGTTGAAGGAGAACTTGTTCTCGTAGAACCACTGGAGGTGGCTGAGCGCGGCCTGATCGGTCTCGGAGAGCCCGGCGAACTCGGCCGGGTCGCCGGAGGGGAACGAGAAGAGCTGGGTGACGTGTACGCCGAGCACCCGCTCCGGATCGATCCGGCCCAGCTCCGGCGCGATCATCGAACCGGCGTCGTTGCCGACGGCGCCGTAGCTGTCGTACCCCAGGCGGTTCATCAGCTCGGCCCAGGCGTGGGCGATGCGGAACCGGTTCCAGCCGGCGTTGCGGGTCGGGCCGGAGAAACCGAAGCCGGGCAGCGACGGGATGACCACGTGGAAGGCCGGCGCGTCCGGGTCGGTCGGCTCGGTGAGCGGGGCGATCACGTCGAGGTACTCCAGCACCGAGCCGGGCCAGCCGTGGGTGAGCACCAGGGCGGTGGCGTCCGGCCGGGGCGACCTGACGTGCAGGAAGTGGATCTGCTCGCCGTCGATCTCGGTGACGAACTGCGGGTGGGCGTTCAGTTAGGCCTCGACGGCACGCCAGTCGAACCCGCCCCGCCACCGGTCGGCGAGGGCGCGCACCCGGTCGGTGCTCATCCCGTACGAGTCGCCGGCGCCGGGCAGCTCGGCGGGCCAGTTGGCGCGGCCCAGCCGGTCGGCGAGGTCGTCGAGGGCGGTCTGCGGGATCTCGACGCGGAACGGGCGGATCGCGGTGTCGCTCATGCCGGAACTCCTTCGGAACGGAATGTTTCGTTCTGCCATGACGATAGCAGAGCGGAACGATCCGTTCCACTGTTAGTCTGGAGGCATGTCACCGACTTCCGGCAAGGCCGTCGGCGGCCGCCGCGCCCAGGCAGCCCGCAACGACGAGGTCATCCTCGAAGCCGCCCGCGCCGTCTTCCTCGACGACCCGAAGGCCCCGATCGCCGCCGTCGCCGAACGCGCAGGCGTCGGCATCAGCGCGCTCTACCGGCGGTACGCGAGCAAGGAGGACCTGCTGCGTCAGCTCTGCCACGACGGGCTGCGCCGGTACGTCGCGGAGGCCGAGACCGCCCTCGCCGAGCCGGACGACTGGACCGCGTTCGCCGACTTCCTGGCCCGGGTGGTCGACGCCGACGTGCACTCGCTCACCGTCCACCTGGCCGGCACCTTCACCCCGACCGAGGAGATGGGTCGGGACGCGATGCGCGCCGGCGAGGTGGCCAGCGCGCTTGTCGATCGGGCCCACGCGAGCGGGCGGCTGCGCCCCGACGCGGTCGTACACGATCTGGGGTTGCTGTTGGAGGCGTGCGCGGCGGTCCGCGTACCCGATCCGGAGCGGACCCGCCAACTGCGCCGCCGGCAGCTCGCGGTCCTGCTGGCCGGCCTGTCGTCGGTGCCGGGCGCGGACCCGCTGCCCGGTCCGCCTCCGGCGGCCGGCGAGTTCGACTGGCGGTGGCGTCGCCGGGAGTGATGGCCGTCACGCGCTAAGGTTGAGCGGAATACGCTCAACTCTGGTTGTGTCCAACCCAATGGACAACGCCGATCCGGGGGAGCCCATGAACGCCGAAAAACTCACCACCAAGAGCCGCGAGGCCATCACGGGCGCTGTTGCGCTGGCCAACCAGCGTGGCCATGCCACCGTGGAGCCCTGGCACCTGTTGCTGTCACTCCTGGACACCGACGGCTCGACCGCCACCGGTCTGCTGCGCGCCGTCGGGGCCGACCCGACCGAGCTGCGCCAGACCGCCCAGCGCTCGGTCGACAACCTGCCAGCCGCCCGGGGCTCCAGCATCGCCGAGCCGACGTTGGCGCGGGAGTTCGTCAACGCCATCGGCGCCGGCGAGCAGATCGCCCGACCGTTGGGCGACGAGTACACCTCCACCGAACACCTGCTCGCCGGCCTGGCCCGGGTGGGCGGGGCGGTGTCCGGCGCACTGAAGACCGCCGGTGCCACCGAGGAGGCCCTGGTCGCCGCCTTTCCGACCGTTCGCGGCGGCGACCGTCGGGTCACCACCGCCGACCCCGAGCAGACCTACCAGGCCCTGACCAAGTACGGCGTCGACCTCACCGTGAGCGCCCGGGACGGCAAGATCGACCCGGTAATCGGCCGGGACTCCGAGATCCGTCGGGTCATCCAGGTGCTCTCCCGGCGTACCAAGAACAACCCGGTGCTGATCGGCGAGCCCGGCGTCGGCAAGACCGCGATCGTCGAGGGCCTGGCCCAGCGGATCGTCGCCGGCGACGTGCCCGAGTCGCTGCGCGACAAGAAGCTCATCTCGCTGGACCTCGGCGCGATGGTCGCCGGCGCGCAGTACCGCGGCCAGTTCGAGGAGCGGCTGAAGTCCGTCCTGGAGGAAATCAAGAACTCCAACGGGCAGGTCATCACCTTCCTCGACGAACTGCACACGGTCGTCGGTGCCGGCAAGGGCGAGGGCTCGATGGACGCCGGCAACATGCTGAAGCCGATGCTGGCGCGGGGCGAGCTGCGGATGGTCGGTGCCACCACGCTCGACGAGTACCGCGAGAACATCGAGAAGGACCCGGCACTCGAGCGCCGATTCCAGCCGGTGCTCGTCGGCGAGCCGACCATCGAGGACACCATCGGCATCCTGCGCGGGCTCAAGGAGCGCTACGAGGTGCACCACGGCGTACGGATCACCGACGCCGCGCTCGTCGCCGCCGCCACGCTCTCCGACCGCTACATCACCGACCGATTCCTGCCGGACAAGGCGATCGACCTCGTCGACGAGTCCGCGTCCCGGCTCCGGATGGAGATCGACTCTCGTCCGGTCGAGGTGGACGAGATCGAGCGGGCGGTCCGCCGGTTGGAGATCGAGGAGATGGCCCTGGCCAAGGAGCCGGACGCCGCCTCGGTCGAGCGGTTGGAACGGCTGCGCAAGGAGTTGGCCGACAAGCGCGAACAGCTCACCGTGCTCTCCGAACGGTGGCAGACCGAGAAGAGCCACATCACCAAGCTCTCCACCGCCAAGGAGGAGTTGGAACGCCTCGGCGGCGAGGCCGAGCGGGCCGAACGCGACGGTGAGCTGGAACGCGCCGCCGAGCTGCGCTACGGCCGGATCCCCGCCCTCAAGGTCGAGTTGAAGCAGGCCGAGGAGGAGCTGGCTCAGCTTCAGGCCGATGGCGCGATGCTCAAGGAGGAGGTCGGCGCGGACGACATCGCCGCGGTGGTCGCCTCCTGGACCGGCATCCCCGCCGGTCGGCTGCTCGAGGGTGAGACGGCCAAGCTGCTGCGGATGGAGGAGTCGCTCGGCGGCCGGGTGGTCGGCCAGGCCGAAGCGGTAGGCGCGGTCTCCGACGCGGTACGCCGTGCCCGGGCCGGGATCGCCGACCCCGATCGTCCGACCGGAAGCTTCCTCTTCCTCGGCCCCACCGGCGTCGGCAAGACGGAGCTGGCCAAGGCCCTCGCCGAGTTTCTCTTCGACGACGAGCGGGCGATGGTCCGCATCGACATGAGCGAGTACGGCGAGAAGCACTCGGTGGCTCGTCTGGTGGGTGCCCCGCCCGGATACGTCGGCTACGACGAGGGCGGTCAGCTCACCGAGGCGGTACGCCGACGGCCGTACTCGGTGGTGCTGCTGGACGAGGTGGAGAAGGCCCACCCGGACGTCTTCGACGTGCTGCTCCAGGTGCTCGACGACGGCCGGCTCACCGACGGCCAGGGCCGCACCGTGGACTTCCGCAACGCGATCCTGATCCTCACGTCCAACCTCGGGTCGTCGGTGATCAGCGACCTGACCCTCGCCGACGAGCAGCGCCGGGAGGGTGTGCTGGCCGTGGTCCGGTCCCACTTCAAGCCGGAGTTCCTCAACCGGCTCGACGACATCGTGGTCTTCGCCTCGCTGCGCGGGGACGATCTGCGCTCCATCGTCGACATCCAGTTGAACCGGATGCGACGGAGGTTGGCCGATCGCCGGCTGGGCATGGAGATCACCGACGCGGCCCGGGACTGGCTGGCCGAGCACGGCTACGACCCCATCTACGGTGCTCGCCCGCTCCGCCGCCTGGTCCAGACAGCCATCGGAGACCAGTTGGCGAAGGCCCTGCTCTCCGGCCAGATCCGAGACGGCCAAACGGTAAAGGTAGACCGAACCGAAACCGCAACCCTCTCGGTAACCCCCGCCTAACCCCCACCCCCTGACCCGGTGATCAAGAGGTTTGCGTCAGATTTGCGCCCTCTTTTGACGCAAACCTCTTGATCAACAGGGTGGGGCGGGGGTGGGGCGGGGCCGGACGGGGAAAGGGTGGGGGCATGTTTGGGATTGGGAAGCAGAAATGGGAGCGCGAACTCAGCGCGGCCGTCGACACGGTGGCGGCGGCTGACACGCTCGCCTTTGGTGGGGTGGGGATCGCCGGGACGCTGTTGCCGGTGACCGAGGCGTACGAGCGGGTCTCGGCCGCCCTCGACGACCACCCCGAGGAGGTACGCCGGCAGCTCGACCGGGTGCTGGCCGACGGCACACCCGCCGGCCGGGCGTACGCGGCCACGCTGCTGGAGCGAATCGACCCGACGGCGGCCCGAGCGGCGTGGACGTCGCTGCGGGACGATCCGAGCGAGCTGACCACCTTCGTCGGCTGCGTGATGGACCGGGAAGCGCTCGGCACGTACGCCAGTCGGCGACTCACCGCAGCATGATCTATTCGCCGGTCGGTGCTGCCCGATCGGTTCTGCCGGTTGCTGACGACGCGCCGTACGTTGCGAGCCATGAACCCGTCCGTCACCGTGCCGCGTCCGCCCCGCCCGGTCACCGTGACCATCGCCTTCTGGTTGCAACTGGCCGTGGTACTGGTGCTGCTCGGCCTGGCCGCGCTGGCGGTGGTCGAGGCGGTGCACTTCGACGGCCAGATCGACCGGGCGGTACGGCTGGTGCCGGACGCCGACCCGGAGGAGGTTTCTGGCGAGCGGCAGGGCAACGTCGCGATGACGCTGATCCTCGGCGTGCCGGCGGTGTTGCTCGCGGTCTGGCTGGCGGTCACCGCCGTCCCGGTCCGGCGGGGCGCCAACGTCGCGCGGATCCTGGTCTTCGTGGCCAGTGGCGCGCAGTTGCTGGTCTGCTTCGCGCAGTGCTGTTCCGGCGGGCTTCTCGTGCCGCTGCTGACCATGCCGGAGATCAGCGACGAGCCGCCACCGGACTGGGACGAAGAGTGGGAGACCTCGACGTTCTTCGACACGCTCTACTCCGGCACCGACGCCTGGGACGGCCTGCTCGTCCCCGCGGCAGGGCTGGGTGTGCTCACCGTCCTGGCGCTCTCCGCAGCCGTGGCCCTGCTACTGGCGCTGCCGCCGGCGAACCGCTGGTTCGTGCCGCGTGCCGCGAACGAGGCGCCGCCCGGCCCCGCCTGGGTGATGCCCGTACCCGCCTACGCCCCGACCGGTTACGGCTATCCGACAGCTCCGCTCGTGCCGGGCTTCCTGCCGCCGAATCAGCCGCTCCCACCCGGCTACCTGATCTGCCCCGACCCGGCCGCGCACCTGTCGCCTGGCGCGCCGGGCACCTCACCAGTGCCGACCCGCCCGCCGACGGCATCTCCGGAGGAGGCACCCGACCACCTTCGCTAGCTGAGCTGTCGGCCACAGCGCGGGTCTCCCTGGTGCCGAGGGTTGTTACCGTCTGCGCCGACGTACCTGGGGAGGTGGTCGGGTGGACGCGCTGATGATGTGCCTGGTGGCGGCTGTCGTCGTACTCGCGGTGGTCGTGGTCGTCGTGCGGGCCCGCCGGCGGACGACGAACCGGACCGCCGGCCAACCGGCGGAATCGCCGCGCGGCGGCCCGCTCCGTCTGACCCTGGGCGACCGCGTGCGGATCCGCGAGCGGGAGTACGCGGTGAGCGCGACGATCCGCCTCGTCGAGGGCGACTGGAGCTGGGTGCAGCATCTGCTCGACGACGACACCGGCACCCGTCACCGGCTCTCCGTGGAGGACGGCCCCGAACTCGAGCTGGTGCTCTGGACCGCCGAGCCGGGTGCCACCGTCACCCCGGGCGCCCCGACCATCGAGCTCCGCGGCCGGCGCTACACCTGGGCCGAGACCGGGCAGGCGCGGTACACCGCCACCGGGGAGACCGAGCTGCCGCCGACCGGCACCATGCGCTACCACGACTACCAGTGCGGTCCCGCCGCGCGGCTCTCCTTCGAGGCGTACGGCGAGGAGGGCTGGCGGGTGGCCCGCGGTCACCTGCTCGACCCCGCCGACCTGACGATCCGCCCCGCTCCCGACGCTCGCTGAGCCGCAGCGGGCGGGCGCGCCGGGCTCGTCACGGTATGCCGAACTGGCCGGTTGTCGATACGGTGTGTGCGCGATCTTAGGGAAGGAGAATCGTGGTCGATCCCCAGAGCACTCCGGCCCGTCAGCGGCCGTCCATTGTGTCGATATCCAGCTACCTGCTCTTCCTGTTCCTGGCGCTCCAGGTGATCAGTCTGATCATCACGCTCAGCACCTTCGGTAAGACGCGGGACGCGCTCCGCGCGGCGTACGAGGGCAGCAGCACCGACGGTGAGCAGGTGGCCGACGTCTTCGCCGCCTTCGGCATCGGCGGCAGCATCGTCCTGTTGCTGCTCGCGCTCGTGCTGGGTGTGCTGGCGCTCTTCAACAACCAGGGCCGTAACGGCGCCCGGATCACCACCTGGATCGTCGGCGGCATCATGGTCTGCTGCGTCGGCGGTGGCCTGCTGAGCAACGCGGCCGGCGGTTTCAACACCGGTGGCGGTGGGACCGGCAACGGGCCGAGCCCGGAGGAGATCCAGCGCCGTCTGGAGGAGGCCCTGCCCTCCTGGGTCACCCCGGTCAGCGTCCTGCTCGGTGTGCTCAGCCTGATCGCGCTGATCACCGCGCTGGTTCTGCTGGCGCTGCCGAAGGCGAACCCGTTCTTCCGTAAGCAGGCAGCCGGCTGGGAGCCGCCCACCCCGGGTGCCAGCTACCCCGGCCAGCCGCAGGCGCCGGGTCAGCCCGGTTACCCGCAGGCATCCGGTGAGCCGGGCTATCCGTCGAGTGGGGAGCCGAGCTACCCGCCGCCGGCCGCTGACCGGCCGGACGACACGCCGCCCACGGACCGGCCCGGGTCGAACCCGCCGCCCACGAGCTGACGGCTGGATAAGCACGACGCCGACGATCCCTCCGAGTAGGTTGCAACCCGACGCCTACCGGAGGGATTCGTCGTGTCGTACCCGGAATCGGCACCGGCCCGGCGGCCCGCCGCCGTCCTGTCGGCTGCGACCGTGCTGGTGGTGATGGCGGCCGCCGCGCTCGCGTACGCCGTGGTCGACCTGGTGGTGCTTGGCGGCACCGTCGACGCGTTCCGCTCCGCCGCCCGCGACACGTCGGCGAGCCCGGAGCAGATCGACGACGTGGTGACGCTGATCCGCGCGTCGGCGGTGCTGTCGGCGGTGGTTGCGGTGCTCTCCGCGCCGCTGCTCGCCGGCCTGGCCCTCGGGCTGCTGGCCGGTCGTAACGGCGTCCGGGTGGCGACCTGGGTGGTCTGCGGGCTCGGCCTGCTCGCCGGTTGTTGCAGCGTGGCGGTGGTCGTCGGCGAACGGGCCGCGCCACTGCGACTGGGCTCCGGCGAGCAGGCTCTCGCCGAGCTGCTGGGCCTCGTCGGCGACGCCTACCCGTCCTGGTGGATCCCGCTCAACGCCGGGGTTTCCGTCGCACAGGGGCTCGGTTACCTTGTAGTAGCTGTGCTGCTGGCGCTGCCGGCGGCGAGCCGCTGGTTCGGCCGTCACCGCACGACGACGCCGACCGCACCACCGACGTTCACGCCCGCACCGCCGATGTTCACGCCCGTCCCGCACCAGCCCCCGTCGGCGCCGCCCGCGCCCCCGTACCCGCCCAGGTGAGGATCGCCCCGTGACGCTCGACCCCACGACCGCCGAGCGCCGAGCCCTGATCACCGGGGCCACCGCCGGCATCGGCGCGGCGTTCACCCGGCGGCTGGCCGCTGACGGCTGGCATCTGGTGCTCGTTGCCCGCGACGCGGCACGGCTGACCGAGTTGGCCACCGAGCTGGGCTCCACGTACGGCCGCGAGGTGGAGACGATCCCCGCGGATCTGTCCACCGACGACGGCTGCGCCGCCGTGGAGCAGCGGCTCGCCGAGGGCAGCCCGGTGCACCTGCTGGTCAACAATGCGGGGATCAGTCTGAACAAACCGTTCCTGCGCTCCACGGCCGAGGACGAGGCACGACTGTTGCGGCTCAACGTGCACGCGGTCATGCGGCTGACCCTGGCGGCACTCGGACCGATGACCGAACGGCGAAATGGGGCAGTGATAAATGTCTCTTCGGTCGCCGGGTTCGGCACGGCGATGCCGGGATCGACATACTCCGCCAGCAAGGCGTGGGTCACCAACTTCAGTGAGTCCGTCGGCCAGTCGGCGCGCCCGCTCGGCGTTCAGGTGATGGCTCTCTGCCCCGGTTACACGCGCACGGAATTCCACCAGCGGGCCGGCATCAACATGTCCAAGACACCTGAATGGCTGTGGCTGCGGGCCGAGGATGTGGTCGACGAAGCCCTGCGTGACCTGCGCAAAGGCAAGATGGTCAGCGTTCCCGCCTGGAAGTACAAGCTGGTTGTCGCCGGCATGCGCCACGCGCCGCGACGGTTGCTCCAGGCGGTCGCCCGGGACACCCGTGGTCGGATCGGTCGCGACGAGCGCTGAGCCTGGACGGGCCCACCAGCCCCGGGTGAAGGGCCGTACGCAGTTGGCGCGCCGCTGCCAGGCCAGTCGCTGAGCGTAGTCGAACATCGCCACTCATCGGTCTCCCGAGAGGCTGATCAGGGTGGACCCCACACACGGCGTTCAGAGTTGCGCAGTAACCTCTATCGCCATGGGGGACCACGACGACCTGCGTAAATTCATTACCGACCTGGCTGTGGTCCACGGCCGGGTCGTGCTCTCGTCGGGGCGCGAGGCAGACTGGTACGTGGATCTGCGCCGCGTCACGCTCCATCACCGGGCCGCTCCTCTGGTCGGCCGGGTGTTGCTGGACCTCACCGCCGACTGGGAGTTCGACGCGGTCGGGGGCCTCACCCTGGGCGCGGACCCGGTCGCGCTCTCGATGCTGCACGCCGCCGCTCCGACCGGCCGGGCCCTGGACGCCTTCGTGGTGCGCAAGGCGGGCAAGGCCCACGGTCTTCAACGGCGGATCGAGGGACCGGAGGTGGCCGGCCGCCGTGTGTTGGCGGTGGAGGACACATCCACGACTGGCGGAAGTGTTTTGACCGCTGTCGAGGCGCTTCGCGAGGCCGGGGCGGAAGTCGTGGGCGTGGTGGTTATTGTTGATCGAGGCGCCGGCGACGCGGTGCGAGCCGCCGGATTGCCGTACCGGGCGGCCTATACGTTGGCTGACCTCGGCCTTGTGGCGTAAAAGTCTGCCGATTCGGATCTGCTGATATGCAGGCGGATCGATGCTGCTGGTGGAAGGATGGAATACGTGGGAACTGCGTTGGCCGAAATGACTATGCCTCAGATCTCGCCGCTAAACGGCGAGCCGATCGAACGTGCCGATGCCGAGCGTCTCGCCGGGGTCCTCAAGGCCCTTGCTGATCCTGCTCGGTTGCGGCTGCTCAGCCTGATCCAGTCGGCCCCCGAGGGCGAGGCGTGCGTCTGTGACCTGACCGCGCCGCTCGGCCTCTCCCAGCCGACGGTCAGTCATCACCTGCGTATCCTCACCGAGGCGGGCTTGTTGCAGCGGGAGAAGCGCGGTGTCTGGGCGTACTACAGCCTGGTCCCGAGTGCGATCGCGACGATCGCCGACCTGCTGACCCCGCCGCGTAAGCGAGCCACCAAGAAGGCCCGCTGACGTAGGCACCATCCGCCGTCCCGAGCCGGGGCGGTGTCCGGCGGCGAGCCAGGGGTGGCGCCACCGGATGGTTGACACCTGCTCGTCCCCGGTCGCGCACCACCGGAGGTCGGGTTCGACATGCCGACGGCCGACCCCCATTCCAGGGGGCCGGCCGTCGTCGTACCTCTCAACGATCCTGACCGTGCTCCGGGCGCTGACGACCGTGCTCGTGCCGGTCGTGCTCGAACGCCTCGCGGGCTGCCTCCACGGCACCGGCGGCGCTTGCCGCCGCGACCACCGCGACCGCCTCGCCGCGCTTGCGCGCGCGCCGGTCACGCAGGAACTCGAAGAAGATCGGCAGCACCGAGATCAGGATGATCAGGGCCACCACCGGCAGGATGTAGTGGTCGATCTTGTCGCCGATGGCCTGGTAGATCTGCTCGGCCAGCAGGTAGCCGATCAGCAGGATGCCGTCCACCCAGAGCACCGCGCCGACGATGTTCCAGAGCAGGAACTTCCTGGCCGGCATGCCGAGTGCACCTGCGACCGGGTTGAGGAACGTCCGGACGATCGGGATGAAGCGCGCCAGCACGACGGCCTTTGCCGGCCCGAACTTCTGGAAGTAGTACTCGGCCTTCTCGACGTACTCCTTCTTGAAGAGCCGGGAGTTGGGCCGCTCGAACATCGGCCGGCCGTATCGAGCGCCGAGCCAGTGCCCCAACTGGGCGCCGAGGATCGCGCAGATCGGCCCACCGATCAGCAGGCCGGCAAGGGAGAGGCGGGTGCCGTCGCCGAAGATCGCGTCCGCCACCGGCGACGAGGCGACGCCAGCGAGGAACAGCAGCGAGTCACCGGGGAAGAAGAAGCCCACCAGCAGGCCGGTCTCGGCGAAGAGGATCACCCACACGCCGATCAGCCCGAAGGTCTGCAACAGATCCTTGGGATCGAGCGGGTTCAGGGCGACGCTCTCCAGGAGAGCGCGGGTCTTCTCAGCTGTGTCCACGGCCACATAGGGTACCGAAGCCCAGGGCCCCGGCCGCGCCGGACCGGCCCGTCACCACCCGCCCGCGCAGCGAGGCCCTACGACGGTGCCCCGCCGACCCGGGTGGGTCGACGGGGCACCTGTGGTGCGGGGTCGATCAGGCGACGAAGCGGGTCCGGCGGCGCTTGGCCACCAGGTAGCCGCCGACGCCCGCGGCGAGCAGCAGCGCGCCGAGGCCGGCGATCAGTCCGGTGGACTGACCGGTGATCGGCAGCGACGGGCCGTCACCGTCACCGTCACCGCCGCCACCGCCCGTGCCGCCGGTCGCGTTCACCAGGATCTTGGCGACGTCGTTGGCGGGCTTCAGGTCGTCGTAGAAACCGCCGTCGCACTGACACGGCAGGTTGATCTTGACGGCACCAGTGTCGTTCGGAACGACCTTGTCGATTCGAAGCGTGAACTCGGCAGTCTCCTGGTCGCCGGCCTTGATGAACGGCGTTGGGTAGCAGCCGTAGACCCGGCCGCCCGGCTGACCCGGCTCGCCCCACTCCTCACCGTTGATCGGGAAGCAGAATTCCGGAGCCGCCACCGCCGTGGTGTTCTTCGGGATCTCCACGTTCATGTGGGTGACCGCCGAGCCGCCTCGGCTGCGGTCCAGCGTCGCCGGTCCGTTGTTGCGGAAGCCGACGGTGACCTCGACCTCGTCGCCCTTCTTGCCCGTGGCGTTGTCGCCGATCGCCTGGAGGTCGGTGCCGTTCTTGCCGGTCACCTTGACCACAAGGCTGGACCAGTTGTTGTCCGGCTCGGTGTCGGCCTGGGCGCCCCGAGCCCCGGCCTTCCCGGGGAGCTTGGCGAGGGAGAGCTTCCCGTCGGTCCCCGGCTTGCCCACCGAGACACCCATGCTGTCGAGATACGCGTCGAAGTCCTCGAACTCCGCGGGCGTCATCCAGCTGACCTCGCCGTACTCCGAACCCGGGGCGTACGAGTCTTCGCCGACCCGATAGGCGAGGCTGGCGCCGTAGGTGGCACCCGGCGCGAGGTCGTCGTCGAAGTGACAGCTACGCAGCTCGTCGTCCACGTAGGTGCAGTTGCTGTAGTGCTTGTCCGCGCGGATGCCGTAGTCGTTGTAGAAGATGACGCTTGCACCCTTGGCGGTCGTCTCGCCGGAGTTGCTCACCTCGACTGCCGCGGTGAACCTGCCGCCGGGGGCCGCCGACTTCTCGATCTCCGGCCCGGCGGCGAGGTCGACACCCTCACCCACACGGATCTTGGCGTCGTGGCTGATGGAGTCGAAACCGGCGGCGCTGAGCGTCACCTTGAGGGTGCCCGCATCCCCGTCCTTCGCGCCCTTGACGGGCGCGATGACGACGGGGGCGACACCGCCGAGGCCCCACTCCTCCACACCGATCTCAAAGGGATCGGCGCAGAGCAGGACGCCCTTTTCGGGGGTCGTGCAGTATTCGGACGGCGTCTCCGCCGCGACGGTGACCTTGTCTGCCAGGTCACGGTAGTCGTAGCGAACAGTGACGTCGCGGAGCACGACCGGAGCGCTGCTGTAGATGGTCGTGGAATCCACCTTGCCGGCGGAATCGGTCGCGATGGTCGTGTCACCGAAGTACAGGCCCAGCTTGACGGGCGCTTCGTCAACGGCGACGGCGGGGGTGGCGGAGGCGGCAACGAGCGCGCCTACGACGCCCAGCCCGGCGAGCCAGCGCCGGGTGGAGTGCTTGAGCATGGGGTTCCCTCGTGTCGGGGGACGAAAGGTGGAGCCAGCGGATCTTAAGAAACAGCTAAGGCTTCCGCCGCCCGCACCGGCCCGCCAGCGCGGATATTGGCCGAACGGATGATCGATCCCGCCGCAATGTTTCGCCCACCCGCTCCCGTCATCTGAGGCAGGAGCCCCGGGAGGTGCAGTGAGGTACGAGGAGTTCGCGGACACGCGGCTGGCCCCGCTACTGCGGTACGCGGTGATGCTCACCGGCGATCCGCACCAGGCCCAGGATCTGGTCCAGGAGACCATGGTCCGGGTCCAGCTCAACTGGCGTCGGGTCGCCCGCGCCGACTCGCCCGAGCGTTACGTACGCCGGATGCTCACCAACCAGTACGTCGACTGGCGGCGCGGCTCGTGGGTGCGCCGGGTGCTACTGCGCGGCGAGCCCGACCCGTCGGTGCCGGTGCCCACCGACCATGCCCAGTCCGCCGTGGACCGGGACCAGATCTGGACCTGGCTGTCCCGGTTGCCGCGTCGGCAGCGGGCCGCTCTGGTGCTGCGCTACTACGAGGACCTGCCCGACGTCGAGATCGCCGACATCCTCGGCTGCGCCGTCGGGACCGTCCGTTCGTCCATCTCCCGAGCCCTGGCGACGCTCCGGGCCGAATGCGTGGAGGCGTGAACATGATCGAGGATGACCTGCGTGCCGCGTTCGCCCGGCACGAGCCGTTGACCCCGGCGACCGGCCCACTGCGGGCCGCGATCGACCGGCTCGCCGCGGGCCGCCGTCGCCGCCGCCAGCGGTTCCAGGCAGCCGGCGTCACGCTCGCCCTGCTCGCCGCGCTCGGGTTCGGGGTGCCGCAGTTGCGCCCCGATCGACCGGCTGCGGACCCGCTGGTGTCGGAGCGAACGGCCGACGCGCGGTCCGAGGCGCTCAATGTCCTGCTGCTCGGTGTGGACGGGTTCGGCGACGAACCGTCGTACCGGTTGGCGGACTCCGTCCTGCTCGTGCACATCCCGGCGGACCGGAGCCGGCCGTACCTCATCTCGTTGCCGCGCGACCTGGAGGTGCCGATCCCCGGCCGGGGGGTCGACAAGCTCAACAGCGCGTTCTACACCGGCGCCAGCGAACCACGGCCCGACCTGGACGCCGGCTACGACCTGACCCGCCGGGTGGTCGCCGACCTGACCGGGGTACGCATCGACGCGGGCGCGGTGCTCACCTTCGCCGGGTTGCGCCGGATCACCGACGCCGTCGACGGTGTGGAGGTCTGCCTACCGAAGGAGGTTCGTTCCTGGCACACCCGGCGGGTCTTCCCGGCCGGCTGTCAGCGGCTCGACGGAGCCTCCTCGGTCGACCTGCTGCGGCAACGGCGGTACCTGCCCGACGGCGCGTCCGACCGGGACCGTAACGCCCAGCGCTACGTCGCCGGGCTGATCCGGCGCGCGGTCGCCCAGGAGGTGCTGAGCAACCCGGTCCGGCTCGCCGCGCTGCTGTCGGCAGCCGGTAAGGGTATGGCGTTCGACGACGACGGCGCGCCGTTGACCAGGCTGGTGGCGGTGCTGCCCGAGCTGAAGAGCCTCGATCCGGTGGGGCTCAGCCTGCCGGTCGGCCCGTCGGTGGGCAACACCGCGCGGTTGTCGTTGGACCCGAAGCAGGGCCCGGAGTTCCTCGCCGCGCTGAGCGGGGACCGGTTGGCGCAGTGGGTGGCGCAACACCCGGAGCAGGTCAACACCACCCGGTGATCACGCCGGCACCCCGTCGGCCCGGTACGGGTCGACGGGGCGTCGGGCGGACGGCCCGGGTCAGGCGTCGAGGCGGGTGGTGCGGGGTCGGGCGAGCAGGTAGCTGGCCACGCCGCTGACGAGCAGCAGGAAGCCGATGCCGGCGATCGTGCCGGTGGGGGTGCCGGTGATGGGCAGCGAACCACCGTCATCGCCACCGTCGCCGCCATTGCCACCGCCGCCGTCGCCTCCGCCGCTGCCACCCTGGGCCACGTTCACCACGATGGTGGCGCTGTCGTTTGCCGGTCTGGTGTCGTCCCGGAAGCCGCCGCCGGCGGGGCACTCGCACGGCGCGTTGACCCGCACCGCACCCCGGGCGTTGGGGATGACCTTGTCGATGCGCAGCCGGAACGTCACGGTGTAGGTCTGCCCGGCCACCAGGAGCATCTCCGAGGCGCACAGGTAACTGCGGGTGCCCTGCCGCACCTGGCACGTGTCGGGGACGTCGACGGCGGTCGTGCCCGGCGGCAGCTCGACGCCGGTGTGGGTGGCGGCCTCGTAGTCCTCGTTGGTCCGGTCGAGCGTCGCCGGGCCGTTGTTCCTGAAGCCGACGGTCGCCGTGACGACCGCGCCGGCCCCGCCCTTGAGCGTGGCGCCGACCGCCGCGAGGTCGGTGCCGTTGGTGCCGGTGGCCTTGATGGTCCACCCGGTGTGGTCGTTGCCCGGCCGGACGTCGGTCTGGTCGGCCTGACGCATCCTGCCGGGTGCCTCGGTCAGAGTCAGTCTCGGGCCGCTGCCGGGGGTGGGCGTGCGTGCGCCGACGGCCGCCCGCACCCGGCTCAGGTCCTCGAAGTCGGCCACCGTCATGAACTGGGCGTAGCCGGACTGGTTGGTGGGCGCGTAGGTGTCCTTGGCGAGTTCGAGGTTCAGCGTGGCGACGAGCCCGGTGCCCACCGGGATCTCCTCGTCGAACTGGCAGGAGACCAGACGGTCGTCGGAGTAGCGGCAGTTGCTGAACCGGTCCCTGGTCCGGATCGAGTAGGGGAGGTCGAAGACGGCGACGAACCCGGTGACGGTCTCGTCACCGACGTTTGCCACGGCCAGCGGCACCGTGAACGCCCCACCCGGCTTCGAGGAGACAGTGGTGAACGGCCCGCCGGCCAGGTCGACCCCCGCACCGACCCGCACCTGCGAGGTGTAGCTCCCGCGCCGCCCGCCGGCTGCCTGGAAGCTGACCGCGACGTCGCCGGAGTCGCCGAGCTGCGCATCGTCGGTGGCGGCGATGGTGACCTGCTTTGCCCCGTTGCGGTAGATGCCGCTGCCGAGCGGCGCCACCTCGTGCAGGACGATCTCGTCGGGCTCCTCGCAGACGAGAACGCCCGGCTCCGGGGCGGTGCACTTCTGGCCGTTGGCCGGGGCGATGGTGATCGTGTCGGCAAGCGAGCGGTAGTCGTATCGCACGGAAACGTCGGTGAGGACCGTGGGCTCGTCGGCGTACAGCGACAGGGCACGGGTCGTCGGGGTCGCGCCGACGGCCAGGGTGGCGTCCTGGAAGTAGGGCTCGACGGCGACTGCGGCGACGGCGGGGGTGGCGGAGGCGGCGACCAACGCGCCGGCAGCGCCGAGCCCGGTCAGCCAGCGGAGCGAGTGCTTGAGCATGGGTTCTCCCGTGGGGGCTCTCGACGCGACGGGCAGCCGGCCCGGCGGCGGGATCAGCGGTAGTCGTCCTCGTCCCCGGTGACCACCCGGGCCTGCTCCATCGCGTCCCAGTCGCCGACCTCCAGGCCGCGGTGCGGCTCACTGTCGACGTCGGCGGGGCCGGCGACAGTGGCCTGCTCGACCGCGTCCGCCGGGTTCGCCTCGGGGTCGCGTTCGTTCGGCGCCAGGTGGTCGCCGGGGGTGAAGTCCTCGTCGGGCTGACCCATCGTCCCTCCCGGGGTCTCGGGGCACGGTTGCACACACCGTACGGGCTGAAGGGGCGCTCTGCCCGGAGGTGGAGTAGGCGGAATCAGCCCTCGGCGACGCGACCCGGTGCCAGGATGGTGCCGTGGGCTTCCTCATCAGACTGGCGATCACCGCGGTCGCGTTGTGGATAACCACGCTGATCGTGCCCGGGGTCGACGTGCACGGCCGCTCGGGCGGCAACACCGTCCTCACCCTGATCGTGGTGGCGCTGATCTTCGGCGTGATCAACGCGGTGCTGAAGCCGGTGATCCGGGTCGTCGGCTGTGTGTTCTACCTGCTGACCCTGGGGCTGTTCGCGCTTGTGGTCAACGCGTTGCTGTTCCTGCTCACCGACCGGATCGCCCGCGGGCTCGACCTGCCGTTCCAGGTGGACGGATTCTGGCCGGCGTTCTGGGGAGCGATCGTGATGACCGTGGTGACCTGGCTGATCAGCGTCATCGTGCCGGACAGGCTGGACCGCCGGTGAACGGCTGGCACCGGGTCGGTTGTTCCGGTGCCTCTCACCTACGGGATACTTCCCACGGAGGACAGCGCGGTCCGGCGCACACATGAAGAACAGCGGCCAGCACGGCCGAGAGTGGTAAGTAAGGAGCGCATCACATGCCCATCGCTTCCCCCGAGGCTTACGCGGAGATGCTGGACCGCGCCAAGGCCGGCCGGTTCGCGTACCCCGCGATCAACGTGACCTCCTCCCAGACGCTGAACGCGGCGCTCAAGGGCTTCGCCGACGCGGAGAGCGACGGCATCATCCAGGTCTCCACCGGTGGCGCCGAATACCTGTCGGGTCCCTCGATCAAGGACATGGTCACCGGCGCGGTGGCGTTCGCCGCGTACGCGCACGAGGTGGCCAAGAAGTACTCGGTCAACATCGCGCTGCACACCGACCACTGCCCGAAGGACAAGCTGGACAAGTTCGTCCGTCCGCTGATGGGCATCTCGCAGGAGCGGGTGAAGCGCGGCGAGGAGCCGCTGTACCAGTCGCACATGTGGGACGGCTCGGCCGTGCCGGTCGCGGAGAACCTGCAGATCGCCGCGCAGCTCCTCGACGAGGCCGCCAAGGCCAAGATCGTCCTCGAGATCGAGGTCGGCGTCGTCGGTGGCGAGGAGGACGGCGTCGAGAACGCCATCAACGACAAGCTCTACACCACCACCGACGACGGCCTGGCCATGGTCGAGGCGCTCGGCCTCGGCGAGAAGGGCCGCTACATGGCGGCGCTGACCTTCGGCAACGTGCACGGCGTCTACAAGCCGGGCAACGTCAAGCTGCGTCCGGAGATCCTCAACCAGATCCAGGAGGCGGTCGGCGCCAAGTACGGCAAGGACAAGCCGCTCAGCCTGGTCTTCCACGGCGGCTCGGGCTCCCTGCTCAGCGAGATCCGCGAGGCTCTGGACTACGGCGTGGTGAAGATGAACATCGACACCGACACCCAGTACGCCTTCACCCGCCCCGTCGCGGACCACATGCTCCGCAACTACGACGGTGTGCTGAAGATCGACGGCGAGGTCGGCAACAAGAAGCAGTACGACCCGCGCGCCTGGGGCAAGGCCGCCGAGGCCGGCCTGGCCGCCCGCGTCGTCGAGGCCTGCGAGCACCTGCGCTCGACCGGCACCACGATGACCAAGTAACGACGGACCACCAACGGCCGGCACCCCGCACGGGGGCCGGCCGTTCGTCGTCAGGCGGTCAACAGGCGTACGGCCTCCCGCACGTCGTCGGTCAGGTGGATCGTCGCCGCCAGGTCACCGAACGGGGACGCGGCCAGCAGCGGGCGCAGCAGCGCCTCCACCGGCAACTCCTGGGTCCAGTAGGCGCGGTCCAGGAAGATGTACGCCCCGCTGGCGCCGTCGGTGCCGTAGTAGGTCTTGGTGGCCGCCTGGAACACCTCCTGCACCGTGCCCGCCCGCCCCGGCGCGAAGACGATGCCGCCCCGGGCGAGGCGCAGGATGGTGTCCTCCCGGATCGCGTTCGAGAAGTACTTCGCGATCCGCCCGGCGAACAGGTTCGCCGGCTCGTGCCCGTACAACCAGGTCGGGATGGCCAGACCACCCGCACGCGCCCAGCCCAACTCGTCGCCACGCTGCCGGGGTATCCCCGCGTACCGCTGCCGGACCGTCAGCGCCGTGGCCGTGTACCGCTGGTGATCGGTGAAGTCGGGGGCGGTGGCCAGCAGGTCGATCGCGGCCGTCACGTCGGTCGCCGGGCGGTCCGCCAGGTAGGCGCCGAGGTTCGCGGCCTCCATCACACCCGGGCCGCCGCCGGTCACCACCAGCCGGTCGGCCCGCGCCAGCTCCCAACCCAGCACGGCAGCCATCCGGTACGCGGGGCTGCCGCGCCGCACCGCGTGGCCACCCATGATGCCCACCACCGACTGCGGCCCGTACGCGGCCAGCCAGACCCGGGTGGCGTCGGCGAGCGCGTTGTCCACGCCGTGGTCGTGCAGCCGCTGACCCAGCGCCTCCTTGACGTCCGGCAACGCGCCGCCGTGCGCCCGGTAGTGGTCGTACACCCGGGTGTCGTACATCCCGGTGAACCCGCCCTCGGCGAACCCGGCGGCCAGGTCGTCAGGGGTGTAGAGGTGCGTCGGCTGGGTCGGGTACGGCAACCCGGAGAACGGCGGCACCACGTTCGCGCCGCGCCGGACCAGATCGGCGCCGACGTCCCGGGACGCGAACCGGCAACCGACGAAGAGGGTGCCGGCGACGTCGACGCCGGTCAGGTCGGGCACCGGCGCCAGGTCGAGCCGCAGGCCCTGCACGGTCAGCCCGGTCAGCCGGCCGGTGGCCAACTGCTGATCGAACTCGGCCCGGGTCTGGATCTCACCGGCGTGCAGGTGCGGCTCGATGACGTCCGCGGGAGGTGGAGTCGGCACCGGGCCATCCTGCCCGTCCGACGGGGCCGGCCAAACCTCGGGCCCGGGGTGGAACCGACAGGAGCCCGGTGGTCGTGGCCACCGGGCTCCTGCGTAACCGGTTCCTGGGGAGGCTCCGGACCATTAGTTGTAGTGGAAAACACCAGGCTCCGGCATAGGCCGCAGGCGTGACCAACTCCTCAGCCGTTCAGCGGAACACGTCGGCCGACCCGCTCGCGTGTCGCCCTGTCCAGCGGGTTGAATGGGGCGATGCAGAACCTTTTGCCAGAGCCACCGGCCACCCGCCTGCCCGTGAACGACGAGGCCGACGCCGCCCTGGCCGCCGCCGCCGAGGCCGGCACCGACGAGGCGTACGCCAACGTGGCGGCCGGCTTCCCGACCTACAGCGCGGCCTGGGCGGAGCTGGCGGCGCGGGCGTTCGCGCAGGGCCAGGTGGTGACGGCGTACGCGTACGCCCGCACCGGCTACCACCGGGGCCTCGACCAGCTTCGGCGCAGCGGGTGGAAGGGGCACGGCCCGGTGCCGTGGTCACACGAACCCAACCGTGGCTTCCTCCGCTGCCTGTACGTGCTGTCCCGGGCTGCCGACGAGATCGGCGAGGCCGACGAGGCGGCCCGCTGTGCCCAGTTCCTGCGCGACTGCGACCCGGAGGCGGCGGACGCGCTCGCCAGCAACTGACCCGACCCCCGACGGCCGGCCCGACACCGGGCCGGCCGTCGTCGGGTCACAGCCCCTCGGCTACCGCGGCGGCGATCTTCAGCCAGGCGTCCCGGGTGGCCGAGGAGAGCCCGCCGTACCGGATCGGCTCGCCACTGTCGATGAGCCGCTCGTACGGGGCCAGCAGCACCGCCCGGGTGCGGGCCGCGAAGTGCTCCTGGATGGCCGGCAGGTCGATCTCCTTGCGCGACGGCGGCATCGACACCACCGTGACGGCCTGACGGACCAGCCGTTGCCGCCCGCTCTGCTCCAGGTGGTCGAGCATCCGGGCGGCGGTCTCGGCCGAGTCGTTACGGGCCGACATGGTGACCACCAACTGGTCGGTGGCGTCCATCGACGCCTGCCAGTTCTGCGCCCGGACGTTGTTCCCGGTGTCCACGAAGATCAACTTGTAGAACCGGCTGACCACCTCACGGATTTCGGCGAACGCGGCGGCGGTCAACATCTCGCCCCCGGTGGCCGACTCGTCCGAGGCCAGGACGTCGAACATCCCCTCGCCCTGCGAGCGGACGTACTGCGACAGGTCGCCGACCCGGCCGTGTGCGCCCTGGAACTGCCCGAGGTCACGCAGCATGTCCCGCACCGTGCGGGAGTGGAAGTCCTGTTGGGCCCGCATCCCGAGGGTGCCCTGGGTCTCGTTGTTGTCCCAGGCCAGCACGTAGCCGCCGCGCTTCTGACCGAAGGTCATCGCGAGCAACAGGATGGCCACCGTCTTACCGGCGCCGCCCTTCGGGTTGACGACAGTCACCTGCCGCAGGCCGCCGAAGTTGCGACGCACCATCTCGATGTCCCGCTTGAGCTCCTGCTCGTGCCGCCCCGGTGAGAGCCGGAGCAGGCCCATTTTGTTGACCACCGCGCGTACGCCCATCGTCGCCACCGGGTCGGCGGGCCGGACCTGGCGGCGTCGGGCGAAGTCCTCGGCGGTCGGCGCGGCGGTCTCCTCCGGCGTCCAGCTCGCGTCCGGGTACGCCGCCGCGTCCGGGTAGGCGGGGGCCGGCATCCGGGTGACCCCGTCGGCCTCCTGGTACGCCTGCCCGGGAGTGCCACCGGGCGAGCCCTGCTGCCAGGGTGGCGGGTACCAACCCGGTGAGGGCGGGAACGGCCCCGGCGGTGGGGTCGCCGACCCGGCCTGCGGAGGGGCGTGCTGCGCCGCTGGAGGGCTCTGCGGCGGGGTGCTGAACTGCGTCAGGTCGGGCGGCGGCGGAATCTGCGCCGGGCCGACCTGGCCCGGGATCGTCGGGGTGGACGACGGCCCGGAGTGCGCCTGCGCGGGACCGACGGGTGGGATGACGGGCGGCGGCGGAATCGGAGGCGTGGCGCCGGCCACGTCCTGAGCGGGCGCTGCTCCGGCCGGGCGTTGCGGCGGATACGCCCACGGCGACTCGGCGATCGGCCGCGCCGACCCGTCGGCCGACCCGTCGTCGCCGGACCCACCGGCCTGCGCTGCCGGTCCACCAGCCTGCGCTGCCGGTCCACCAGCCTGCGCTGCCGATTCAGCGGTCTGCGGTGCTGGTCCACCGGCCTGCGCTGCCGGTCCGCCAGTCTGCGGTGCCGGCCCGGTCGCCGCCACGGAGCCTGCGGCCGGGGAGGCTGCCGGCGGGGTGCCGGCGACCGTCGGGGGCTCGGTGACGCCCGGACCGGCGGCGGACGCGGTGGTGGCCGGGATGGGCCGGTCGGTAGCTGCGGCCGACTGGTCGGTGACTGCGAACGTGGCGGGGCGGTCCACAGCGGCAGTGGGGCGATCCAGGGTGAACGGCAGGTCCAGGTCCACCCCGCCCGGGGTGTTCGGCACCGCGGGCGTCGAACCCCGGTCGCCGGGCTGCGCCTGCGGCGCTGCGCCAGCCTTGCCTGCCACGTCGGCTGCGGCACCGGCCGCGCCGCTCACGGCGGGGCGGCCGTCACCCGGCGTGGCGGTGATGTGCGGTGTCAGCGCGGCGGGGGCGCTTGCGCCAACCGGCCCACCGTTGCTGCCGGGGCCGGTTGCCGGCGTCGTCGGTCGAGCACCGCTCGTCGGCGGCGCGGGCGGCGGTGACGCCACGGCCGGGTCGGTCGGTGGTGGCCAACTCGGCTGTGCCGGCGCCCAACCCGACCCGGTGCCGGACGGCCCGTTGGCCCCCCACCCGCCAGGCGCGGGGACGGCGCCGGTGAGCGACGGGTAGTCCGACGGCGAGGGCGGTGCCTGGGCCGCAGCGCCCGGCTGACCAGGGACCGGCGGTCGCCCGGTCGGCGGCGCCGCCACCGGTGGTGTGACAGGTGGCGTGACCGCCGGCGGCCCACCCCGCTGCTCGGCGACGGCAGCCCAGGGCGGCACCGCGCCCCGGTCGCCCGGCTCCGGCGGCCAGAGTGGTTCGACGTCCCGCTCCGGCACCGGCTGCTGGCCGGGCACCTGCGCCCGGTCGGCGTTCTCGTCCATTACGGCCCTCCCCAGTCCTCCTGCGAGGATAGGCCCATTCACCCAGCAGGGCTGATCGGCGCAGGCAGGTCGGCCGGTCGATGCGTCGAGGTCAGTTCGACCAGACCGCCCAGGCACCCGGCTCGATCCACCAGGACCGCTTGCGGGTCAGCTCGCTCTCGACACCATCGTCGAGGTACGGCACCTTGCCCTCGCGGGGCAGCACCGACACCGCCCGCCCACGGGCCCGCCGAACTTCGAGGCGTACCCGCTTGCGCCCCCACGCCGAGCGGACGACCACCGGCACTGCCACCGCGACCTCGACCTGGCCGTCGGCCGGGTCCGGCCCGCTCAGCAGGGTCACGTCGTTCAGCGTCGCGTAGCCGCCGGCGTTGCCGACCGCGCAGGCCAGCAGCGGTTCCGTACCGTCGCTGAGAATGGTGTCGTCGACCTCCACCCGGGCGCGCCAGTGCAGCGGCCGGCCGGTGTCGTCGGCGGCGCCGAGGAGCGCGCCGTCCAGGGTCACCGAGCCGCCGTCGTTGCGCAGCAGGTCCAGTCGGCGCGGCGTGCCGTCCAGCACCGCGGCGGCCACCGCCGCCGGGTCGCGGGGCAGCCCGAGCTGCGCGGCCAGGTCCCGGTGGGTGCCGCCACGAGCCGGGTCGAGCGGGAGTACGGCCACCGGCGGCAGGTCGGGCAGGGTCCGGTTGCCGGGCAGGTCCGCGGGGCGCTTGCTCGGCGCCGGGGCGTACCGCCGGACCAGCCGGCGCAGCACGGCGCGCAACTGCCCGTCGCTGGCCGTGGCGACGACCAGCCGGGTCTTGCTGTCCTGGTCCGGCCAGGTGAGGCCGTCCGGACGGGCCGGGCCGTCCAGCCGGGCCAACACCGCGTCGATCTCCGCGTCGGAACGGGCGGTGACCATCTCCACCCGGGCGCCCCGGGCGGTCAGGGCATCGGCGCAGGCCAGCACGGGCACCCGTGGCCGCTCCGTGGCGCACTGCCCGGTGTCGGCCTGGTCGCTGGCCCTCAGGGCGTCGGCCCGATCCTCGCTGGTCTCGCCGGTTTCGGTCTGGTTGGCCTTTCCGGCGTCGGCCTGGTCGGTGCTGGTCTGGTCGGCGTCGGCCTGGTCGGTGCTGGTCTGGTCGGTGCTGGACTGGCCGGCGTCGGCCTGGCCGGTGTCGGTCCCGTTCGCGCCGCCGCAGCAGGCCCCGCCGCTGCCACAGCCCCCGGGAGCGTCCCGCTCCGAACCGAGGGTGAGCAGCACCACGTCGTACACGGAAGGAGCCTCCTGCCTCTCGACGCGACCCCTGCCGGCCGCGCCGTCACTACTTGTTAACCTGACACCCCGGGCTCGCCGAGCGGTCGCCACCTGGCACCCGAGCCTTCTGGAGGCGGAAGAGATGCCAGCGATCGTGCTCCTCGGCGCTCAGTGGGGCGACGAGGGCAAGGGCAAGGTTACCGACCTGCTGGGTGAGCGGGTCGACTACGTCGTGCGCTACTCCGGCGGCAACAACGCCGGACACACGGTGATCACCCCGGACGGCCAGAAGTACGCGCTGCACCTGATGCCGTCCGGCGCGCTCTCACCGGACGCGATGATCGTCATCGGCAACGGTGTGGTCGTCGACCCGAAGGTGCTGCTCGCCGAGATCGACGGCCTCGCCGAGCGCGGCGTCGACGTGTCCCGGCTGCGCATCTCCGGTGACGCGCACCTGATCATGCCGCACCACCGGGCGCTGGACCGGGTCATCGAGCGCTACCTCGGCTCGTCCCGGATCGGCACTACCGGCCGTGGCATCGGCCCGGCGTACGGCGACAAGGTCGCCCGGATCGGCATCCGCCTCCAGGACCTGCTCGACCCGGGCATCCTGCGCAAGAAGCTGGAACTCGCCCTGCGCGAGAAGAACCAGATCCTGTTCAAGGTCTACAACCGCAAGGCGATCGACCTCGAGGCCACCGTCGAGGAGTACCTGGAGTACGCGGAGCGGCTCAAGCCGTACATCGCGGAGACCCGGGCGATGCTCTGGGACGCCCTGGACCGGGGCGAGACGGTGCTGCTGGAGGGCGCCCAGGCCACCATGCTCGACATGGACCACGGCACCTACCCCTTCGTGACCTCGTCCAACCCGACCGCCGGTGGCGCGTGCGTGGGCGCGGGCATCCCGCCGACCGCGATCAACAAGGTCATCGCGGTGAGCAAGGCGTACACCACCCGGGTCGGCGCCGGGCCGTTCCCGACCGAGCTGTTCGACGCCAACGGTGACCACCTGCGCAAGATCGGCGCGGAGTACGGCACCACCACCGGGCGGGAGCGGCGGTGCGGGTGGTTCGACGCGGTCGTGGCCCGGTACGCCTGCCGGCTCAACGGCGTCACCGACCTGGTCATCACCAAGCTGGACGTGCTGACCGGCCTGCCCAAGGTGCCGATCTGCGTCGGCTACGAGATCAACGGCGTCCGGGTCGACGACATGCCGATGAGCCAGACGGACTTCCACCACGCCACGCCCGTCTTCGAGGAACTCGACGGTTGGTGGGAGGACATCACCAAGGCCCGCACCATCGAGGACCTCCCGGAGAACGCCCGCCGCTACATCGCGCGCGTCGAGGAACTCTGCAACACCCGGGTCAGCGTCGTAGGCGTAGGCCCAGGCCGAGAAGAAAACGTCCACATCCACCCCCTCCTCCCCTAACAGCCCCCTCCCCTCCCCCTCCCCTCCCGCCTCCCCCGGCGCGCCTTCCCGCCTTCCCGCCTTCCCCGGTTGATCAAGAGGTTTGCGTCAAAATCCGGCCTGGATCTGACGCAAACCTCTTGATCGCCGAGGGGCGGGGGGAGGGGGAGGGGAGGGGGGAGGGGGAGGGGTTAGGGCGGGGGAGGGGGGAGGGGCGGGGTTATCCACAGGGATCCGTGGGTTGTCCACAGGGGCTTCGGTGGGATGGGGTGGGTGGGCAGGGTGTTGGTGTGGGACCACACCAGCTTCTTCGTGACGTCGCGGCCGGGCAGGACGGGATGGTCACCCTCGCTCAGGCGTTGCGTGCCGGCCTGACCAGGGATGAGGTCCGACAGCTCTGCCGGTCCGGCAGGTGGCAGCGGCTTCTGCGCGGCTGCTTCGTGCCGGACGCGGAGTTGAGTGATTCGACGCTACGACGGGCGCGGATCCGCGCTGCGGTCGTGAGCCTTGGTCCAGGGGCCTTCGTTGTTCTGGACACCGCTCTGGAACTGCACAGCATTGCGGGCCTCGGGCGGACTGCCCAAGTCCACGTCTCGGTACCGGCGGATCGACCGAGGCATCAGCGCGTCCCGGTGCCGTGGCTGACCGTGCACCAGATCACGGTTGATCCCGGTGACATCGTCGAGGTCGCGGGCATTCGTGCGACCTCTCCGCTGCGCACCGTCTCGGACGTCGTTCTCCTGGTTGATCGTTACCCAGCGGTCTCGGTCCTGGACTCGGCGCTCAATCGACGGCGCATCGATCCGGCCCAACTGATGGTGATCCCGAGCCTCATCCGCGGGCGGCGGGGTGCGGTCGCGGCACGCGCCTACTTGTCAGAGGTGGACGGGCGGGCGCAGTCGCCACTGGAGACGCGTAGCCGACTGCGGTGCGTGGACGGCCGGGTCCCACCCGACACGCTGCAGTTGGAGGTACGCGACGACGACGGCTGTCTGCTCGGCATCGGCGACCTGGGCTGGCGCGGCCCGAGGGTCATCGCGGAGGCAGACGGCCGAGACGCCCATGGTGCGCCGGAGGCCGTCTTCGCCGACCGTCGCCGGCAGAATCGCCTGGTCAACGCCGGCTGGACCATTCTCCGCTTCACCTGGCAGGACACCTTGCACCCGGCATACATCCCGCACACCGTTCGGCAGGCGATCGCAGCCGCCCAGCGCAGGTGATCAAGAGGTTTGCGTCAGATCGGGGAGGGATTCTGACGCAAACCTCTTGATCAACGCCGATGGGTGGGGGGTGGGGTGGGTGGGGGTCGGTGGGGGTGGGTGGGGGTTGGGAGGGGGCTGGGTGGGGGTGGTGGGGGCAGTAGGATCTCGGGCGTGCGGGTTCTTTTGGTGGGTGGTGGCGGGCGGGAGCATGCGCTCGCGCTCGGGCTGGTCGGCGATCCGGGGGTTTCCGCGGTTGTCGCGGCACCGGGCAATCCGGGGATCGCGAGCGTGGCTGAGCTGCGGTCGGTGACTCCGACGGATCCGGCCGCGGTGGCGGCGTTGGCCGTCGAGACGGCTGCTGACCTGGTGGTGATCGGGCCCGAGGCACCGTTGGTCGCCGGGGTCGCCGACGCGGTACGCGCCAAGGGCATCGCCGTGTTCGGTCCGTCCGGTGCGGCCGCGCAGTTGGAGGGCTCCAAGGCGTTCGCCAAGGACGTGATGACCGCCGCCGGCGTGCCGACCGCCAGGGCGTACGTCTGCACGGACGAGGAGAGCACGGCTCGGGCGCTCGACGAGTTCGGCGCACCGTACGTGGTGAAGGACGACGGGCTCGCCGCCGGCAAGGGCGTGGTGGTGACCGACGACAGGTCCGCCGCGTTGGCGCACGCCGGCGAGTGTGGACGGGTCGTGGTCGAGGAGTTCCTCGACGGCCCGGAGGTCAGCCTCTTCGTGGTCACCGACGGTGAGGCGGCGCTGCCGCTGCTGCCGGCGCAGGACTTCAAACGGCTCGGTGACGGCGACAGCGGGCCGAACACCGGCGGCATGGGCGCGTACGCGCCGCTGGCCTGGACCCCGCCCGACCTGGTCGACGACGTGATGCGCGACGTGGTGCACCCGACGCTCGCGGAGATGCGTCGCCGGGGCACCCCGTTCGCCGGGCTGCTCTACGTCGGGCTCGCGATCACGGCCGCCGGCCCTCGGGTGATCGAGTTCAACGCCCGCTTCGGTGACCCGGAGACCCAGGTGGTGCTCGCGCTGCTGGAGACTCCGCTGGGCGGGCTGCTGCACGCGGCGGCCACCGGCACGTTGGCCGAGCATCCGCCGCTGCGGTGGCGGGACGGCAGCGCCGTGACCGTGGTGCTCGCCTCGTCGGGCTACCCGGCCGCGCCGCGCACCGGTGACGTGATCACCGGTGCGGAGGGTCCGGGCATCATCCACGCGGGCACCGCCCGCCGGGCCGACGACGGCGCGTTGCTCTCCGCCGGCGGCCGGGTCCTCTGCGGTACGGCCACCGGCGCCGATCTGGCCGCCGCGCGGGATGCCGCGTACGTGCTTGTCGACGGGGTGGAGTTGGCGGGTTCGCAGCACCGTACCGACATCGCCGCAGTGGCTGTCGAGGGTCACATCACGATTCCCCGCTGAAGCCGGGCAACCCTCGCCCACCTCCGCCATGGACAGCCCGGCCTGACCCGCTATCCGTGGACGAGGTCAGCCGTAGTAGCGGCGTAGTTCGCGGGCGAGCACCTTGCCGGTGGCGTTGCGGGGCAGGTACTTCACGAAGATCACATCCCGGGGGACGCTGAACCGGGCCAGGAAGTGTCGGACGTACTCGCGTACCGCCTCGGGGTCGAGCGTCTCGCCGGGGTGCAGGGCGAGGAACGCGGACAGGCGCTGGCCGTACTCGGGGTCGGGTACGCCGATCACGGCCGCCTCGCGGACCTGCGGCAACTGTGCGAGCAGGTCTTCCACCTCGGACGGGAAGACGTTCTCGCCGCCGGAGACGATCATGTCGTCGGCGCGACCGTCGACGAAGAGCAGTCCGTCGGCGTTGAGCCGGCCGAGGTCGCCGGTGTCGAGCAGGCCGTCGCGGGTTTCCCGGCTGGCACCGGAGGTGTAGCCCTCGAAGAGCATCTCGTTGCCGACGAAGATCCGCCCGACCCGTCCCTCCGGCACGGGCTGGCCGCCGTCGTCGAGCAGTTCCAGCCTGGTGCCGCGCGGTGGACGGCCCGCGGTGGTGGGCGCGTGCCGCAGGTCCTGCGGGCCGGCGATGGAGGCCCAGGACACCTCGGTGGACCCGTAGAGGTTGTAGAGGACGTCTCCGTAGACGTCCATGAACTTCGGGGCCAGGCCGCCGGGCAGGGCGGAGCCGCTGACCGCGACGACGGTGAGCGACGGCCGTGGTTCCGGTGGGGGCACCTCCAGCAGCCGCTGCAGCATCACCGGTACGGCGAAGAGTGCGCCGCAGCGCTGCGCGGTCAGGGCGGTGAGGGTGGCGCTCGGGTCGAAGCGACGGTGCAGCACGATTGTGGCGCGCAGCGCCAGGCAGACCTGGAGGGCGGCGAGTCCCCAGGTGTGGAAGATCGGCGCGGCGATCATCACCCGGTCCCGGGCGTGCAGGGGGATGCGGTCGATGATGGAGACCAACGGGCCGAAGCCGCTCGGCGTCGGCCGGCGGGCGCCCTTGGGCGTGCCGGTGGTGCCGGAGGTGAGCACGATGATCCGGCCGTCGCGCTCCGGCGGGTGCAGGTCACCCGGCAGTGCCCCGGCCACCAGTTCCTCGCGGGCGCGTTCGTCGAGCCGGGGCAGTTCGGCGGGGAGGCCGAGGACCCGCTCGGCGAACTCGTCGTCGTGCACCAGGAGCCGCAGCCGCTGTTCCTCGGCGACGGTGCCCAGTTGGGCGGCGCTGAGCCCGGTGTTGACGAGCACCGCGTCGACGCCGAGCAGCGTGGCGGCGACGATCGTCTCGATCAGTCCGTGGTGGTTGCGGCAGAGTACGCCGATCCGGTCGCCGGCCTGCACGCCGAGCCCGGCCCGCATCGAGCGGGCCATCCGTTCGGCCCGGTCCAGCAGGTCGTGGTAGGTCAGCTCGACGCCGTTCTCATCGATCACGGCGGGGCGTCCCGGGTCCCGGGCGGCCGCCTGGCGTAGCTCGCCTGCCAGGCTCCACCCCCACGTCCGCAACGCGTTGAGCTGCGAGGCGACCCGGACCGGACTGCCTGGAGTGAGCAGCCCGCGACGGGTCAGGGTGGCAACCATGAACGGCAGGTCCATGCCGCAGACCTCCTAGGGCGGTGCGCGGACGGGGCGGCGGATCCCCGTCCATCAGGGCTTCTTTCCTTGATCATGCACTGGGTGCGGCTGAAGGCCCAGTTCGCCTCGGCACGGGGTGACGAAGACGGCACAGATCGTGGAATCCGGGCCGCCGTCGGCCCGACCCGTTGCGGAGGGGTCGAGCCGACGGCGGTCAGCGGATCTGCATCCCGGAGATCGCCCTGGAGATGACGAGTCGTTGGATCTCCGACGTGCCCTCGAAGATGGTGTAGATCTTGGCGTCCCGGTACCAGCGCTCGACCGGGTGGTCACGCAGGAAGCCGGCACCACCGAGTAGTTGCACCGCCTTCTCGGTGACCGACACCGCCACCTCGCTGGCCTTGAGCTTGGACATCGACCCTTCGCCAGCGGTGAACGGGCGGTTGTTGCGGCCCATCCAGGAGGCTCGCCAGACCAGGAGCCGCGCCGCGTCGATCTCCGTCCGCATGTCGGCGAGCGCGAAGGCGACCGCCTGGTTCTCGATGATCGGGCGTCCGAACTGGACCCGGTCCTTCGCGTAGTCGAGCGCGTACTCGTAGGCGGCCCGGGCCACGCCGAGCGCCTGCGCGCCGACAGTGGGTCGGGACAGCTCGAAGGTGCGCATGGCGGCCTGCCCGCTGGCCCGCTGTCCGGAGCGGGCGCGGGCCAACCGCTCGTCCAGCGAGTCCTTGCCGCCGAGCAGGCAGCGGCCGGGTACGCGTACCCCGTCGAGGAAGACGTCGGCGGTGTGCGACGCGCGGAGGCCGAGTTTGCGCAGCTTGCGGGTGGCGGCCAGGCCGGGCGTGCCGGGTGGTACGACGAACGCCGCCTGGCCTCGGGAGCCGAGCGCGGGGTCGACGGAGGCGGTGACCACGTGCACTCCGGCGATGCCGCCGTTCGTGGCGTACGCCTTCTGGCCGGTGAGCACCCACTCGTCGTTGGCCTCGTCGTAGACGGCCCGGGTGCGCATCGCGCTGACGTCGGAGCCGGCTTCCGGCTCGCTCGTGCAGAAGGCGGCGACGGTCGGCGAGTCGACGTCGCCGAAGCACTGCGGCACCCACTCGACCATCTGGTCCGGGGTGCCGGCGCCGTAGATGGCGGCGACGGCGAGCGAGGTGCCGAAGATGCTCATGCCGATGCCGGCGTCACCCCAGAAGAGCTCCTCGCTGGCGATCGGCAGGGAGAGCCCGGTCGGGTCGGCCCAGCAGGTGGCGAGGAACTCGAAGCCGTAGAGACCGACCTTGGCGGCTTCCTGGATCACCGGCCACGGCGTGTCCTCGCGCTCGTCCCACTCGGCGGCGGCCGGGCGCACGACCTCGGCGGCGAAGCCGTGCACCCAGTCGCGGAGGTCCCGCTGTTCCTCGTTCAGGTCGAGCGAGAACTCGGCCATGTCAGGCCTTGGGGATGTCGAACAGGTTGGCGATGTTTGCGGCGAGGCCGAGGTCGCCCTTGGCCTTCAGCTTGCCGGTCATGAACATCATCACCGGGTTGGCGCCACCGGAGACGATCTTCAGGAACTCGACCGGGCCCATGGTGAGGCTCAGCTTCGGGTCGTGCTGCGGGGGCTCGTTCACCACGCAGGTGCCGTCGGCGATGACCACCTCGTAGGTGTCGCTGCCACCGTCGGGGCGGCCGGTGATGACCCAGTGGATGACCGCGTTGGTGGCGCCGGCCCGGTCGGCGCGGAACAGCGATGGCATCCGGCCGAACACCTCGCCCAGGATCTTGTCGCGCGAGTCACCGGACATCACCTGGGCGATCTTGTCGTCCGGGGTGGACTTGACCAGCTGGGCGAACTCCTTGGGGCCGACGTTGGCGAAGGTGGCCGGGTCGAAGTCAGTCATCAGGTGCGCCTTCCGGAAGATTTGGCTACTCGCGCGTAACCCTACGCACGAGTAGGTATGCTCGCAAGGTGTCCAGCGCCCCCGCCTTCAAGCGCCTGCCGCGCGCCGTCCGCGAACAGCAGATGCTCGACGCGGCCGTCAAGGTCTTCTCCCGGCGCGGCTTCCACGCCGCGGGCATGGACGAGATCGCGGAGGACGCCGGCATCTCCAAACCCATGGTGTACGCGTACCTCGGCACGAAGGAGGAGCTCTTCGTCGCCTGCCTGCACCGGGAGGGCACCCGGATGATGCAGGCCATCGCCGGGGCGGCGGCCCCCGACCTGCCGGCCGACGAGCGGCTCTGGCGCGGGCTGCGGGCGTTCTTCGGCTTCGTCGGGGCCTACCGGGACGGCTGGGCGGTGCTCTACCGGCAGGCCCGGGGCGAGCAGCCGTTCGCCGGCGAGCTGGCCACCATGCGGACCCGGCTGATCGAGGTGGTCGCCGGGATGCTCGACCACGCGCTGCGCGCCGAGGGCCGCGAGATCGCCGCCCTCGACCTGGAGGTCGTCGCGTACGCCCTGGTCGGCGCGACCGAGTCACTTGCCGACTGGCTCGCGGACCACCCGGACGCCGACCCGGAGAAGACGGCCACCCGGATGATGAACGTGGCCTGGCTCGGTGCCGCCCAACTCCTGCACGGCGTCACCTGGTGTCCGCCGTCCGACTGACGGTCCCGGCGGAGACGGCATCGATGCCCGGCTGGGCAGCCCGCGCCGCACGCCCTCGTCCCCGGAGCCAGCGGACCATCTCGACGACCACGGTCACCGTCAGGGCGAGACCCAGACCGAGCAGGAGACCACGGAGCGGGTCCTGCTCGAAGGCCAGCCCACCGAGGTAGCCGACAAGCGCCGAGTAGAGCCCCCAGGAGCCGGCGGCAAGCGCGTCGAAGGCCAGGAACCGTCGCCGGGGATAACCCACCGCACCCATGGTGAGGGTGACTGCGGTACGGCCGCCCGGAACGTAGCGGGCCACGGTGAGGATCAGACCACCCCGGGTGGCGATCCCCCGGCGGGCCCGGTCGATGGCGGCCCGACGTCGACCCTCGGGCGGCAGCCGGTCGAGCAGCCGGGTGCCACCGCCGCGTCCGATGGCGTACGAGATGTGGTCGCCGACGAGCGCCCCGGCGGCGGCCACCAGGATCACCGCCGGCAGGTACGGCGCCCCGGAGGCCGCGAACACCCCCGCGGTGATCACCGCCGTCTCGCTCGGCACCACCGGGAAGAAGCCGTCGAGCACCGCGATCCCGAAGATCGCCAGGTACACCCAGGGCGAGGACATCGTGTCGTGCAGCAGGTCGAGCAGATCCATGATTCCGATGCTCGTCGGGGCGGTGGCTGCCGACATCGGCCAGTGGTCAGGCGGGCGGCACTACTTAGGTAGCGTCCGGCCCGGAGCGTGCGTCGGGGTCATCCCCCACCTCACCCGGGTACGGAGCGGCGGGGCGCCCTGATCCGTCGGCCGAGCCCTAGGCTCGCCGGGTGGCCTTCAGTGCCGTCGCCCTCCGGCGGGTCGTCAAGCGGTACGGCCCGTTACTGCTCGCCGTCACGGTCGGGACAGCGGTCGGGGCCAGCGCCACAGGTGACATCGGCGTCCGCTCGCCGCTGCCGGGCGCGGTCGTGCTGCTGATCGCGCTGGGCTCGGCGTGGGCGGCCGGCACCGTCCGTACCCGTCGTTGGCCGTTGTTCCTGGCCGCGGCGGTCGGCTGGTTGGTGCTCGCCGCAGCGGCCGCCGGGGTGCTGGCGTCGTACCAGGCGGGTCTGCGGCTGCGCGGTCGCCAACTCGCCGGGTTCCTCGCCGGTGCGGCCGGGGTGCTGGGCGGCGGGGTGCTGGTCGGGCTGGCGGTGGGCGGCGTACGCCGGATGACCACCGCGTCGAGCGGCAACGTGCTGCTGCTCGCTGCCTGCCTGGTCGGGCTTCCGTTGGTCTTCGGCCTCTGGGTGCGGGCCCGTCGGGACGCGCTCGCCGCTCTGCGGGACCGGGCCGAGCGGCTGGAACGCGAGCAGGAGGCCCGCGCCGACCGGGTCCGCGCCGAGGAACGGACCCGGATCGCCCGGGAGATGCACGACGTGGTGGCACACCGGGTCTCGCTGATGGTGGTGCACGCCGGTGCGCTGGAGGTGACCGCCGGGGAGCCGGCGACCGTCGAGGCCGCCGCGCTGATCCGGACGACCGGCCGGCAGGCGCTCACCGACCTGCGCGAGGTGCTTGGCGTGCTGCGCCAGGCCGACCCGGCCGTGACGCCGGAGCGGGGGCTCGACACGTTGGACGAGTTGATCGGGGAGTCCCGGGCCGCCGGGCTGCGGGTGTCCCGGCGGGACGAGGGCGTGCCGACGGCACTACCGGCGACGCTGGGGCGTACCGCGTACCGGGTGGTCCGCGAGGCGCTGACGAACGTACGGAAGCACGCGGCTGACGCCGAGACGACCGTCTGCCTGCGCTACCTGCCCGACGGGTTGGAGGTGCTGGTCCGCAACGGCCCGTCCGAGGGCGGGCCGACGCTGCCCGGTGCCGGGCAGGGCATCCTCGGGTTGCGGGAGCGGGTGGAGCTGCTCGGCGGCCGGTTGGAGGCGACTCCGGTGGACGGCGGCTTCCTGGTCCGGGCCCTGATTCCGCTTGCGGGCGCGGCGTGATCCGGGTGGTGGTGGTCGACGACGAGCAGTTGGTCCGGGCCGGGCTGCGGCTGATCCTCGAGGCGGCGGAGGACATCACCGTCGTCGGTGAGGCGGCGGACGGCGTCGGCGCGTTGGAGCAGACCCAGCGGTTACGTCCCGACGTGGTGCTGCTCGACGTGCGGATGCCGGGCGTCGACGGGCTGACCGTCGCGCCCGAGGTGGTCGCCGCCGGCCCGAAGGTGATCATGTTGACCACCTTCGACCTCGACGAGTACGTGCACCGGGCGTTGCGGGCCGGCGCGGTCGGCTTCCTGCTCAAGGACACCCCGCCCCGCGAGTTGGCCGCGGCCGTCCGCACCGTGGCCGCCGGAAACGCGATGCTCGCCCCGACGGTGACCCGGCGTCTGATCAGCTCGTTCGCCGAGCGCGGGCCGGGCCGCCGGGACGCGGCTCGGGCGCGGCTCGCACCGTTGACCGAGCGGGAGTTGGCGATCGTCCGGGAGGTGGCGCGCGGGCACGGCAACGCCGAGATCGCTCGGCGGTTGACGATGAGCGAGGCCACCGTCAAGGCCCACGTCAGCCGGGCGCTTGCGAAACTCCACGTGGGCAACCGGGTGCAGGTGGCCATCATCGTGCACGACGCCGACCTGCTGTGACGGGTCCGGCCGTCAGCGTCGGGCGGCGCGACGGTGCGCCTGGCGGCGTAACCACCGGATCCCCTCCAGGCCGAACGTGACGACCACCGAGAGCCCCACCCCGACGAGCACGCCCTTCACCGGGTCACGTTCGAAGGCCAGCCCGCCGAAGTAGCCGAGCAGCCCGCAGTACAGCGCCCAGGTGGTCGCGCCGATGCTGTCGTACAGCAGGAACGACCGGCGGGGATAGCGCACCGCGCCCATGGTGAGGGTGACGGCGGTCCGTCCGCCCGGCACGTACCGGGAGGTGGTCAGGATGATTCCGCCGCGCCGGTCCACCGCCCGGCGGGCCCACTCGGAGCTGGCCCGCCGGCGGCTGCCGTCGGGGAGGCGGGCCAGTCGGCGGGCGCCCCCGCCCTGCCCGATGGCGTACGAGACGTGGTCGCCGACAAGCGCGCCGATGGCGGCGCTCACGATCACCAGGGTCAGGCTGGGGTGACCGTCGCTCGCCGCGAGCACCCCGGCGGTGATCACGGCAGCCTCGCCCGGCACCGCTGGGAAGAACGCGTCGACCGCGGTGAGCCCGAAGATCACCAGATAGACCCATGGTGACGTGACCGTCCCACGGAGGAGGTCGAGCAGGGCGTCCATTCCCCCATGCTTGCCGGGCGCGACCTACCCGGTGGGCGAGTCGCCAGATCCCCCGGTGTTGTCAGTCGGCGTGCACCAGGGCCGGCGGAGCGAGCAGCGGGCCGCGCGTCCTCTTGTCGTCGGCGGTGGGGCCGTGCGAGGTCAGCACCACAGGTGCGTCCAGCTCCGTGCTCACCGCCTCGGCCCAGTCCGACGGCGGGTCGTCGTACACCGGGCGGGAGCGCAGCAGGCGGGCGGTGAGCGCGGCCTGCCGGTCCAGGTCGCCGGGCGGGCCCGGAGTGAGCCGGTCGGTGGTGTCGTAGCGGCGGCAGATGCGCAGGTCGGGGCCGGCCAGGTCGAGGTGGGTGAGGGCCAGGCCGTCGACGCCGCCGGCCGCCGCGAGGGCGTACCGGTGGGCGACCGCGTCGAAGTGGCCGAACCGGAACCGGCCCTGCCACGGGTTCGTCGGGTTGTGCGGGTCGGCGAAGGGCAGCGCCGGGTCCTCGGTCACCAGCGGGCCGGGTCCGTGCCGGGTGGTGACCAGCCGGAGCACCCCGATCCGGGTCACCTCGCCGGCCCTGCCCGCCTCGGCGAGCAGGCTGTCGACGTTCGCGAACGTGGTGGTGCTCCAGGTCGTGTACGGGTGGAAGCCGCGCCACTCGTCGAGCAGCACCCCCTGTGCGCCCTCGAAGACGCAGGTCCCGGTCCGCAGCGCCCCGGCGAGCCAGCTCCCGTCGACGATGGCGACCCGCCCGGCGAACCCGGTGTACGCGGGCAGGCAGTCGTCGATCGGTGGCGCGTCGAGCGGGCCCAACTCGGCGGTCAGCCGGTCCCGCAGGGTGGTCAGCCGGCGGCGCAGCAGCGCCGGGTGGTGGCAGTCGGCGACCCGGGGCGCGTCGTCGGGGTGGGCGAGACCGTACGCGACGGCCTCGCCCACCCCCAGCCCGCAGGAGCCGTGCCGGTCGGCTCCCCGGGCGATCTCGCGGGCCCGGTTGGCGGCCCGGTGGTACGGGGTGGCGAGCAGCGCGTCCCCGTCGACGGTCAGCCGGTCGAGCGCGTCGGGCACCCCGACCGTGGCGAGGTGGTCGGCCTCGGCGGCGAGCGCCAACGGGTCCACCACCACGTGCCGGGACAGGTGCGTACCGACACCGGGATGGAACGTGCCGGCCCCGAACTGCGCGAACGTGTGGTGCCGCCCGTCGCGCAGCACGACGTTGTGCGCCGCCTGCGCGCCCCCGTTGAAGCGGACCACCGTGTGCACCGGACGGGTGGCGCAGAGCCAGTCCACCACCGTGCCCTTGCCGGCGTCGCCGTACCCGAGGTCGACCACCGCCACGTGCCTCACAGCCGGGTCACCCCGCTGGCCGTGTCGGTGAAGGCGGGCAGCGTCGACACCTCGGCCCGCCGTTCCCGGCCGAGGCGGGCCAGCGCCTTCGACACGGTGCCGGTGGCGGTGGAGCCGGCCCGGTCCAGGTCACGAAGGCCCTCGTCCAGGTCGATCGCCTGCTCGCCGAGGCCGATGGTGAGCGCGATGGTCTCGCAGACCGCGTCGAGGTCGTCGAGGACGACGGCGTTCTGCCCGAGCAGGTCCCGCCAGAAGTCGAGCACCTTCGCGTTGCCGGCGTAGTGGCTGCCGGCGGGGAGCAGGTAGTAGGTGTCCCAGCGGCGGGTCACCTCGTCGACGACCTGGCGTAGCGGCACGTCCTCGGAGAGGTCGTCCCCGATCAGGCCGGCCACCTCCCGGGCCTTCACGCGGAGGTACGCCAGCTCGTCGCCGATGATGAACAGGTAGCCGCGCCGGCCCCGCTTCTCCCAGTTGTCGGTGACGGTGTGCCGGGCCATGAAGTACATGGCCAGCTCGTACGACTCGCTCATCTGCCCGCCGCCACCCCCCTCCAGGACGATCCGGCTGAGGTCGTCGTCCATCCGGTTGTCCGACTCGAACTGGCCCACCTGCAACGGCACCCGGTCGCAGGTGGCATCACCGATCGCGCCGAACATGATCTGCGGGTCGCTCGCGTAGCCCTGCCGTTGCAGCAGCCCGAGCAGTTGCGGCAGCTTGGTCTGCAGGACCCGCGGCACGTTGCGCATCGAGCCGGTCACGTCGAAGAGCACCGCGACGGGTGTCGAGTGGGGGTGCTCTTCGGAGTCGCGGCTCTCGCGGGTCGCGTCCCGGGGGTCGAGCGCGGGGTGCACGGTGCGGGCACCGCTGTCGCTGTAGGAGAAGGCGCTCTTGCCGGTGGACCGGCGGTAACGGTCGGCGGCGTCGTACACGTCGGTGGACCAGATTCCACTGCCCATGACAGCTCCTTAGGGGGTGAGGGTGAAGGGTCGGAAGGTGCGTGGCCCGTAGAGGCGTTCCAGCACCTGGTCGAGGTCGCGCAGCAGCCGCCAGGCGTCGTCGGGTCGGGCGGCGAGGGACCGTTGCCGGCAGCCCTGCGCGAAGGCGCGCAGCTCGCGGGGCGCTCGGGGGCCCATCAGCCAGCTCATGAGGTGGCTGGCCATCGCGATGTCGGTGCCCGGCCCGCAGGGCTGCTTCGTGAGGACCTCCTCCGGGTCCCAGCCGTGGCCGGGCACCACCGCCGGGATGGTGCCTCCGACGGCGGCCGAGAAGCACCAGTCGACGAGCACCACGCCGTGGGCGTCCGGCTCGATCAGCACGTGGCGCGGCAGGACCGCGCCGTGCACCACGCCCGCCCGGTGGGCCAGGCCGAGCACCACCAGCAGCCGCCGCCACATCCAGGCCACGTCCCGGGCGTCCAGCCCGTCCGGGTACGCGCGCCGCACCTCGTCGAGGTCGTGCAGGCCGGGTGCGGTGGCCAGCACGTTGATCCGCCGTTCCGCGCCGGTGGTGGCGTCGCGGTGCCGGAACTCGTCGACGAGTCGGGGCACGTATGGCAGGTAGCGCGGGTCGCCGCGCTCGGCGATGGTGCGCAGGGCGTGCGCCTCCCGGGTCATCAGGTCGTTGTCGGTGGGCCGCCGAGGCAGCTTGAGCAGTCGGTCGTCGCCCACGTCGTAGAGGTCGGCCAGGTCACCGGAGTGGGCCAGCGCGCCGAGCCGGTAGTCGCCGAGGACCGTGGTCTGCCGGGCCCGCCACCTGGTGGTGACGTGGATGAACGCCTCGGTGGCTTCGGCGCGTACGGCCGGGTCGGCCGGCAGGCGGTCGGGGTGCAGGGCCGCGACCAGCTCGCGGTAGCGGCGGGCCGGCTGGTCCGCGCCGAACAGGTCGGCGTCGGTGCGCGCGGCCGCGACCAGGCCGATCGCCTCCGCCGCCCTCACCGCACCGTCTCCTCGCGGGCCGGGCGCAGCAGCGCCGGGTGCAGCAGGCGGGCGTCGCCGGCCCGGTAGAGCCGGGCGCGGGGACCGCCCCGGGCGCCACCGCGCTCGGTGCTGGTGCCGGTGCTCTCCACGAAACCCGGCACGGAGAGCACCTTGCGGTGGAAGTTGCCGGCGTGCAGCGGGTGCCCCCAGACCGTCTCGTAGACGGCGCGCAGCTCGCCGATGGTGAACTCGGCGGCGAGGAAGCGGGTGGCGAGCGGCGTGTACTCCAGCTTGGAGCGGGCCCGCTCCAACGCGTCGTCGATGACCCGGCCGTGGTCGAAGGCGAGCTGTCGGCTCGTCAACGCGGTCACCGGCAGCCAGATCGCCTCGTCGGCGTCGCTGCCGGCGGCCGGGTCGGGCAGGTCGGGGGCGAACGCGAGGTGGGCGATCGAGACGACCCGCATCCGCGGGTCACGGTCGGGAGCGCCGTAGCTGCCCAACTGCTCCAGGTGTACGCGACGCAGCGCCTCGCCGCCGAGCCCGGTCTCCTCGGCCAGCTCCCGTCGGGCCCCGGCGGTCAGGTCCTCGTCGGGGCGGACGAAGCCCCCGGGCAGCGCCCAGTGCCCGGCGAAGGGTGCCTCGCCGCGCCGGATCAGCAGCAGGTGCAGTGCACCGTCCCGGATGGTCAGTGCCACCACGTCGACGGTCACGGCGACCGACGGGTAGGCCCGGGGGTCGTACGCGGCCAGGAACTCCTGCTCGTTCATCGCGTCTCTCTCATTCTGAGAACATCTCGCTGTGAGAACAACTTAGCGCAGAAGTGCACGCCTGCCAAGAGGCGTACGGAATGCGCCTCAGCGCACGAGACCTGCCAGGTGCGCTCAGCGCACGAGACCTGCTAGATGTGGTCGGCCCCGGGAGTCGTGCACCGCGAACCCGCCGTCCGGCAGGAGCGCGAAGCTCACCGTGCTCGGCAGCGGCACGGGCAGCTTGAAGGCGACCTCGACGGTGTACGCGTCCGGCAGGCGGGCCTCGAGCGCGGCCAGGCAGCGCGCCTTGCTCCACATGCCGTGCGCGATCGGCCGACGGAAGCCGAACAGCCGTGCACCCACCCGGGAGGTGTGGATCGGGTTGTGGTCGCCGGAGACCCGCGCGTACGCCGTACCGACGCTCGGTTCCACCCGCCAACGGGCGGTGGCCGGCGGCGCGGCGGGACGTACGCCTCGATCGCCCCCGCCCGTCCTGCGCTCCCGACCGAGGTACGTCGAGACGCCGCGCCACACCTCCTCCCCGTCGACCGAGCCGACGAGCACCACGTCCACCTGCCGCCCCCGGTCGTGCGGGCGCAGGTTCTCCGCGTACGCCGTGAAGTCGAGGGTGTCGTCGGCGGTGACCGGGCGGTGCGTGGTGATCCGGTTGCCGACGTGCACCAGGCCGAGCAGCGGGATGGGAAAGTCCGCCGCGGTCATCAGACGCAGCGCCAGTGGAAAGCCCATGACGTGCGGAAACGTCGCGGGCAGTCGATCGCTGAGCCGGAACCCGCAGACCCGGTCGTAGTCGGCCAACTGCGCCCGGTCGACGGTCACCCCGCCCACCGTCACCTCGACCGCCGGCAGGTCGGGCCCGCGTCGCCCACCGCCGAGGCCCGGTAGCGCGCCGAGCAACGCCCGCCGGTGCAGCGCCCCGGCCGCCGGCATCCGGGGCAGTTCGACCCGGGAACGGGTACCCATCACGCCCCCAGCAGGCTCTGGCCGCAGACCCGGACCACGTTTCCGCTCACCGCGCCGCTGGCCGGCCAGGCCAGCCAACCGATCGTCTCAGCGACATCCACCGGCAACCCGCCCTGGGCCAGGCTGTTCATCCGCCGGCCCGCCTCGCGGACGACGAGCGGGATGCGCGCCGTCAACCGGGTCTCGATGAAACCGGGGGCCACGGCGTTGACGCTGATCCCGCGTTCCCGCAGGGCCGGCGCGAGCGAGTCGACGAGCCCGATCACGCCGGCCTTGCTCGTGGCGTAGTTGGTCTGCCCCCGGTTGCCGGCGATCCCGGCGATCGAGGAGACCGAGATGATCCGCCCGCCGGCCGGGACCAGCTCCCGCTCCAGCAGCACGTCGTTGATCCGCTCCTGGCTGGAGAGGTTGACGTCGATGACCTGGTCCCACCGGTCGGCGTCCATCCGGCCGAGCGTCTTGTCCCGGGTGATGCCGGCGTTGTGCACCACCACGTCGACGCGGCCGTGCCGGCTGGCCAGGTGGTCGGCGAGCCGGGTCGGCGCGTCCGGCGCGGTCAGGTCGAGTTGGACGGCGCTGCCACCGATCTCGTTCGCCACCGCGGCGAGCGCGTCACCGGCGGCCGGGACGTCCAGGGCCACCACCCGCGCGCCGTCGCGGGCGAGCACCGTCGCCAGCGCCGCACCGATCCCCCGCGCGGCGCCGGTGACCAGCACGACCTGCCCGTCCAGCGGGCGGTCCCAGTCGGCCGGCACGCTCGTCGTGCCGCCGCCGACCCGGATGACCTGCCCCGACACGTACGCGGACCGGCCGGAGAGCAGGAACCGGAGCGTCGATTCGAGGCTGGTGAGGACACCGTCCTCGGCCCGGGTCACGTAGACGAGTTGCGCGGTGGCGCCCCGGCCGAACTCCTTGCCGATGCTGCGGACCAGCCCTTCCAGGGCACGCTGGGCGGTCGCCTCGCGGGGCGTCGCGCACTCCGGCGGCGGGGTGCCCAGCACGATCACCCGCCCGCCTGGCAGCACGGCCCGGGCCTGCGGGTGGAAGAAGTCGTAGAGCTGGCGCAGCTCGGTCGAGTCGGTGATCCCGCTGGCGTCGTACACCAGGGCGCCGAAGCGGTCCTGCGGGCCGACGGTGCCGGTGTCGCGCAGCTCGACCCCGGCGGTGGTCAGGATCGTGGCCACCGGCTCGGCGAACCGGCCGCCGGTGGCCGCGCCGAGCAGGGCCGGGCCGGGCAGCAGCGGGTCGCCGGGGTGGTGTCGGCGCAGTCGGGGCGGATCGGGCAGCCCGAGGCGCTTGACCAGCGCGCGGCCGGCGGCCGATTGGACGAAGCTCGCGCACCTGTCGGTCATGGGCGTAGCCTACTGGCGAGTAGGGTTCGAGCAACACATGCCGAGGAGGCGGATCGTGCAGAGCATCCGGCGGGTCGCGGTCATCGGGGGCAACCGCATCCCCTTCGCCCGTTCCAACTCCCGCTACGCGGACGCGTCGAACGCGGACCTGCTCGGCGCGGCGCTCGACGGCCTGGTCGCCCGCTACGGGCTGGCCGGACAGCGCATCGGCGAGGTGGTGACCGGCGCGGTGCTCAAGCACTCCCGGGACTTCAACCTCACCCGCGAGGTGGTCCTCGGCTCCCGGCTCGACCCACACACCCCGGCGTACGACATCCAGCAGGCCTGCGGCACCGGCCTGGAGGCGACGATCCTGGTCGCCAACAAGATCGCCCTCGGCCAGCTCGACGTGGGCATCGCCGGCGGCGTCGACACCACCTCCGACGCCCCGCTCGCCGTCAACGAGGAGATGCGACGCACGCTGCTCAAGCTCAACTCGGCCCGTACGCTCGGTGAACGGCTCAAGATCGCGGCGAAGCTGCGCCCGCTGCAACCGTTCAAGCCGGAGATCCCGCGCAACGCGGAGCCACGTACCGGTCTGTCCATGGGCGACCACGCCGCCCAGACCGCCCTGCGGTGGCAGATCGACAGGCGATCCCAGGACGAGCTGGCGTTGCGCTCGCACCAGCGGCTCGCCGCCGCGTACGACAGGGGCTTCTTCGACGACCTGATGACGCCGTACCTGGGGCTGACCCGCGATGCGAACCTGCGCCCGGACACCAGCGTGGAGAAGCTCGGCGCGCTCAAGCCGGTCTTCGGCACCCGCGGCCCGGACGCCGCGCGGGCCACCATGACCGCCGGCAACTCCTCGCCGCTCACCGACGGCGCGTCCACCGTGCTGCTGGCCAGCGAGGAGTGGGCGGCGGCGCACCGCCTGCCTGTGCTGGCCTGGTTCAGCTGGTCGGAGACGGCGGCGGTGGACTTCGTGCACGGCGACGAGGGGCTGCTGATGGCCCCCGCGTACGCGGTGCCCCGGATGCTCGCCCGCGCCGGGCTGACGTTGCAGGACTTCGACTACTACGAGATCCACGAGGCGTTCGCCTCGCAGGTGTTGGCCACCCTCGCCGCCTGGGAGTCGCCGGAGTTCGCAAAGGACCGGCTCGGCCTCGACGCCCCGCTCGGCGCGATCGACACCGACCGGCTCAACGTGAACGGTTCGTCGCTCGCCGCCGGGCATCCCTTCGCCGCCACCGGCGGACGGATCGTCGCCACGCTGGCGAAGCTGCTCGCCGAGAAGGGCAGCGGACGCGGGCTCATCTCCATCTGCGCCGCCGGCGGCCAGGGCGTGACGGCGATCCTGGAGCGCTGACCCGGCCGGCGCTTACGGTGTCTCATTGTCTTATACATAGAGACGCCATGCCGCCAACTGATGTCGTGGCTCTTAATAAGAGACACGAGGCGGGATGTGATCTACCAAACGCCGCAGCTCGGAGCCGACGATGCGGCCGTGCTCGCCGACGTCCACGAGATGCGCCGGGCGCTCGCCGCGACGCTCCGGGTGCCCCGGCGTTGGCAAGGAGGGCTGCGGCGGACCATGCTTGCCCGCGCCATCCGCGGTTCCAACAGCATTGAGGGCTACGTCGTGGAGGAGGACGACGCCGCCGCAGCGCTCGACGACGAGGAACCACTGAGTGCTGATGAGCGCACCTTCGCTGAGATCCGTGGGTATCGGCAGGCACTCGGTTTCGTCCTTCAGATGGCGGCCGATCAACACTTCGTCTTCGACACGACCGGCCTGCGCGGCATGCACTACATGATGCTGGCGCACGATCTATCCAAGAGCCCAGGCCAGTACCGCACTGGCCCCATCTACGTTCATGACGAGCGCGCCGACCGGCGGGTGTACGAAGGACCTGACGCCGAACTCGTTCCGCGGCTGGTTGAGGAGCTCGCTGCCCGGCTGCCCGGCTGCGCGGCGAGCGGGAGGTGGATCCGATAGTCCGCGGTGCGATGGCTCATCTGAACCTCGTGATGATCCACCCATTCCGCGACGGGAACGGACGCATGGCGAGGGCGCTGCAGACGCTTGTTCTGTCCCGGGAGGCAATCGTCGAGCCGGCGTTCTCAGGCGTCGAGGAGTGGCTGGGGCATAACACCGACGACTACTACCGGGTTCTGCTCGCGATCGGTCAAGGGGCCTGGAATCCCGACAACGACGCGGCGCTCTGGGTCTCGTTCAATCTGCGTGCGCACCACATCCAAGCCCAAACTGTGGCGCGGCGTGTCGAGGAAGCCTCGGCGATCTGGCAGCAGTTGGACCGACTCACCGCGGAGCACCGGCTGCCGGATCGCGTCACGAACCTGCTGTACGAGGCGATCCTCGGTTACCGCCTGCGCCGTGGCACCTACGTGAAGATGTCCGGGATAGAGGAGCGGACGGCCACTCGCGACCTGGCTCAACTGTGCGACAAAGGTCTGTTGCGAGGAGTGGGGGAGCGGCGAGGCCGCTACTACCTGGCCAGTCAGATCCTGGTGGACGTGCGGACCCGCTGCCGGGAGAGCAGGCGGCCGTTGACTGACCCCTACCCGTGGTTGCCGCCTCGATTGTTGGCGGCCGTGGGATCGGTCGCCAACACTCGATTCGCCGGATCTGGCTGATCCTCCAAGGTTCGTCCGGCGGCATCAAGCGCTGACCCGTTGGCTGTCCGCGTTGCCGGATACCCAACGGGTCGAACCGGCTCTCCGTCCGCATGCCGACCACCCAAGAGCTGGAGATCCTGTCGTTGCCACCGCAGGTGCCGGTGATCCGCCAGTTTCGGGTGGTCCGCTCGGTATACGGGCAGCCGGTCGAGGTGTCAGTCCTCATCAAGGGTGGTCACCTGCATGAGCTGGAGTACCACCAGCAGGTTCGGCCCGAGGGCGGGTAGCACGCAGGTGACGTGGTGCCGGGTTTGTAGGTCGGGCGGAGATATCGGGGCATCAGCCAACGGGCGTTAACGAGCCGTTCAGGAGTCGGCCCGCTGGTGGTGGGTTTACCGCGCGATGGTGATCGTTGCCGCAGCTCGAGGTGCGGCTCGATCACTCCTGCGTGCGGAACGGGGCCGTTGTCACCATGGAGTCCGTCCTCCCACGGGCGACCACCCTCTCGGTGGTCATCCCGATGTTCAATGAGACCGCTGTCATTCCGGCGCTCGTCGCCCGGCTACGGCCGGTGCTCGACGCGCTCGGCGTCGACTACGAGGTGGTCGCCGTCGACGACGGCAGCCGGGACGACACCGTGTCGGTGCTGTTCGACCACGGCCGGGACTGGCCGCAGTTGCGGGTGCTCCGGCTGCGCCGCAACAGTGGTCACCAGGCGGCGTTGACCGCCGGCCTGCACCGGGCCGTCGGCCAGTGGGTGGTCAGCCTCGACGCCGATCTCCAGGATCCACCCGAGACCATCGCCGAGATGCTTCGCGTCGCCCGCGAGGACGGGGTGGACGTCGTCTACGGCGTACGCGCCGACCGCAGCACCGACACGGTCTTCAAGCGCAACACCGCCCGGGGCTACTACTGGGCGATGCGCCGGCTCGTGGGTGTCGACCTGCCCGCGCAGGCTGGCGACTTCCGGTTGCTCAGCCGAGACGTGATCGAGGTCCTGCGCCGGCTGCCCGAACGCGCCCCGGTCTACCGGCTGCTGGTGCCGTCGCTGGGCTTCCCCAGCGCGGAGGTGCGTTACGACCGCGAGGCCCGCGCCGCCGGCGAGACGAAGTATCCGCTGCGCCGGATGGTGGCCCTGGCCTGGGAGAGCACGGCGAACTTCTCCGCCGCGCCGCTGCGCCTGGCCACCTGGCTGGGGATGTCCAGCTTCCTGCTCTGCCTCGGCCTGATCGTGTTCGGCATGATCGCCCACGTCTCCGGCACCACGATTCCCGGCTGGACCTCGATGTTCGTCGCGGTGCTGCTGCTCAGCGGGGTGCAGTTGGTCTGCCTCGGCCTGCTGGGCGAGTACGTCGGCCGGATCTACGCCACCGTGCAGAACCGGCCCGCGTTCCACGTCGGGTTCGACTCGCGGGACGAGACCCGGGTCGACGACGTCTCCCGTACGCCGAGCTTCGATGCGGCGGTCGGCGTCCGTGGCTGACCTCCTCCTGGCCGAGCGGGTCGAGACGCCGGCTCCGGCGTCGCGCCGGAACGCTCTCCGGCCGGTCCTCAGCGCGCTCCCGTGGTTGCTCGTGATCGCCGCGCTGCTCGTGGTCTGGTCCCGCGGCGGCGTGCCCGCCGCGGATCTCGCGCGATTCTCCGCCTACTGGGTCCTCGCGCTGGTGCTCCCCGGAACCCTTGTGCACCGGGCGTTGCGCGGCAGCCGGGGCAACCTGCCGGAGGACCTCGGCTACGGCGCGGCCACCGGCCTGGTGCTGGAGATCATGGCCTGGGCGTTGGCCGCGGCGACCGGTCAGCAGTCCCTGCTGCGGTGGTGGCCGCTGCCCGTCCTCGTCGCGTTCGTCGCCGTCCCCGGGCTGCGCCGGCACTGGCGGGTCGGCGAGCGCCGTCCGCTGCCGCTGGCCTGGCACTGGGGGATGGGTGCGGCGCTGCTCGTGGTGCTGGCCTGGGGATACACCCAGTGGCGGACGGTCCCGCTGCCGCCGGTGTCCGGTGGCTACTACCAGGACGTGCTCTACCACCTGGGTCTGGTGCAGGAGTTGACCCGCGCGATGCCGTTCGAGTTGCCGCACGTCGCGGGGGAGGCGCTGCGCTACCACTACCTGTCCGACGCGCACATCGCCAGCGGCAGCATGATCAGCGGCATTTCCCCGGCTGTGGTGCTGCTACGGCTCTGGCTGGTGCCGGTGGTCGGTACGGCGGTGCTGCTCGCGGCCGGGCTCGCCCGCGACCTGAGTGGTGCCGTCTGGGCCGGCCCGGTGGCCGCTCTCGCCGCCTTCACCGGTGCCGCGATCACACTCGGCTCGCCGGTAGGCGCGTCCGGCGAGATGCCGCTGTCGTACGCCAGCCCCTCCCAGACGTACGTGCTGGTGCCGTTGCTGCTGATCGCCGGGCTCGTCGTCGACGTGGTCCGGGACCGTCCCCTCGGCCCGGCCTGGCCGCTGGTTCCGGCGCTCGGGTTGGTCTGTGCCGGCGCGAAGTCCAGTGCGTTGCCGCCGCTGATCGCCGGCCTGGGTCTCACCGTCGTCGTGTTCTGGTGGCGGAAGCGGCAGGCACCCCGACCCGCCCTGCTGGCGCTGGCCTGCCTCGTGGCGGCGATGGCGCTCGGCTTCCGGCTGTTCGCCGGTGGCGGGGCCGGCACGCTGCGCGTGCAGGCGTTGGCGATGCTGCACTTCATCGCCCCGTACGCCGAGACCCTCGGACCGGGCGACGGAATCTGGCCGAGTGCGCTGCTGCCACCGGGCATCAACGACGGTGGCGCCCTCGGATGGCTGCTGGCGTTCGCCGTGGTGGCCTGGTGGGTGCTGGCTCAGGCACCCAGGTGGGTGGGCATGCGGCTGCTGGTCGACGGTGGGCACCGGGCCGATCCGGCCGTCTGGCTGATCGCCGCCACGGTTCTGGCCGGAGCGGCCACCACCTGGGTGTTCCAGCACCCGTCGATCAGTCAGATCTACTTCTGGATGGGTGTCATCCCGGTCGGCGTCGTGCTGACCACCTGGTCCCTCGCCACGGCCCGCGCACCCTGGCCGGTGCTTGTGGTGCCCGCCGTGGCCGGCGTGCTGGCGGGGCTCGCCACGGCCGGCACGGTCGCGGGTTTCGCCGTGCCGAGGATCAGCCGTCCCGGCACCCCCACCACCTCGACGATCGAGGGTTGGTTGCGGGTGCTGGGTCTGTCGGCGGCCCGGTACGTGCTGTTCGTGGCGGTGGCCGCCGCGCTGGCGGTCGGGGTGGCCGCCCTGTGGCGACGGCGCCACCCGGCACCGGTGCCGGCGGTCGGCTCGACACGTCGGCGGCGGACGGCGACGATCGCCCTGGCCGGTGTCACCGCGGCGATGCTCGGTGCCAGCAGCGCGGTCATCGTGGGCGGGACCGTCCGTTCGGTACTGACCGAGCCGGTGCCGGTGAGCGGGCCGCAGCCGTACGCGCTGACCCTCGACGAGATGCGCGCGGCGCTGTGGCTCGACGACAACGCCGCCGACGACGACGTGGTCGCCACGAACGTGCACTGCCGGCCGGTGCGGACCACCCCGCACTGCGACGCCCGCGCGTTCTGGGTGACCGGCCTGGGCGGGCATCGCGCTGTCGTGGAGAGCTGGGGCTACACCGACGCGGTGGTGGCCGCGCACGGCGTCGAGGGTCTGGGGTACGCCCGACAGAGCTTCCCCGACCCGGCGCTGCTCGCACTCAACGACGGGGTGTTCAGCACGCCGACCCGGGCCGACCTGGACCGGCTCCGCACCGAGCACGGGGTCCGGTGGCTGTTCGCCGATGCCAGGGCGGGTGCGGTGTCGGCGGAGTTGGCCGGGCTGGCCCAGGTCCGGTTGGTCGCCGGCCCGGTCACCGTGTACGAGCTGAACCGGCCCTGACCGCCTGCGCACCCCGACCCGGTCCCGGTGTCCGACCCCCGGCCCGGTCCCGCTCCCGACCAGCGGGTGCGGGACAATGAGGCACGTGACGACGATCCCCAACGTGCTGGCCAACAGGTACGCCTCGCCCGAACTTGTCGCCCTCTGGTCGCCGGAGGAGAAGGTCCGGATGGAGCGGCGGCTCTGGCTCGCCGTCCTCCGCGCCCAACGCGACCTGGGCGTGCCGGTGCCGGACGGCGTGGTCGAGGCGTACGAGCGGGTGCTCGACCAGGTCGACCTCGCCTCCATCGCCGAGCGGGAGCGGGTCACCCGGCACGACGTGAAGGCCCGGATCGAAGAGTTCAGCGCGCTCGCCGGGCACGAGCACGTGCACAAGGGGATGACCTCCCGCGACCTCACCGAGAACGTCGAGCAGCTCCAGGTGCGCGCCTCGCTGGAGCTGATCCGCGACCGGGTGGTGGCCACCCTGGCCCGCCTCGCCTTCCTTGCGTACGAGCACTCCGAGCTGGTGCTCACCGGCCGGTCGCACAATGTGGCGGCGCAGGCCACCACGCTGGGCAAGCGCTTCGCGTCGGCGGCGGAGGAGCTGCTGATCGCGTACGAGCGGCTGGAGGAGTTGATCGCGCGGTACCCGCTGCGGGGGATCAAGGGCCCGGTCGGCACGGCCGCCGACCAGCTCGACCTCTTCGACGGCGACGCCGACAAGGTGGCCGAGTTGGAGCGGCGGGTCGCCGAGCATCTGGGCTTCTCCCGGGTGCTGGACAGCGTCGGGCAGGTCTACCCGCGTTCGCTCGACTTCGACGTGCTGGCGGCGCTGGCGCAGACCGCCGCCGCGCCGTCGTCGCTGGCCACCACGATCCGGTTGATGGTCGGCCAGGAGTTGGCGACCGAGGGCTTCAAGCCGGGGCAGGTCGGCTCCAGCGCGATGCCGCACAAGATGAACACCCGCTCGTCGGAGCGGGTGAACGGCTTCGCCGTGATCATCCGGGGTTACCTGTCGATGGTCGGCGAGTTGGCCGGCGACCAGTGGAACGAGGGGGACGTGTCCTGCTCGGTGGTCCGGCGGGTGGCCCTGCCGGACGCGTTCTTCGCCGCCGACGGGCTGTTCCAGACGTTCCTCACCGTGCTCGACGAGTTCGGCGCGTACCCGGCGGTGATCAACCGGGAGCTAGAGCGCTTCCTGCCGTTCCTGGCCACCACGAAGATCCTGGTCGCGGCCGTCCGTCGGGGCGTCGGTCGGGAGGTCGCCCACGAGGTGATCAAGGAGCACGCGGTCGCGGTGGCGCTTGCGATGCGCGAGAAGGGCGCACCGGAGAACGACCTCTTCGACCGTCTGGCGGCGGACGGCCGACTCGGCCTGTCCCGCGCCGACATCGACACCCTGGTCGCCGACCGCAACGCCTTCGTGGGCGCCGCCCAAGCCCAGGTGGCAGCGGTGACGAGCCGCATTACCAAGGTGGTAACGGCCCACCCCGAGGCCGCCACCTACAGCCCACCCCCCATCCTCTAACCCCACCCCCACCGACCCCACCCCCACCGACCCCACCCCCACCGACCCCACCCCCGCCGACCCCACCCCCACCCCCACCCCCACCCCCACCCGCCCCGGGCCCCGCCCGCCCCGGGCCCCGCCCGCCCCGGGGTGATCAAGAGGTTTGCGTCATTTTCGATCTCCCTGGTGACCGAAACCTCTTGATCAACACGGGACAGGGTGGGGTGGGCAGGGGGTGGGGTGGGTTAGTCGCCGGTTGGGGTTTCGGCGGCGGAGCTGAGGTTGGGGGCGCTTGCCGGTTCGGCGATGCCGCCGAGCGACTCGGCGAAGCCCGCGGGCTCCGCGGTCCCCGCAGCCACCGCCGGCTGGTCGGTCGGCATGACCTCGGGCATCTTGGGTACGGCGACCACCGCAGTCCCGTACGCACAGATCTCCATCCACATCTCGCCGCAGTCCCGGCTGTCGAAGCGCATGCCGATCACCGCGTTCGCGCCGAGCCGGAGGGCCTCCTCGCCGAGGCGGGTGACCGAGTCGGTGCGCCACCGGGTCAGGTTGTCCGGGGCCATCGGGTCGTACGCGCCGCCGCGTAGGTTCTTGACCCCCTCGCGGTACGGGTTGCGTGTCCTGGCCATCGATGACACGACCTCACCGAGAATCTGGCGGATCTCGTAGCCGGGCAGTTGCTCTGTCGTCACGACCAGCACGTTTCCGATGCTGTCAGGAGTGGCGCGACCCGATCGTGTGCATTGTTCACCTGATCGGATGCTGCAAAACGGCGCGGCGCGGACGGCCGGCACGTGGCCGACCATCCGCGCCGCGCCGGGCGCTAACTGTCAGACACCGGCCACCGAGGTGATCCAGGCCCGGTTGTACGCAACGCTGCCGTAGTTCTGGATGGTCGACCCGTCGGCGGTGGAGGCGACGCCGACCTGCTGACCGTTGTAGAACTGCGGGCCACCGGAGTCGCCGCGCCAGGCGTTTCCGTTGATCCGGGTGCTGCGGATCGCCTGGCCGCCGTACGCGTCGGTGACGCTGTTGCTCGTCACCCGGACGGTGGCGGTCTTCAGTTGGGTCGACGCCGAGCAGCCGCTGTAGCAGGTCATGCCCCAGCCGTAGATCGAGTTCGTCGAGTTGATCGGCGGGTTGCTGCTGGCCAGGCTCACCGTGGAGGTGCTGACGGTGCTGGAGAGCCGCATGAGCGCGAGGTCGTAGCGGGTGTAGGTGGCGCTGACCGTGCGGGTGACCCCGCCGGAGGTGCGGTTCACGCTTCCGACGCGTACCGACATGGTGCCGTTGATGCAGTGCCGGGCGGTGAGCACCCACTGGGCGGCGATGACGCTGCCGGAGCAGGTGAACGAACCGTTGCTGAGCACCGCTGCGGCCCAGGGCGCGGACGAGACGGTCTCGCCGCCGATGATGGGTTGCGGGCCGGCCGGGGCGGCGGACGCGGCGGACGTGACGCCGAGGGCGCCGACCAGCGCGGTGCTGAACACGGCGAGCAGGGGGCGGATGCGCATCGGGTGGACTCCTTGGACGGGGCGGGCCCGGGGTCTCCGGGTGCGGACGGGCGGGCGACGGGGGTTCCCGTGCACCCACTAATCGACTTACGTCGATGTACAGTAGGGCCCGCGGCGGCCGTAATCAAGAATGTGATTCAGGTTGATCAATGTAACGATTCGGCCACCCGTCGCGCCGTATATGTCCTGCTGAGGACACGTGTCGCGGCTGGCGGGTCACCCTGAGCGCCGGTAATGTCGATCACTGCCTGAACTGCACCCGGCCGGTGCGTCCGTAGCGATATCTGCCAGGTACGCTGGCTGCGCTCGCCCGTTGTGGGTCGGCACCCAACTGCGTACACAGTCAGGAGTGCCCAGTGCCTCGCGTCGTCGTCGACGTCATGCTCAAGCCCGAGATCCTTGATCCGCAGGGCCAGGCCGTCGCAAACGCGCTGCCCCGGCTCGGCGTCAGTGATGTCGCCTCGGTTCGGATCGGCAGGCGGATCGAGATCGAGTTCACCGGTGAACCGGACCTGGACCGCGCTCGGGAAATTGCCGACAAACTGCTCGCCAACCCCGTCATCGAGGACTTCACCGTCCGCGTGGTCGAGGCCGACGAGACCGCGGACGCCCGCTCGTGACCGCCCGGGTCGGTGTTGTCACCTTCCCCGGCTCGCTCGACGACGGGGACGCGGCCCGGGCTGTCCGGATCGCCGGAGCCGAGCCGGTCCGGCTCTGGCACGGCGACCCGGATCTGCACGGTGTCGACGCGGTCGTCCTGCCCGGCGGGTTCTCCTACGGTGACTACCTTCGCTGCGGTGCCATCGCCCGGTTCGCCCCGGTGATGGAGACGATCGTGGACGCCGCCCAGGGTGGTCTGCCGGTGCTCGGCATCTGCAACGGCTTCCAGATCCTGTGCGAGGCGCACCTGCTGCCGGGTGCGCTCACCCGCAACCAGCACCTGCACTTCCGCAACCGGGATCAGGTCCTGCGCATCGAGTCGGCCGGGACGGCGTGGACCAACGCGTTCCAGCCCGGCCAGGAGGTGCTCATCCCGGTCAAGAACGGTGAGGGCTGCTACGTCGCGGACACCGCGACGCTGGACCAGCTCGAAGCCGAGGGCCGGGTGGTCGCCCGCTACATCGGCGGCAACCCCAACGGGTCCCAGCGCGACATCGCCGCGATCAGCAACGCCGCCGGCAACGTGGTCGGCATCATGCCGCACCCCGAGCACGCGGTGGAGGCGCTCACCGGCCCTTCGCTTGACGGCCTCGGCTTCTTCACGTCGGTCCTCAAGCACCTGGTCGGGGCGCCGGCATGAGTGCGGGCAGCGGCTCCGGCGGGCACCAGCGCAGCGAGGAGAGGTCATGACCACCCATCCGGACCCGGTACGGGACACACCGGAGGCGTACTCCGCCCCGGCGCAGCCGACCGAGCCGAACCCGGCGCAGCCGGTCGCACCGGCGGGCGCTCCGGCGCAGCCGACCGCCGCCGTCTGGACCGAGGGCGTGGACACCGTGCCGCGCGCCGGCGGCACTCCGGGCGAGCTTCAGCCGTACACCGAGCTGGGCCTGCGCGACGACGAGTACGACCGGATCCGGCAGATTCTCGGCCGCCGGCCCACCCAGTCCGAGCTGGCCATGTACTCGATCATGTGGAGCGAGCACTGCTCCTACAAGTCGAGCAAGGTGCACCTGCGCCAGTTCGGCGAGAAGGCCCCACAGAGCGACCGGCTGCTCGCCGGCATCGGTGAGAACGCCGGTGTCGTGCAGATCTCCGACGAGCTGGCGGTGACCTTCAAGGTCGAGTCGCACAACCACCCGAGCTTCGTCGAGCCGTACCAGGGCGCGGCGACCGGCGTCGGCGGCATCGTCCGGGACATCCTCGCCATGGGCGCCCGCCCGATCGCGGTGATGGACCCGCTGCGCTTCGGTGCCGCGGACCACCCGGACACCGCCCGCGTGCTCACCGGCGTGGTCGCCGGCGTCGGCGGCTACGGCAACTGCCTGGGCCTGCCCAACATCGGCGGTGAGCTGGTCTTCGACCCCTCCTACCAGGGCAACCCGCTGCTCAACGCGCTCTGCCTCGGCGTGCTGCCGGTCGACCGGCTGCAGAACAAGGCCGCCGCCGGCCCGGGCAACGTTGTCGTACTGATGGGTGCCAAGACCGGCCGCGACGGCATCGGCGGCGTCTCGGTGCTGGCCAGCGCGACCTTCGACGAGGGCAGCGAGGCACGCCGACCGGCCGTGCAGGTCGGCGACCCGTTCACCGAGAAGCTGCTCATCGAGGCGTGCCTCGAGCTGTACGACGGCCAACTCGTGGTCGGCATCCAGGACCTCGGCGGCGCCGGCCTGACCTGCGCGCTCACCGAGACCGCCGCCGCGGCCGGCACCGGCATGCGGGTCTGGCTGGAGCGGGTCCCGCTGCGTGAGCCCTCGATGGACCCGCACGAGATCCTGGCCAGCGAGTCGCAGGAGCGGATGCTCCTCGTCGTCGAGCCGGACAAGCTCGACGCGGTGCTCAAGACCTGCGAGAAGTGGGGCGTGCTCGCCACCGCGATCGGTGAGGTCACCGCACCGGAACCGGACGGCCGCCCGGGTCGACTGCTGATCACCTGGCAGGACCACCTGGTCGTCGACGTACCGCCGGGTTCGCTCGTCGACGACGGGCCGGTCTACGCCCGGCCGATGCGGGAGCCGGCCGACCTGATCCTGCTCCAGGCCGACCGGGCCGAGACGCTTCCCCGCCCGGCCGACCCGGAGGCGCTGCGGGAGACCGTGCTGCGCATGATCGCGTCACCGAACCTGGCCGACAAGTCCTGGGTCACCGAGCAGTACGACCGCTACGTGCTGGGCAACACCGTGCTCGCCCAGCCGGAGGACGGCGGTGTGATCCGGCTCGACGAGCGGACCGGCCTCGGCGTGGCGCTGTCGGTGGACGGCAACGGCCGGTACACCCGCCTCGACCCGTACAACGGCGCCAAGCTGGCCCTGGCCGAGGCGTACCGGAACGTGGCGGTGACCGGCGCGAAGCCGATCGCCGTGACCGACTGCCTCAACTTCGGCTCGCCGGAGGACCCGGGCGTGATGTGGCAGTTCGCCGAGGCCGTGCGCGGCCTGGCGGACGGCTGCCTGGAGCTGGGCATCCCGGTGACCGGCGGCAACGTCAGCTTCTACAACCAGACCGGCGCGGCGGCCATCCACCCGACCCCGGTGGTCGGCGTGCTGGGCGTGCTGGACAACGTCGCGGACCGGGTGCCGATGGGCTTCGTGCCGCGCGGCGGCGGCGACCACGACCAGCTCTACCTGCTCGGCGAGACGAACGTGGAGCTGTCCGGCTCGGAGTGGGCCTGGGTGACGCACGAGCACCTCGGCGGCATCCCGCCGCAGGTCGACCTGCTCCGCGAGAAGGCGCTCGCCGACCTGCTGGCCGAGGCGGCCCGGGTGGGTCACCTCAGCTCGGCGCACGACCTCTCCGACGGGGGCCTCGCGCAGAGCCTGGTCGAGTCCTGCCTGCGTCGCGGCGTCGGTGCCCGGGTCGCGGTGCCGGAGCAGTTCACCGAGGGTTCGATGCCGTTCGTCTACCTGTTCAGCGAGTCCGCCACCCGGGCGCTGGTGTCGGTGCCGCGCGGCCACGACAAGGCGTTCGCGGCGCTCTGCGCCGAGCGGGGCGTGCCGTTCGAGCTGATCGGCGTCACCGACCCGTCCGGTGGGGCGCTCGAGGTGCACGGGCAGTTCCGGATCGGCCTGGACGAGCTGCGTACCGCGCACACCGAGACGTTGCCGCGCCTCTTCGGGGGCTCGGCGGCCGTCGAGGTGCCCGCGCCGGCCGCCGGTGTGGCGGGTGCGGTCGAGGCCGTTCCGCTGCCGGGCGAGCCGGCCGAGCCGGTCGACGCGGCCGAGGTGGTCTCCGAGCCGATCGCATCCTCGGGTCCGTCTCCGGAGACCGGCGCGGTCGAGCCGATCGGGTCAGAGCAGCCGGGCGAGACGGCCGAGCCTGATTCCGGTGTCACCGAGCCGTCGCCCGACGAGCGCTGAGGCGTTGGCGGCCGCCGTCCACGGCCAGCCCGGATCGGGTGCCCGGTTCGACTGGGGGCTGACCGGGGCGGCCGAGCTCGGTCGGGTCTGCGCGGCGCTGGTGGTGGTGGACGTCCTCTCGTTCACCACCGCCGTCGAGGTGGCGGTGGCCCGGGGCATGCGGGTGCACCCGTTCCCCTGGGGTGAGCAGGCTGCCGAGTACGCCGTCCGGGTCGGCGCGACCGCCGCGGTCGGGCGCCGGCAGACGACCGCGGAACATCCGTGGTCGCTCTCGCCTGCGGCGCTGAGCAGCGCGCCAGTGGTGGCGGACCTCGTGCTGCCCTCCCCGAACGGCTCCGCGATCAGCGCCGCCGCGAGCGCCACGGGCCTGCCGGTGGTCGCGGCGTGCCTGCGCAACGCCCGGGCCGTCGGGCGCTGGCTGCGCCGCCAGGGGTACGGCACGGTGGACGCCCCGATCGGCGTGGTCGCCTCCGGGGAGCGGTGGCCGGACGGGTCGCTGCGCCCGTCCGTGGAGGACCAGCTCGGTGCCGCCTCGGTGTTGGACGCCCTCTCCGGCGTGCCCGGAGGGCTCTCGGTGGAGGCGGCAATGGCGCTTGCCGCGTTGGCGAGTACCCCGGACGTGCCGGCCGCCGTGCGTGGCAGTGTCTCCGGCCGCGAGTTGACCGAGAGCGGTTTCGCCGGCGACGTGGATGTCGCCGTCCGGATCGGCGTCTCCGATGTGGTACCGGTGCTCCGTCAGGGCGTCTTCTCCGCCGCCTGACCCGCCCCCGACCGCCCGCGCCCACCCCGCCCCCTGGGCCGCGCCGATCTTGCACTTTCTGTCCCTACCTAAGGGGCATTCCACGCGTTTAGGCAACCGAAACTGCAAGATCGGCGCGGGTCGGGCAGCGAAACGGCCACCCGGATCTCCGGGTGGCCGTTTCATCGTGCTGTGGTGGGGGTCAGTCGTCCAGCCAGTCGAGGCGGCGACCGCCGCGCTCGGTCGGCGGGGGGGTCTCCGGTCGGTTCCGCCCGGCGGGCTGGCCGTAGCCGCCCTGGTCGTAGCCTCGGTCTTCGTAGCCGCCGCCGCGCTGCTGCGGAGGCTCCTGGCCGTAGGTGCCGCCCTGGTCGTACCCGCCGGCCGGTTGGCCGTAGCCGCCCTGGTCGTAGCCCCGGTCGTCGTAGCCGCCGCCGCGTTGCTGCGGAGGCTCCTGGCCGTAGGTGCCGCCCTGGTCGTATCCGCCGGCCGGTTGGCCGTAGCCGCCCTGGTCGTACCCACCGGTCTCCGGACCGCCGTAGCCGGCGGTCGGCTCGGCAGCGCGACCGCCGTACGGGGCGGCGTCGGGCTGGCCGTACCCCTGCCCCTGCTCCGGCTGGTAGACGCCGGTGGCGTACGGGTCGGCGGGGGCCGGGTACTGGGTGCTGTCGCCGGTGTACCGGCCGGTCGGCTCGTCGAACCGCTCGCCGTAGGCACCGCCGCCAGCGGGAGCCGGCGGGTAGGCGGCGGTGCCGCCCGGGGCGTCGTAGTCCCGACCGCCGTAGCCACCCCCGGATGCCGGGGCGTTGCCGTAACCGCCCCCGGAGGCCGGAGCGTTGCCGTAACCAGCCCCGGATGCCGGGGCGTTGCCGTAACCGGCGCCGGGTGCGGCACCGTAACCGTCACCGGCGCCGTAGCCGCCCTCCGGGCCGGCCGGAGTGCCGTAGCCGCCACCCGAAGCGGGGGCGTTGCCGTAGCCGCCGGCGCCGTAGCCGCCGGATGCTGGCTCGTCGCCGTAGCCGGCGCCGCCCCAGCCCTGCTGACCCGCGCCGCCGTATGCCTGCGCGGGCGCGCCGTACGGGTCCGGTGGGACGTCGTCGACCACCGGGCGGTGCATCATCGTCGGCGCCTCGCTCAGTGCCGCGCCGCCGACCATGGTCGGGTCCGCTCCAGTACCTGGACGACCGCCGACCACCCGGGTCTGGTCGTCGGGGCCGCGGAACCCGCCCCGCGAGGGCGGCACCACACCGCCACCGCCGGCGGCCGCCGGAGCGTCGTCGTCGCCGTTCTCCCTGCGCTTCATCCAGAGCAGCACGATCGTGCCGACACCGGCGGCGACCAGAAGACCACCGAGCAGAATGATCATGTACGAGCCGAGGCCGCCGCTGTCCTCGTTGTTCGCGGCGTTCGCCGGAGCGCCCTGGCTGGCCTCCTCGGTGGGCTCCTCCTCGGTGCCCTCCTCGGTGGTCGTCTCCTCGGTGGGAGTGGCCTCGGGGGTGGCGGACGGGGTGACGCTCGGCGTCACCTCGACCTTGATGGCGAGGCTGAGCCGCTGCCCGGTGATGGCCTGCCCGGCGCTGGCGTTCACAGACTTGAACGCCTTGATGTTGTCGAACGACGCGCCCAGGTCGATCCGGCCGGGCGCGATCGGCTTGTCGCTGGTGCCGGTGAAGCGGAAGTCGCCGGTGCCGTTGCTGGTGGCGTCGTATTGGTGACCGGCGCTGTCCCGGAGAACCACGAAGGCATTGGGTACGGCCTTGCCGTCGGCCTGCGCGACCACCTTGCCAGAGACCGACCGCACGGTCTGGTTCTGCGGCGGCGGCGGCGGAGCGGCCTTGCCGACCAACGTGACGGTGGTCGACGCGTCCTTGCTTCCTGCCGAGTCCGTGGCCTTCACGGTGATCGTGGCGCTGCCATTGGCCGCGTCATCCGCGAGCCGGAAGGTGGCGCTGAAGGAGTCACTCGAGGTCACCTGGCCACGGGAGCACCCGTCAACGCAGGTCAGCTTCGAATTGCTCGAGCTGACGCTGACATCGGCGGGCGGCGCACCAATGCCGAAGTCGAGCCGGTAGCTGATCTTCGTGGTCTTGCCGGCCTCGACGCTGCCCGGCGAAGCCGAAACATCTGTAACGTTGGGAGCGGCCATGGCTGGTGTGGCGGGAACGGCGAGCAGAGCGCCGGCAACCAGCGCTACGACCACACCGGCCCGCTGCTTCCAGGCACGTCGGTGTGTTGACACGTCCACCGCCTTCCGGGCTGACTTCCCTCTGACCGGCGGGGCGCCGGGCCGGGGATCATCACGGTACGAATACGCCGTCGGCAACTATGCCTTGTCCGACTGCATGAGCGCGACCCAGGGCCAGCGTCGCGTGTCCGGCCCGGGGGTCGTATCGTCCCGTCGTGTCCTCTCCGCACAGTAAGTCCGCTGCTGTTACGGCCGCCTTGTCGGCGCTCGACGAGGGGCGTACACCCGAACGGCCGGTGTTCCGAGAGGCGGTCCGGTCGTTGTTGGCCGTCCTCGCGGAGCGCGCCCCCGGCCGATCGGTGGAGGTGCGCGTCCCACCATACGGGGCGATCCAGTGCGTACCGGGGCCTCGACACACCAGAGGAAACCCACCAAACGTGGTCGAGATGGCCCCGAACACCTGGCTGGAGCTGGCGACCGGCAGGGTCTCCTGGGCCGAGGCGGTCACCGACGGTCGTGTCCAGATGAGCGGTAACCGTGCGGACCTCTCGGCGTTTCTGCCCCTCTGATCGTCCCGATGTCCCACTCGCCGTCACGCTGGGCAGGGTGATCGTGACTTTCTGTATTGACGGCGATTCGCGTACACTGTCAAGCGACGACAGTGGTCCCGGCAGAGGAGTGTGGATCCGCCCGTGATCCCCGCCCGGCCGGTCCAGACCAGCATGAGGGAGCGGTAGGTGCCCCGAGGCGACGGCCGGCTGAGCCACGACCTTGACCCCCAACGACCTGGCCCCCAGGATGCCTGCGGCGTCTTCGGCGTCTGGGCCCCCGGCGAAGAGGTCGCCAACCTGACCTACTTCGGTCTCTACGCCCTGCAGCACCGCGGCCAGGAGGCGGCGGGCATCGCGGTTAGCGACGGCTCCGGCGTCGTGGTCTACAAGGACCTCGGCCTGGTGGCGCAGGTCTTCGACGAGCCCACCCTGGCGAGCCTTCGTGGTCACCTGGCCATCGGGCACGCCCGATACTCGACCACCGGCGCATCGAACTGGGAGAACGCCCAGCCGACGATCCGGTCGACGACCTCCGGCACGACCATCGCGTTGGCCCACAACGGCAATCTGGTCAACACCGCCGAGTTGGAGAAGGAGGTCGCCGATCGCGGGCTCATCGCGGACGGGTCGACGAACGACACCTCCCTGGTGACGATGCTGCTCGCCGGTCGACCGGACCTGTCGGTCGAGGCGGCCGCGTTGGAGGTGCTGCCGCAGTTGCGCGGCGCGTTCAGCTTCGTCTTCATGGACGAGTCGACCCTCTACGCGGCCCGTGATCCGCACGGCGTCCGCCCGCTGGTGCTCGGCCGCCTGGAGCGCGGCTGGGTGGTCGCCAGCGAGACCGCCGCCCTGGACATCGTCGGCGCGAGCGTGGTGCGTGAGGTCGAGCCGGGCGAGCTGATCGCGATCGACGAGAACGGCCTGCGCTCCGCCCGGTTCGCCGCGCCGGAGCCGAAGGGCTGCCTCTTCGAGTACGTCTACATCGCCCGCCCGGACGCCACGATCGCCGGGCGGAACGTCCACGCGACGCGGGTGCAGATCGGTCGGCAGTTGGCCAAGGAGCACCCGGTCGAGGCTGATCTTGTCATCGGCGTGCCGGAGTCCGGCATTCCGGCCGCGATCGGGTATGCGGAGGCGTCCGGCATCACCTACGGCGCCGGCCTGATGAAGAACCCGTACGTGGGCCGTACCTTCATCCAGCCGTCGCAGACCCTGCGTCAGCTCGGCATCCGGCTCAAGCTCAACCCGCTGCGGGAGAACGTCCGGGGCAAGCGCCTGGTGGTCGTGGACGACTCGATCGTGCGCGGCAACACCCAGCGCGCCATCGTCCGGATGTTGCGCGAGGCGGGGGCGCTCGAGGTGCACGTCCGGATCTCCTCGCCGCCGGTGAGCTGGCCGTGTTTCTACGGCATCGATTTCGCCACCCGGGCGGAGCTGCTGGCCAACGGGTTGGACAACGACGGCATCCGGCGCTCGATCGGCGCCGACACGCTGGGCTACGTTTCGCTTCCTGGTCTGATCGCCGCGACCGAGCAGCCGAAGACCCGGTTGTGTCGGGCGTGTTTCGATGGGGAGTACCCGATCGAGTTGCCGGCCGGCAACCTGATCGGTAAGCACGTGCTCGAAGGGGTGGGTCGACGCGTCGCCAACTCGGCGCTGGAGACCCCGCCCACCAACGGCTCGTCCGTCGCCACTCCGGGTGGCGTTACCGCAAACCGCCCGTAGCACCAACCGGCGCGGCCCGGCTACCGCCGGCGGCACCGAGAACCAAAGGGGAGAACCGTGACGCACGTGTCCGAGCGCAGCGGCGCAGGAAGCAGCCCGACCGGCGCCGGCGGCGACCGCCAGCCGTGGACGGGCGGTGCTGGCCGCCAGGCGCGCAAACGCTCGGTCTCGTACGCCGATGCCGGCGTCTCCATCGACGCGGGCGACCGCGCGGTGGAGCTGCTCAAGTCGAAGGTGCGGCAGACCCGCCGTCCTGAGGTGCTCGGTGACCTCGGTGGTTTCGCCGGCCTCTTCCGGCTGGACACGAAGAAGTACAAGAGCCCGATCCTGGCGTCCTCCACCGACGGGGTGGGCACCAAGCTGGTGATCGCACAGCAGATGGACATTCACGACACGGTCGGCATCGACCTGGTCGCGATGGTCGTGGACGACCTGGTGGCCTGCGGTGCCGAGCCGCTGTTCCTGCTCGACTACATCGCCACCGGCGAGGTCGTCCCGGACAAGGTCGCCGAGATCGGCGCGGGCATCGCCGACGGCTGCCGCTACGCCGGCTGTGCGCTGCTGGGCGGCGAGACCGCCGAGCACCCAGGCGTCCTGCGCCCGGACGAGTACGACATCTCCGCCACCGGTGTCGGCGTGGTGGAGGAGGCCGACATCCTCAGCCCGGAGCGGGTCGAGGTCGGCGACGTGGTGATCGCGATGCGCTCGTCCGGCCTGCACTCCAACGGATACTCCCTGGTCCGGCACGTGCTGCTCGGCGCGGCTCGGATGCGTCTGGACATCGTGATCGACGACTTCGGTCGGCAGCGGACCCTCGGCGAGGAGCTGCTCACCCCGACCAAGATCTACGCCAAGGACTGCCTCAAGCTGATCGCCGAGGCCGAGGTGCGGGCGCTGTCCCACATCACCGGCGGCGGCATCCCCGGCAACCTGGTCCGGGTGCTGCCCGAGCACGTCGACGCGGTGGTCAACCGGTCCACCTGGAAGCCGCAGCCGATCTTCGACCTGATCCAGACGAAGGGTCGGATCGACGACCACGACATGGAGTCGACCTTCAACATGGGCGTCGGCATGTTCGCGATCGTGTCGGCCGAGGACGCCGACCGGGCGCTGGCCACCCTGACCGGCCGTGGGGTTGAGGCGTGGCAGGCCGGCGAGATCATCGAGGGCACCGGAAACGTGCAGATGGTTGGTCAGCACACCCGAGGATGATCACCCTCCGGTGATCGTACGGGCACCTGATCAGGGCTTCACCCGAGTGGCCAACGCCGCCTAGCCTGAAGGGCTCAGGCTAGGCGGAGGAGGGCGATGGCTGCTCGGGGACGTTCGTTCAGCGGGATGCGCGGTCTGGCCGCGGTCCCGTCGTACGTCGTCATGCAGCCCACCACCCTCTGCAACCTCGACTGCGCGTACTGCTACCTGCCGTTTCGGGCCGTCGACAGGCGGATGCCGGTGGCGGTGGCCGAGGCGGTGGCGGCTTCGGTCAACCCCTGGGCGGCGAACGGTCGCTTCTCGGTGGTGTGGCACGGCGGCGAGCCGCTCGCCGCCGGTCGTGAGCATCTGGCCGACCTGATGGCGCCGTTCGGGTCCGAGGTCGAGCACCATGTGCAGACAAATGCCACCCTCATCGACGACGACTGGTGCGACTTCTTCGTCAAGCACGGGATGCGTGTGAGCGTGAGTGTCGACGGGCCGCAGGCGCGCAACGGCGACCGGGTCAACCGGGGCGGTCAGCCGGCGTACGACCGGATCCTGCGCGGCATCTCGGCGCTGCGCCGTCGTGGTCTGCCCTTCTCCGCGCTGGCCGTGGTGTCCCGGCCGGAGCCGGGGCTCGCCACCGAGCTGTACGACTACTTCCTCGAGCTGGGCTGCGACGTGCTGGGCGTCAACATCGAGGAGACCGAGGGCGTCAACACCCGCGACAACCGCCACGATCCGTCGGCGGTGTCCGGGTTCTGGGCGGAGCTGGTCGGCGCGTGGCGCCGGGAACCGCGGATCCACCTTCGCGAGATCGAGTGGTCGTTGCGCTACGCCGCGGCGGTGCTCGACAACTCGGCGGACGGGGTGCTGCCCCGCCACCTGGACCCGATCCCGACGATCGGTCACGACGGCTCGGTGATCGTGCTCTCCCCCGAGTTGGCCGGCTTCACCGACGCCCGCTACGGCGACTTCAGCAGCGGCAACGTGCTGACGACCCCGCTGGCGCAGATCCTCGGCAACGCGGCGGCGACGCCGTGGGTGGAGGAGTTCCTGACCGGCGTGGAGGCGTGCCGGGCGTCCTGCCCGTACTTCGGCTTCTGCGGCGGCGGCCATGCCGCCAACCGTTACTTCGAGCTGGGGCGTTTTGACGGTACGGAGACCGAGCACTGCCGCAACAGCAAGATCCGCCTATTGGAGGGAGTGTTGGAGCATGCCCGAGACCACCAGTCACCGGCGGCCTGAGCGCGAAGCGGACGATGGAGTCACCGAACGGGTGCGGGGCGCGGCTCACGGGCTCGTCGCGCTGCTCCAGGAGGCAGAGGACGCACGCCGGCTGCGCTCGGAGGTGTCGGGCGGCGACGGCTCCAGCGCGGTCTGCGCCTGGAACCACTTCGAGAACATCCCGACGTTCTACAACTGGAACAACCGCCCGCGCTGAGGGTGCCGTGGTCAGGGGCCTGTCGGGCGGCCGGAGTGGCTCCGGTCGGGCCAGGCCCCTGATCGTCGGCGACTGCACCTGCACGGGACGTGCGTGAGCACGCGGAGGTTACCGCGTGCTCAGCTGCGTCGAGAGGTCAGCGGGTCGGACGGACCCAGGGATCTGGGTCGTCGTCAGCGTGATCCTCATCATCATCGCCGACTGACTCTTTAGAGTCGTCGTCGAAGTGGTGCTCAGACTTACCAGCACCCGCCAACTCGCGCTGCAAGGCGGTGAGGTCGGTGTTCGGGGAGTGGTACTTCAACTCCCGCGCCACCTTAGTCTGCTTGGCCTTAGCACGGCCGCGCCCCATGGCTCGACCCCCTCGCACAGAATGCGGGGCAGCCCGAAGGCGGGCCCCGATGACGTCAGGCATCTCTCGTGGCTCTTACGGTACATGGGGATGCCACCGTTCGGCACCTCGGGTTACCGTCAGCCGGCTCTGCGCGTCGCGTCGATCCGGCCGTCACCCAGTGTACTGGGTAAGGAGCGGATCGGTTAGCACCCGTGACACCGGACAAACCGCATCAAACTTTGAAACCCGGGTTCAGCTTAGCGAGCCGCACCGGCCCTCGGGGGCCCGGAGGCGGATCTCGTCGATCCGCCTCCGGTAGTGCTCAGCGCAGGTGGATCGCGCGCAGCCGCCCGACGTCCGCCATCCGTCGCTCCGCGAGCCGGTCGGCGGCCACCGCCGGCGGCACACCCTCGGCGTCGGCCAGGTGCAGGATCTCGCGGGTGGTGTCGTAGATCCGGGTCGCCCGCAGCTTCGCCCGGTCGAAGTTGAAGCCCTCGATTTCGTCGGCCACCTGGATCACGCCGCCCGCGTTGACCACGTAGTCCGGGGTGTAGAGGATGCCCCGGTCGGCAAGCAGCTTCTCGATCCCCGGGTGGGCGAGTTGGTTGTTGGCCGCCCCGGCCACCACCTTGGCGCGCAACGCCGGCACGGTGTCGTCGTTCAGGGCGCCGCCGAGCGCGCACGGGGCGTACACGTCGAGGTCCGCGGCGACCAGCGCGCTGGAGTCGTCGACGAGGGTGACCTGCGGGTGGTTGGTGCGCACCCAGGCCAACGCCTTCGGGTTGACGTCGGTGGCGACCACCTCGGCGCCGTCCTCAAGCAGGTGCCCGGTCAGGTACTTGCCGACCTTGCCCAGCCCGGCCACGCCGACCCGCCGGCCCCGCAGGCTCGGGGTGCCCCACACGTGCTCGGCCGCGGCCCGCATCCCCTGGAAGACACCCCAGGCGGTGAGGATCGACGAATCGCCCGCGCCACCGTGCTCCACGCTGCGCCCGGTCACAAAGCGGGTCTCCCGGGCCGCGACGTCCATGTCCGCCACGTACGTGCCGACGTCGCAGGCGGTGTAGTACCGGCCGTTGAGCGACTCCACGAAGCGGCCGTACGCGCGCAGCAGCGCCTCGCTCTTGAGCTGCTCCGGGTCACCCCAGATGACGGCCTTGCCACCGCCCAGGTCCAACCCGGCGAGCGCATTCTTGTACGCCATCCCGCGCGACAGGTCCAGCACGTCGGCGAGGGCGTCGTCCTCGCTCGCGTACGGGTAGAAGCGGGTGCCGCCGAGCGCCGGGCCCAGCGCGGTGGAGTAGATGCCGATGATCGCCTTGAGGCCGCTCTGCTTGTCCTGGCAGAACACGACCTGTTCGTGCCCGGTCGATATCGGGTCGTCGGTGCTCGCGAATACGCCCATGGTTGGCTCCTACGGTGGTGTGCGTCCTTGTGGAACGCGGACCTGGTGGACCCCGGCGGGGATGCTGCCGGTGTCATCGAGCCTAGTATCGGCCGCCGTGCGGGCGCTCGACGCGCCACCGCCGTCCCACGGTGCGGCGCGCGTGCTCCGGCCGCTGACCGCATACCGGCGTGGTTCGTGGGAGGATCGCGCGGTGCCGTCGCTCTTCGCTTCTTACCTGCGCGTGTACGAACCGTTGGCCGCCTTCGATCGGGACCGGCAGAGCTACTGGCGCCGCTACGTCTCGGAGGGGCGCGCGGTCGCCCCGGTGGAGGGGCCCGGTCGGCAGCGGACGGCGGTGATCGAGGCGCTGGGCGCCGGCTGGACCCGGCTGCCGGACCTGCCGGAGGAGGCGTACGTCCTGGAGACGGACGACAGCCTGCTGGTCTGCCCGTGGAACCTGCGCATCCGGGTCGCTGAGGCGGCGCTCAGCGCCCGGGACGGGGTGCCCTCGGTGCTCGCCGACGCCTTCGTGCCGCCGGTGCTCGCCGGGCAGGCCAGGGCGGTGGTGGACGACTGGCGCAGTGGCGCCCGGGTGCTGGAGCACGGGGTGCCCCGGGTGCACGAGCAGATCGCCACCTGGGGCGTACCGCTGCGGTGGTTCGTGCTCTTCGACCCGGCGGAGCGGGACCTGGTGACCCAGCCGGGTCGCCGGTCGCTGCGCTACCGCACCGAGATCTCCAAGGCTCGACGGCGCTCGTCGCGGGCGCTGTCGGTGCTGCGCAAGTCGGTGGGCGAGGCGCCGATCACCGAGGCGGTGGAGGAGGCGGCCCGCTGGCTGGAGGAGTTCCATCCGCGGTCCGTCGTCGAACTGGACTACGGCGGTCTGGTCGACCTGCTCTCCGACGAGACTCTCGCCGCGGACGACTCGCCCGAGCTGGTCGCCGGTGGCCTCGCGGGGCTGTCGCGTGGGGAGGCCGAGGAGGCGTCCGCCGCGTACGACAAGTTGGTGGCGCGGTGGCGCGCGGTGCAGCTGTTGGAGCGGTGCAATTAGGGGCATAAACCCCTAGGAGCGCTCCCAAGGTGAAGCGCTCTCGTAGTTGACGCATCACGAACCGTGATCATGAGTCCGAATAAGGTACTTTCTGCCGTGTAAAAGTCGTAAAAATCGGGCATGGTTCATCCGTCCGTCTAGGGACCTTCATCCGTTCGGCCCATGTCGGACATCGGGGACTAGCCGGACCATGGGAGACGCGTCGGCCGGCGGGACCCCGGCCGATGTCTATACATGTGGAGGAGTGACCGATGGCATCGCGAACGCACGAACCAGAGCCGCTACTCACGCCGGCCGAGGTGGCGTCGATGTTCCGGGTCGACCCGAAGACGGTGACCCGTTGGGCCAAGGCTGGCAAGCTCAGTGCCATCCGCACCCTGGGTGGCCACCGTCGGTACCGTGAGTCGGAGGTCAGGGCGCTGCTGCAGGGCCAGATCCCGCAGCAGCGGCAGGGCGACTGAGCCGGCGACAGTTCTACGTCAGGGGCGGTGGATCTCGGTCCGCCGCCCCTTTCCATGCCCGGTGAACACGGCGGCGGCCCCTGGTCAGCGCTGCGGCTCGGCCAACGTCACCCGGATGCCGACCGTACGGCCCTCGCCGTGGCGCAACCGGCTGCCCAGCAGGCTCAGCCGACCGATCAGGCGGTACTTGTGCTTGAGCAGGTCACGGACCCGACCGGTGTCGGCGCCCCCGTAGATCGTCGCGTGAGCTGGCACCTCCATTCCGTGTGGCCGACCCCGCACGTCGCAGGGCGCGACTGTCACGTCGCCGGTGTGGCGGATCCGCTTCACCTTGCCCGAGTCGGCCCGGGTCCAGACCGCCAACGCCTCACCGTCGCGTACCGCCCAGACCGGGGTCGGCACCGCCCGACCGTCCCTGCGGAAGGTCGTGAGCAGGATGTACTTCTCGGCCGACAGTCGGTCCAGCATTGTCACGCCGCCAGGATACGGCCGCTACCGGCCGCTGAGTGGCCGGATAGCGTGAAAGCCGTGACGGTTGAGCCTCTGATCGGTGACGTGGTCGGCGAACTGCTGCGGGACACCCTCGCGGTGGCCACCGGGGTGGGTCCCCGGCCGCTTGTCGGTGGTCGACTGCCGCGCCCCGTCATCGAGATCATCGAGCGGGACGACGGTCTGATCAACGGCGCCCCGGCCGCGCACTACCTGGACCAGCCGGCGGACTGGCAGCCGTACGACCACCGCGCGGTGGACCGGTCGCGCGGCGAGACGCTCGACATCGGCACCGGCGCCGGCCGGATCGCGCTGCTGTTGCAGGAGCGCGGCGTACCTGTCACCGGGCTGGACACCTCCGCGGGCGCGCTCGAGGTGAGCCGGCGGCGCGGCGTCCGGCGACTGGTGCACGGCACCGTCGACACGCACGTCGCCGACGGAGCGCGCTACGACACATTCCTGCTGCTCGGTAACAATCTCGGGCTGTTCGAGGGCCGCGAGCACGCCCCCCGCTTCCTGGCCGCGCTCGCCGCGCTGGCCCGCCCGGGCGCGCAGATCATCGCGCAGGGCACCGACCCGTACGGCACCCGCGACCCGCTGCACACCGGCTACCACGAACGCAACCGTCGGCGTGGGCGGCTCGGTGGCCAGTTGCGGCTGCGGCTGCGCTACCGCGAGTTGAGCACCGAGTGGTTCGACTATCTGGTCTGCTCGGCGGACGAGTTCGCAAGCCTGGTGCACGGCTCGGGCTGGCGGCTGACCGATGTGGACGACCGTGACGCCCCCTACTACCTGGCGACCCTGCGCCTCGTCGACTGAGCGCCTCGCCGACTGAGTGCCGACGGCCCCCGCGATCCGCGCTCGAAGCGGAGGCAGGGGCCGTCGTACGTCTCAGACCTGGACGGTCGGGGGGAGCTGCTCGGGCGGGAGGCCGCCGTCGCCGTCGACCACCTCGTCCGGTTGGCCGTCCTCGTCGATGTCGACCATGGTGATGTCCACCTTGCCGTCACCGTCGGTGTCGAACTGGAACAGGTCGGCCTTGCCGTCGCCGTCGGTGTCCACCACCCACACGTCGGTCTTGCCGTCGTTGTTGGTGTCGGCGCGCAGCAGCTCGACCCGCTCGTCACCCCGGGTCTCCACGGTCTCGGTCTCGGTGACGCTCTCCGGTGCCTGGCTCATGTCGAAGTGGTCCTTCCCTCGGTTGACGGGCCGTCATTACCCGATCCGGCGCTCCCCCACGCATGGGGAGCATCGGCGTGCTGCATAGGGTCGCACCATGAGCGAGCGGAGCGGGCGGGACACCCGGGCCGGTGCGGCGGGGACCCCGCGCACCGGCGGACGGGACAGGGAGGCGTGATGAGCGATCGTTTCGTGGTCGTCGGTGCCGGCACGATGGGGCTCGGCATCGCGTACGTGGCGGCCGGCGCCGGGCACGCCGTCGAGCTGGTCGAGGTGGACCCCGACCGGGGTGCGGCGGCCCTGAACCGGCTCGCCGAGCTGTGGGAGCGGGCGGTGCAGCGCGGGAAGCTGAGCGCTGACGAGGCCGCCACCAACCGGCACCGGGTTACGCTGCGTCCGACCCTCGCCGACCTCGCCCCCGCCCCCCAGGTGATCGTGGAGGCGGTGCCGGAGCGGCTCGACCTGAAGCGGGCGGTGCTGCGGGACGCGGCCGCTCTGCACCCGGCGCTGCTGGGCAGCAACACCTCGAGCATCGCCATCGGCGAGCTGGCCGCCGAGCTGGACGCGCCCGAGCGCTTCCTCGGCCTGCACTTCTTCAACCCGGTCTGGGCGATGACCCTGCTGGAGATCGTGGTCGGCCCGGCCACCGCCGCGGAGACCACCACCGCGGCCGTCGCGCTCGCCGGCCGGTTGGGCAAGGACCCCGTCGTGGTACGCGACATGCCCGGCTTCGCCACCTCCCGACTCGGGGTCACCCTCGGGCTGGAGGCGATCCGGATGGTCGCCGACGGGGTGGCCGGCCCGGCGGACATCGACAAGGCCATGGTGCTCGGCTACCGGCATCCGATCGGGCCGTTGGAGCTCACCGACCTGGTCGGCCTCGACGTGCGGCTGGACATCGCCCGCACGCTCCAGAACGCGTACGGGGACCGCTTCGCGCCACCGCCGCTGCTCGTGGAGATGGTGGCCTCGGGTCGGCTGGGCAAGAAGTCGGGGCACGGTTTCTACCGCTGGGAAGGCGGCGTCAAGCAATGACCGGGTTGCGGATCGAGGAGTTGCCGGACCGGCTGGTGGTCACCCTGGACCGGCCGGAGAAGCGCAACGCCATCGACGCCGACCTGATCGACGAGCTGCATCAGGTCTGCGCCGAGTTGGAGGCGCGCCCGCGCCTGCTGCTGCTGACCGGTGGCGCGGCGGGCATCTTCGCCGGTGGCGCCGACATCGGCCAGCTCCGCGAACGGGGTCGCACGGATGCTCTCGCCGCGATCAACTCGGCAGCCTTCGCGCGCATCCGGGCATTGCCGATGCCGACCGTGGCGGCCGTCGACGGCCCGGCGTTGGGCGGTGGCGCGGAGCTGGCGTACGCCTGCGATCTTCGGGTGTGTACGGCCCGGGCGGTCTTCGGCCAGCCGGAGGTGCGGTTGGGCATCCTGGCCGGCGCCGGCGCGACCCACCGGCTGCCCGCGTTGGTCGGCGAGGGCCGGGCCAAGGAGCTGCTCTTCACCGGCCGCCGGGTCGACGCCGCCGAGGCGCTGCGGATCGGGCTGGTGAACCGGGTCGTGGACGAGCCTGGCGAGCTGCTGACGGTGGCGCACGCGCTGCTTGACGAGATCGCCCTGGGCTCACCGTTGGCCGTGCGGCTGACCAAGCTGGCGGTCGACGCGCCCGCCGCCGCACACCCGCATCTCGACCTGGTCAGCCAGGCGGTGCTCTTCGAGGACGACGAGAAGCAGCGCCGGATGACCGAGTTCCTGGAGCGCCGTCGGCCGCGCTGATCCCGCGTACCGGAAACGGCCGCACCGGCGGGAAGCCGGTGCGGCCGTCGTGGGTCTCGGTGCCGCCTACTGCCGGATCTGTACCCCGGCGTCGGCCAGGCCGCGAATCACCTGGGCGGACTCGCCGAAGCCGATGATCAGTACGGCGTCCGCGCCGAACGCCTTGATCTCCTTCGCACCGCTGCCGAAGTCGACTGGTGCCGCCTTTGCGTCGGCCGGCGGCTCGTACGTCATCAGCTTGAGTCGGTCGCCGGCGACGCCGGCCTTCTCCAACTCCTCGCGGACGGTGCCCTGGAGGCCCTCACCGTAGGAGTCCTTGCGGGCGACGATGACGATCTTCTGTGAACCGTCGCGCAGGATCACGTCGGCAAGCGCCCGGCCCTGGAGGCTGTCCGGTGGGGCGGTGCGGAAGTAGAGGCCCTGGTCGTCGGCGTCGGTCAGGCTGCTGTCGGTGTTCGACGGGGAGAAAAGGATCTTCCCGGCCGCCACCACGTCCGGCAGCACCGCCCGGGAGATGCCCGAACCACCCGCGCCGATGATCACGCTGACGCCGTCCGTCACGTGCTTCGCCACCGTCGCCTTGGCCACCGCCGGGTTCGTGCCGTCGTCGCCGTCCAGCCACGTCACCGGCTTGCCCAGTGCGCCGCCAGCGGCGTTGATCTCCTTGATGGCCAGCGCGGCGCCGGCGGCCATCGGCGGGTAGGCGATCGCGAGGTCACCGGTCTTCGGCAGCAGGCCGCCCAGGATCAGCGGCTCCTGGTCATCGTTGCCACCGGCCCGCTGCTTCTTCGGCTTCGGCGGCGTCTTGGTGCTCGCCGCCGACTCGATGCCCGCGCCGACGAACTCGGTCTTGCCGTCGTTGATCTGCTGCCCGTCGAAGGTCAGCGTGGCGTAGCTCGCGGTGGCCGGCTCACCCTTGTCGGTGAAACCCGCCCGGGTCAGCGACACGCCGCGGTATTCGACGTCCTGCCCGCCGCGGGCCAGCGCGAGACAACTGGCCGGGTTCTCGCAGCGCTGCCCGTCGTTGGTCACGGCGACGATCTGCTTCGTGATGGCGGCCGGGTCGGTGCTGCCAGCCAACTGGGCGGCGAGCACGGCGATCACCACCGCGTCGTACGTCTCGGCGGAGTACACGTAGTCCGTCAGCGCCGGATTGACGGCCCGTAGCCGGCCCTTGAAGTCCTCGGGCAGCGGAACGAGGGGCGTGGTGCCCTTCATCCCGTCGACGAGACTCGCCCGTTCCTTCAACTCCGCAGGATAGGAGTTGAGCATGTTTCCGTCCGTGCCGTAGAGGCGCACCTGTTGGGCGCTCGCCTCCTCGGGCTTGTCATCCCCGCAGGCGCTTGTGGCGAGCAGGATCGTCGCGCAGGCAGCCAGTGTGGCCACCCGCGAACGGCGTGATACGAACATGGTCGTCCTTCCTCCGGCGAAGGTCCGCTGCGCACATTAGCGTGCCGAAGCCGACGGCGGGACCGTGGAGGTGGCGTAATGCGCAGGTAACTCACGTTGAATACGGACAGTGACGGTCGCCGGGGGACTTGACCAGCAGTTCTACTGTGCGCTGCGTGACTGACCTACCACAGCAGACGTTCGATGACGCGGCCGCCGTGCTCCGTTCGGCGCTCGCCGGCGATGGAGACGCGGTGGTGGGGGCCTTCGACGCGGTCGTCGACCGGGCCGGTCTGGACGGCGCGTACGGGGTCGCCTGGTGCCTGGCCGCGACCATGCTCGGTGACGCGCCGGAGGCCCGCGGTGCGGCGCTCGACTTCCCGGGAATCGACCAGGCCGGGTACGACACCCGCTGGGTGGCCCGCTTCGTGAGCGCGTACGCGAATCAGGACGAACCGACCGGTGAGGCCCTGTTCGGCGCGGCGGCCGCCGACGGGCTGCTCCCCGACTGCCTGCTCACCCTCGCCGGCTCGACGATCGCCACCCTGCGCAGCCGCGCCGGGTGAGCGGCCGCACCGGGCGCCGCGCCGGTGGGTCGCGACCGCGGTAGGCCGGTCGCGGCGTCCGCCGTCGTGGGGCGGACGCCGCAACCGCGCGGTTCAGTCAGAACGCGTGGTACGCGATCAGCGGCTCGTACTCGTACCGCAGGTTCTCGAAGCGGACCCGGAAGTTGACGCCGTCCCGGACGTTTGTCGCCACGGTGATCCAGCCCGAGTTGGCCGGCAGGTAGGTCCAGTAGTTACAGGCGCTCGTCTTGTCCACGAAGATCACGCACGCGTCCGTGCCGTACACGCTCGCGTTGCGGACGTTGATGTCGCGGCAGCGCGTCGTGGTCCGGTACTGGCCGGCCGAGCCGCCGTAGCGGCCGGTCTCGAAGTACGACCGGACCGCACCGCCGTAACAGGTGGCGAGCGGGGCGAACTGGTTCTGCCCCGAGCTGACCGGTGTGGTCGGTGATGTCGGCTCCGCCTGGGCGGGCGTGCCGGTGGCGAGCAGTGCGGTGACCGTGGCGACGGCGAGCAGGCGAGCGGTGGGGGATGGCATTCGTTCGCACCTCCGAGAACAGGTGACTGACCGTCCGTATCGGACTGATCTTCTGACCGTGACGATGATACGTATCGATTGATCCCGGTGGTGCCCCGATGATGTCCGGCCTGTGTGATAGCTCTGTAGGCATGTCCGAGGCCATGCTCAGCAAGGTGCGCAAGCTGCTGGCCCAGGCCGAGGACCCGGCCTGCACACCGGCCGAGTCGGCCGCGTTCACCGCCAAGGCGACCGAGTTGATCGCCCGCTACGGCGTCGACCGGGCGCTACTTGCCGCCCAGGACCCGACCACCGACCCGGTCGGTGATCGGGTGCTCGACGTCGTCGCCCCGTACGCCCGCGACAAGGTCGGCCTGCTCGCCGCAGTGGCCGAGCCCCTGCGCTGCCGCTGCGTACGCCGTCGGCAGGGCAACGGCTTCGCCCTGCACCTCTTCGGCTTCGCCAGCGACCTGGAGCGGGTCGACCTGCTCTTCACCTCACTGCTCGTACAGGCGGCGCACGGCCTCGCCGCCACCGAGGTGCCCGCGGACGACCACCCCGCAGCCTTCCGCCGCTCCTGGCTTGCCGGTTTCGCCGAGGTGGTCGGCGGGCGGCTCTGGGCGGCCGAGACGGCGGCGGCAAGCGAGTCGGGCGCGCCGTCGATGGCGCTGGTGCTCGTCGACCGGTCCGACCGGGTGCAACGCCGGCTCACCGAGGAGTACCCGCGGCTGCGCACCGCACCACCGCGCCGGTTGGGCGGCACCGGCTTCGGCTCGGGGGCGGAGGCCGGCCAACGCGCAAACCTTGGTGGTCGTACGGTCGGCGGCTCCGGGGCCGACCGGCGGCTGGGTCGCTGATCCGGCGGTGGCTCGGTGGTTGATCTGGGGGGTTGGTCGTTGGTCCGCTGGGGTCGGCGGCTGATCCGCTGGTTCGTCAGGCCGCCGTGCTGGGGCGGTGGCGCGAGACCGCGGCGACGTAGCGGGTGAGCAGCTCGTGCCACCCGGCGGTCAGTGCCGTACGGTAACCCTCGGCGGCCTCGCCGTGCCGGTCGAAGTGCCGGTGCTCCAGCTCGACCCAGGTGCGCTCCGGGCCTTCGGGATGGAACAGCACCTCGACCTCGCTCGCCCGGGCCGGGTCCGGCACCGGCGCCCGGTCGGGGCCGATCTGCCAGACGAAGACCAGTCGACGAGGTGGGTCCCAGGTGAGCACCCGACCCCAGTCAGCGCGGAAACCGTACGGGCCCAACTCGTAGAGCATGCCGCCGGCCCGAGGCTCCATGCCCAGCTCAGCCAAGGCGTCCGGACCGGACCAGGTGTACTCGGTGACCCACCATTCAGTCAGCTCGTCGGTGAAGACCGCGAACGCGTGCTCGGCGGAACCCGGGACGAGGAGGCTGCACCGGAGGGAGAACCGGTCGACGTCCTGCCGGATGTCGGCCGGATCAGTCAATTCCTGTCCCATAGGCCCGGACCATACCGGCTGATGCCCGGGTGTGCAGCTTCGCACAGTGCCTGGTTCCAGACAGAGGGTCGTCGAGCCGTCACGGACGGGATGCCCCGCCGGAAAGCGGGTAACCGCGCCGAACGACCGGAACTCTTTGCAGGCGGGCGGGAGATCATGAGCGAGAACGCGCAGCAACGAGAGCCGGTCCGGAACGTCGACGACGCAGCTCCGGACGTCCTGCTCGACATTCCGAAGGTCTCCGTCGACTCCATCCGGCTGGCGGTCGACGGGCTGGAGGCCGACCTGTCGCTGCGGGCCCGGGTCGCCAACCTGCTCCAGGTCGACGCCGGCGTACGGGTGCACCTCAACGGCGGCGAGTTGACAGTCAACGGGGTGAACGCCGAGGCGGAGCTGCGGGTGCGGTTGGAGCAGTTGACCGGGATCCTGGGACGAGCGCTCGACACGCTGGACAACAACCCGCACATCATCGAAGCACTCGCGCGTACCGCCCTCGACGATGTCGACCGCAGCACCCAGCAGTTGACCGCGAACGCAGCGGCAGTCAAAGCGACTCGGCGCTCAAACGGCGGGCCTGCGGGCCCTGGGCCTGCGAGCCCGCTTCCGGAGGGGCGTGAGCCTGGGAGCCTGCGTCCGGAGGGGCGTGAGCCGGCGGGCCAGCGGGCTGCGGGCCGTGAGCCTGCGGGGCGGCCTCCGGAGGGACGTGAGCCGGCGGGGCGGGGCGCTGCGGGGCGTGAGCCTGGGGTCGGTGCGCCGGGTGGCGGCCGGCCGGAAGGCCAGCGGCGCGAGGGGTCGCGGCATTCCGCGGAAGAGCGGCCCGGGAGCGCGGGCGCCGGAGAGCACCCGACAGGGGCGCGGCCGGACCTGCAACGTCCTGAGGGATCAGCGGGGCCGGCGGGCGGTGGGACCCGCAACCAGCCTGGTCGGTCGGCTGCGCCCGGTGCGAGTCCGTCCGATGATGGCGACAGTGGTTTGCCAGGGGCGGCGCAGGCCGCAGCTCAGAGCGCGGCGCAGTTCGCCGAGCAGGCGGGGGAGACGCTGCGACAGGCCGGTCGCAGCGTGTGGGAGGCGATCCAGGGCAGCGTGGCGCAGCATCGCCCACCGGGCCGCCGCGACCACTGACGAGCCGCCGTCCCCTGTCGAGCACAGGGTGTTCCCGCCCCGTGCCCGTGCGAAGGGCGTCAAGATCCGAGCAATGTCAGGGGAACTGCTGCCTCAGCCGGTCGGGAGGCAGCAGTTTCGGTGATAGTGCGCGGGCTGCCGCGCGCGGGTGTGATCCGGCGCGTCGCCAAGCAACGCATTGGCGCAAGATCGTGCTCGATCCTTGATGTAGTGGCCTCGTCCGCAGGCAGTTCGAGACGACTGTTTCCGGGATCGAGCACGATCTTGGAGGTGTCGGCGGCCGTTTCGGCGGTGCGCGGAACGTCGAGATGCACGCGATGTGGCGGCACCGCGGTGCCGGGTCCCTCAACGTTGCCGCGCCGGGGTCAGTTGCGCGACGACCTGCCGGGTCCCTTGACGCCGCCGCGCCGGGGTCAGTTGCGTTAATCACGCCGGGGTGACGTCAGGTCGTGTCGGCGGAAGCGTCGGAAACAGCAAGATCCCCACCTGCGTATTCGCTGGTGGGGACCTCTGTAGCCCGGCGAAAGGCTATGTGGCCAGGGGCGGGGTCGAACCGCCGACCTTCCGATTTTCAGTCGGACGCTCGTACCAACTGAGCTACCTGGCCGTGTCGCTCGGCTCATGTTACCCGGCAACCGGACTAACCGGCGGCAAGGCGACCTGCTCCGATACGCAGAACGCCGCGCGGGGCGCGGCGTCAGCGCTGCGGTCCTGACGGGACTTGAACCCGCGACCTCCGCCTTGACAGGGCGGCGAGCACTCCAACTGCTCCACAGGACCTAGCTTGTGTTGCTCCGGCTTGCGCCGGTCGTGCCCCCAACGGGATTCGAACCCGTGCTACCGCCTTGAAAGGGCGGCGTCCTGGGCCGCTAGACGATGAGGGCGGCCCCGCCATCATTGCACACTCGCAACTTCAAGCGGACTTGCTCCCATCCGGCCCCGCCGGAGGCTTCGAAAGCATACGTGATGCTCCGTCGGTCGACAAAATCGGTGTCGGCACAGGCTTGGGGTGGGCCATAACTGCAGGTCAGAGCGGTGCTAGTGGAGTCGGGTGATGCCGAAGCGCTTCTTCAGGTCGGCGATCACCTTCGGGCACGCGGCGAGCGTCGCGGCCCGATTTCCGCCCCCGTCGTGCAGGAGGACGATCGCGCCGGGGCGGCTGGCGGCGTGGATTCGCTTGCCGATCGTGGCCGCGGTCGGCTTGTCCCAGTCCTGTGGGTCGACCGACCAGTGCAGCGGACGCATCCCGAGGTCCTTGGCCACGCCGAGCACCTCCGACGTCCATCGGCCGCCTGGCTGCCGGTAGAACGACACCTTCGTGCCGGGAGCGGCCTTCCGGATGGCCCTGTTGGTGCGGTCCAGGTCGGCCCGGATGTCGGCGACGGGTCGCCGGGCGAGGTCGAGGTCGTGTCGCCAGCTGTGGTTACAGAGCTGGTGTCCCTCCCGGACGATCCGCCGGATCAACTCCGGGTGGCGCTGCGCTTCCCGACCGACGACGCAGAAGGTCGCGGTGACCTTTGCGGCCTTCAGTTGGTCCAGCACCTTCGGCGTCCAGGCTGGGCTGGGCCCGTCGTCGAACGTCAGGGCCACCGGGCGTACCCCGGTGTTGCGACCCAGACCGGCGGGGAGCTTGGCCGGCAGCGGCCGCAGCGGCGGCTTGGCCGGCTTGGTGACGCTGGGGCGTGGTGTGGGGGTGGGCGGTGTGGTGGATTGCACCGGCTTCGGCGGGCCGGCGGCGGCGATGGTGTGGTCCGGCTGGGCACAGCCGGACAAGACCAGCGCCACGGCGAGGACGGACGCCAGGGCGGCGCGGGCTTGCATCTGCTCGCTCCCGGAGGGGTCGGGGTAGGCGGACCCGACCGACGGTAGTTCACGCCGCCAGCCGGCGACAGTGCGGTCAGTCACGCCTCGACTGGTCGAGGGAGTCGCGGACGGCTGCGGAGAGCGAGACCGCCTCGGCCAGGTCGACCGGCCGCACCACTCCGGCGGGCAGCGTGTCGGCGCGCCAGCCGGGGCCGGCGGCGAGCACCAGCAACGGGCGTCGGGGTGCGGCGAGCAGCGCACTGAGCTGGGCCGGGTCGGCGGTGGCCCGGGTGTGTGACCAGAGCACCACGGCGGCCGGGCCGGTCCGGTTGACCGCCTCGACCAGAGCGGCCACCGGCACCCGCGCGCCGAGCATCCGGTAGCTGACACCGGCCTCCGCGAGAGCTGCGGCAAGCGCCTCCAGTGGAAGTGTGTGCTGTTCCTCGTCGGCGCAGGAGAGCAGGATGCGGGCCGGCCCGGTGGGGACCTTGGCCCGACTGGCTGCCGCGAGCGCCTCCGAGACGCAGCGGGACACCAGGTGTTCCACCTCGATCAGGCCGGCGGACGCGGCGTGTCGTTCGCCGATGCCGGCGAGCACCGGGCGCAGCAGGCTCTCCCAGGTGGCGACGACACCGCCGGCGGCCAGGGCGTGCGCGATCGTCTCGCTGATCGTCGCCGCGTCCAGCCGCATGGCGGCTCGGGCCAGCCCGCGGGCGGCCGGGCCGGACCGGCCGACCGGAATGGTGCCGCCGCCGTCACGGCCGGTCGGGTGGGCCCGGGCGGGGCTGGCGGTGCCGTTGCCGTGGGGCAACTGGTCCGGTGCCTGGCGGGCCCAGCGGGCCGCCTCGGCTGGACTCACCCCCTCGGCGGTGAGTCGTCGCATGATCTCGAGGCGGGCCAGGTCGGAGGGTGTGTACCGGCGGTGGTGGCCGGGGATGTGCTCGCTGGGCCCGAGCCCGTAGCGCTGGTGCCAGGTGCGCAGGGTCGTCACCGCGACGCCCAGCCGACGTGCCACCGCGCCCGCGCTCAGCGCCTCATCGACCACCCGACCGCTCCGCCGTGTCGTCCGCCAACAACTCGGGCGGGGTCATGGCGGGGCCGGGTGCGCCCGACCGGGACTCCGAGGGACGCAGCAGCCGGTGCACCACCCCACCCAACCAGGGGGCGTACGACCGGGGGTCGCGCTTCAACTCGGCCTCCAGTGCGGTGGGATCTGCCCACCGCAGCTCGGCCACCTCGTCCGGGTCCGGCAGTAGCGGAGCGCTGGGCAGGAAGTCGCCGCGCAGCACGTGGTCGTACTCGAACTCGACACGACCGGTCGCCGGATCCTCGGCGTAGTAGACGTAGACGCCGACCTCGGTCAACTCGACCGGGCCCGCGCCCAACTCCTCGCTGAGCCGCCGGTTGGCCGCCTCGACGAGCGACTCCCCGGGCTGGGGGTGGCCGCAGCAGGAGTTGGCCCACCGCAGCGGGAACCGGGTCTTGATGGCTGCTCGGCGCTGGAGCAGCACCTGACCGTCCGGGTCCACGAGCATCACCGAGAAGGCCCGGTGCAACTGCCCCGGCGGTTGGTGGGAGGCCGTGACGGTCGTCTCCCCGTGGGGGGTGCCGGTCTCGTCGACGAGTTCGACGAGGTGCTCCTCGCGGCTGCTCATCGGCCTTCACCGGTGATGCGGCCGGCGGCGAGCTTGCCGGAGATGAGCACCATCGGCACGCCGACGCCGGGCTGGGTCCCGGAGCCGACGAACACCACGTTCGACAGGTCGCGGTGCAGGTTGGACGGGCGGAACGGGCCGGTCTGGAAGAGGGTGTGCGCGGCGGCGAACGGGGTGCCCGCGGCCATCCCCTGCTCCTCCCACTCGGCCGGCGTGATCGCCCGGAGCACCTCGACCCCGGAGCCGAAGCCGACGTAGCCGCGCTCCTCCAGGGTGCCGATCAGCTGGTCGGTGTAGCGCTGGGTCAGGTCGCCGCGCCACTCGAACGGCGCCCGGTGCAGGTTGGGCACCGGGGCGAGCACGTAGTAGGTGTGCCGGTCCGGCGGGGCCACCGCGGGGTCGGTCCGGCTCGGGTTGGTCACCAGGAGCGACGGGTCGGTCATCAGCTCACCTCGCCGAATGACCTCATCGAAGGTGCCCTTCCACGCGCGCCCGAAGTGGATGTTGTGATGGGCGATCTTCGCATAGCCCTGTCGGGAGCCGACGTGCAGAACGACGCAGGACGGCGAGTAGGTGAGCTGGCGCTTCGGCGCGGCGGGGAGCAGGTCCCGGTAGGCGACCGGCAGATCGGGGTTGAGCACCACCACGTCCGCCGGCACCAGGTCACCGTCGGCGGTGAGCACGCCGGTGGCGCGGCCGTTCGCGGTCTCCACCCGGGTCACCGTGGTGTCGTAGCGGATCTGCACGCCGTGCTTCTCCGCCGCGCCGGCCATCGCCCGGGAGACCGCGTGGATGCCGCCGCGCGGGAAGTAGACGCCGGCCACCGAGTCGAGGTACGCGATGACCGCGTAGATGGCCAGCGCGTCGTGCGGCGCGAGGCCGGCGTACATGGCCTGGAAGGAGAAGATCCGTTGGGTACGCGGGTCGCGGAAGAACTGGTTGATCTTCGTTTGGAGTCGCCGGAAGGCCCCGCCGCCGAGCAGCTTGAGCAGGTTGCCGGTGATCAGGTCGGTCGGCGCGTCCAGGTTGCGCTCGATGAAGTCGGTGCGTTCCAGCCGCCACAGCTCCCGCGCGTACTCGACGAAACGCAGGTAGCCGTCGGCCTCCCGGGGCCCGCAGACCCGGGAGATCTCGGCCGCCATCCGGGTGGTGTCGGTGAGCACGTCGAGGGTCGAGCCGTCCGGGTAGTAGGCCCGGTAGGCGGGGTCGAGCGGGGTCAGCTCCAGCCAGTCGTGCAGCTCCTCGCCGACCGCGCCGAGCGCCTCGGCGATGAGGTCGGGCATGGTGAGCACCGTCGGGCCGGTGTCGAACTCGTAGCCGTCGACGCCGAGCCGACCGGCCCGCCCGCCGGGGACCGGCTCCCGCTCCAGCACCGTCACCTGTCGGCCGCTGCCGGCCAGGTGCAGCGCGCAGGCGAGCCCGCCCAGCCCGGCCCCGACGACCACCACCCGGTCGGTCCGTCCTGTCACCGTCCGCACGTGACCACCTCCTCGCTCGAGTCGCTCATCAGGCCCGCCGGTTGGTAGCGGCGGTGGCCAGCCCGGTCAGCGCGGTTCGCGCCGTCTGGTCCACGGGCGCGGCGTCGAGCGCGGCCAGCGCGTCGCTCACCCGTTCGGCGATCATCTGCTCCAGCCGGGTCACCGCGCCGGTTTCGGCGACCAGTCCGGCGAGCCTGTCGACAGGGCCGTCGGCGGCCCGCTCCAACGCGGTGAGCTGGGCCGGTGTGGCCAGCTCACGGGCCAGCATGAGCAGCGTGGTGGGCTTGCCGGTGCGTAGGTCGTCGCCGGCCGGCTTGCCGGTGGCCGCCGGGTCGCCGTAGACGCCGAGCAGGTCGTCACGGAGCTGGAACGCCTCGCCGACGGCCAGGCCGTAGTGGGTGTACGCGGAGGCCAGCGGATCGTCGGCGGGCACCCCGGCGAGGCAGGCCCCGAAGAGCAGTGGTCGCTGGACGGTGTAGCTGGCGGTCTTGTAGCGGGCCACCCGCAGTGCCCGGTCGACGGACCAACTGGCCGGGTCGTTCTCGCCGAGCACGTCGAGATACTGCCCGGCGACCGTCTCCACCCGCATCTGGTCGTAGCAGCGGCGCACCTCGAAGAGTCGGTTCGACGGCACCGAGGCGTGGGCCAGCAACTGGTCGGCCCAGACCATGCAGAGGTCGCCGATGAGCACGGCGACGGCCTCACCGAACCGGCCGGGGTCACCTCGGTGGCCGGCGGTGACGTGCTGCTCGGCGAGCGCGACGTGCGCGGTGGGTCGACCACGGCGGGTGGTGGACGCGTCCATCACGTCGTCGTGCACCAGCGCGAAGGTGTGCAGCAGCTCCAGCGCGGCAAGCGCCGGCAGCACGGGCGGCAGCGCCGCGGTGCCGCCGACCGCCCCGCGCCAACCCCAGTAGGCGAACGTGGATCGGATCCGCTTGCCGCCGGTCAGGACGGCCTCCCGCGCGGTGGCGGCGAAGTGGCCCATCGATGCGTCGATGTCGTTGAGGGTGGCCACCTCGGCGGTGAGGAAAGTGTCGAGGGTCTCGTCGACCGCAGTTACCAGATCGTGGGTGTAAGCGGCCAGGACGGCGCGGACCGGATCGTCCCCATCCCCCGGCCCTGCCGGCGCCACGCGGGTCACGTTGCCCGCTACTGCGTCGTTGGCCATGCGGCTGAGCGTACCCTAGGCTACGAGTTGCGTCGATTGGTGCGTCGATAATGGAGGAGGGCCGGTGGAAACTGATCTCACCGCTGCCTATGACCGGTGCCGTGAGCTGCACAAACGCCACGGCCGCACCTACTATCTCGCCACCCGCCTGCTCCCCGCTTGGAAACGACGACATGTGCACGCCCTCTACGGCTTCACCAGGTACGCGGACGAGATCGTCGACCGCACCGAGGACCTGCCGCCGGCCGAGCGCGCCGCCCTGCTGGACCACTGGGCCAGCCAGTTCATGGCCGGTCTGCGCGGTGCGTCGGTCGACGACCCGTTGCTGCCGGCCGTGCTGCACACGATCGCCGTCTTCGATCTCGACCGGGACGACTTTGCGTCGTTTCTGAAGAGCATGGCGATGGACCTGACCGTCACCGCGTACCCGACCTACGACCACCTGCTCGACTACATGGAGGGCTCGGCGGCGGTCATCGGCACCATGATGCTGCCGATCCTGGGCAGCTCCGACCCGGTCGCGGCCCGGGAGCCGGCCCGGCAGCTCGGCTTCGCCTTCCAACTCACCAACTTCATCCGGGACGTCGCCGAGGACCTCGACCGGGGCCGCACCTACCTGCCGGACGAGGACATGGCGAAGTTCGGGGTCACCCGCGAGGAACTGGCCGAGGCCCGCGCCCGGGGCGGCGTCACGCCGCGGATCCGCGACCTGATCGAGTACGAGGTGACCCGCGCCCAGGCGCACTACGCCGCCGCCGCACCGGGCATCACCATGCTGGCGCCCGCCTCGCAGGCCTGCATGCGCACCGCGTACGCGCTCTACGGCGGCATCCTCGACGAGGTGGCCGCGCAGGGCTACGACGTCTTCGCCCGGCGGGCCCTGGTGCCACAGCGACGACGGATGGCGGTGGCCGCGCGGGCCCTGCTCAGCTCGACAGGTACGCCGGTCGTCATCCCCGGGCCGACCATCCACCCGGCGGGCCGGTGACCGCGAGCACGGCGGTCGTGCTCCTCACCCGCGACCTGCGGGTGCACGACCACCCGGCGCTCGCCACCACCTGTGCGGCCTTCGACCGGGTGGTGCCGCTGTACGTGCTCGACCCGGCCCTGGCCGGCCTGTCGGCCAACCGCACCCGGTTCCTGCACCAGGCCCTCGCCGACCTGCGCGCCCAGCTCCGTGACCTCGGTGGCGACCTGGTGGTGCGGCACGGCGACCCGGTGGCCGAGGCGATCCAACTCGCCGGCGAGGTCGGCGCCACGGCGGTCGCCCTCAGCGCCGACGTGAGCCGTTACGCCAGCCGCCGGGAGCGGCGACTACGCGCCGAGTGCGAGCGCCACCGGCTGCACCTGCGCCTGTTCCCCGGGCTGACCGTGGTCGAGCCGGGCGCGTTGCGCCCAGGTGGCGGCGGTGACCACTACCGGGTGTTCAGCCCCTACCACCGGGCCTGGGCCGCCAAGCAGTGGCGCGAGGAGCTGGCCCCGCCGCGCCGGGTCACGCTCCCCGACGGCGTACGCGTGGGCCGGCTGCCGGCGTTGCCGGCCGGCGACTCGCCGGACGCGGCGATCGGCGGTGAACGGGTCGCCCGGCAGCGGCTCACCGACTGGCTGCCCGACCTGACCCGGTACGGCGATCAGCACGACGACATGGCCGGCGACGACACCTCCCGGCTCAGCCCGTACCTGCGGTTCGGTTGCGTGTCGCCGCTCGCGGTGGCGAACCGGGCCGGCGACCGGTCCGGCCCGTTCGTCCGGCAGCTCTGCTGGCGGGACTTCTACTACCAGGTCACCGCCGCCTTCCCGGAAATCTCGACAGCCGCGTACCGGCGGGGTGCCACCGAGCAGTGGCGCTACGACGACGACGCGTTGACCGCCTGGACCGAGGGCCGCACCGGGATGCCGATCGTGGACGCCGGGATGCGGCAGCTGCGGACGCAGGGCTGGATGCACAACCGGGCCCGCCTGATCACCGCCGGCTACCTGACCAAACACCTCGGACAGGACTGGCGGTCCGGGGTGGCGGTGTTCTTCCGCTGGCTGCTCGACGGGGACGTGGCGAACAACTCCGGCAACTGGCAGTGGGTCGCCGGCACGGGCAACGACACGAAGCCCTACCGGGGGTTCAACCCGGTCCGGCAGGCCGAGCGGTACGACCCGGACGGCGACTACGTGCGTCGCTGGGTGCCGGAACTGAAGGGAGTGCAGGGCAAGGCGGTGCACCAACCGTGGCGGCTGCCCGACCAGCTCCGGAGCACGTTCGACTACCCGCCGCCGCTGTCGGTGCCCGGCACCGACCCGGTCTGGCTGCGCTGAACGCCGGTCGCCGGTCGCCGGTCGCTGGTCGCCGGTCGCTGGTCGCCGGTCGCCTCAGAGCACCGAGTGCAACGCCTCGACGAGCTCGTCCACCCGGTCGTGCTCGGCCAGGTGCGCGGTGGCGTACGCGAAGGCGTAGCCGCGCTCGGGGTCGGCCCAGGCGCTGCTGCCACCGATGCCGCCCATGCCCCAACTGCCGTCCGGCTCCCGCTGCATGCCGAGCGTCCACTGGACCGTACGGTCCAGCACCAGGTCCGGCCCGTCGTACTGGACCGCTGTCGCCTCCGCGATCAGGTCCTGGTCGATCAGCCGGACGCCGTCCAGCACACCGCCGGCCAGCAGACCCGCGTAGAGCCGGGCCAGGCTGGACGCGGTGGCGTGCAGGTTGACGGCGGGCATCTCGGCACCCCGCCAGAGCGGAGTGTTCAGCACGGCCAGGTCCAGCCCGCCGGCCGGGTTGCCAAGCGCCCGCGCCCGCAGTGACCCCGGCTCGCCGAGCTTGCGGCTCGGCCACTGCGGGTCGCCGTACCGCAGGTCGGCGCAGCGCAGCTGATCCGCCTCGGTGAGCCCGAAGCCGAGGTCGAGTCGCCACCGGTCGGCGACCTCCTCGGCCAGGAACCGACCCACCGACCGTCCGTCGACGCGGCGGACCAGCTCGCCCACCAGATGCCCGTACGTCCAGGCGTGTTCCCCGGCCACCGAGCCCGGCGACCACTCCGGGTCGGCGGCGGCCAGGTCGCCGGTGAGCAGCGTCCAGTCGGCGATCGCGGTGGCCGGTCGGGGCACCGGAAAGGCCGGCAGCCCAGCGGTGTGCGACAACACCTGGCGCACGGTGGCGAGGGTGCGGAACTCCGGCCAGTACCGCTGCACGTCTGCGTCGAGGTCGACCGCCCCCCGGTCGACGAGCAGCAGCACGCAGAGCGCGGCCACCGGCTTGCCGACCGAGTAGACGTTCACGAGCGTGCCCGGCAGCCACGGCTCACCACCCGGCCCGCGGCCGCTGCGGGAGCCGCCGACCAGATCCACGACCGGCTGCCCGTCGTACCAGATGGTCAGGCCGGCGCCGGTCTCCCGGCCCGAGGCGAGCAGGTCGTGGAAGCAGTCCCGGACCGGACCGAAGCGTGCGTGCATCCGGCCACGGTAAGCGTTCGGGCTGGTGAGCGTGCCGACTTTTTCCGCCGACCCCGGTGGTCGGGGTGGTGTCGCTGGGGGATGCTGGTCCGTGTGGCAGAGGCGGAGCTGGTGGACGTGGTCGTTGTCGGGCTCGGTGTCGGCGGCGAGGAGGTGGCCGAACGGCTCGCCGAGGCCGGCCTGAGCGTCGTCGGCGTCGAACGGGACCTGGTCGGCGGCGAATGCCCCTACTGGGGCTGCATCCCGAGCAAGATGATGATCAGAGCGGCGAACGCGCTCGCCGAGGCCCGCCGGGTCGACGGGCTCGCCGGAACGGCGCAGGTCCAGCCGGACTGGGCGCCCGTGGCCAAGCGGATCCGCGAGGAGGCCACCGACACCTGGGACGACACGGTCGCCGCCGAGCGGTTCATCGGCAAGGGCGGCCGGCTCGTGCGGGGCAGCGGCCGGCTCGACGGTCCGCGCCGGGTCCGGGTCGGCGACCAGGTGTTCGAAGCCCGACACGGGGTGGTGCTGGGCACCGGCACCCGTCCGTCGGTGCCGCCGATCGACGGCCTGGCCGACACGCCGTACTGGACCAACCACCAGGCGATCGAGGTCGAGAAGCTGCCGGAGTCGATGCTCGTGCTCGGCGGCGGCGCGATCGGTCTGGAGCTGGCGCAGGTCTTCGCCCGCTTCGGGGTCCGGGTCACCGTGGTCGAGGCGCTCGACCGGGTGCTGGCCGTCGAGGAGCCCGAGGCGTCCGAGGTCGCCGCCGCCGCGCTGCGCGCCGACGGCGTGGAGATCCACACCGGAGTACGCGCCGAACGGGTCGAACACGACGGGGCCAGGTTTACCCTGCGCGGCAGTGGCGGCACGGCGTTCACCGCCGAACGGCTGCTGGTGGTGACCGGACGCAAGGCCCACCTGGCCGAGCTGGGTCTGGACACGATCGGCTTGGACGCCAGTCAGCGTTACCTCCCGGTCGACGACCGGCTGCACGTCACCGACCATGTCTGGGCAGTCGGCGACCTGACCGGCGAGGGCGCCTTCACCCACATCGCCATGTACCAGGCGGGAATCGTGATCGCCGACATCCTGGCCCGCGCCCGGCAGGCGAAGGCGGGAGCGGACGCCAGCGGCACCTCAAGCGTGGTCGGCGGAGCGATGGGCGCGTCCAGTTCGCTTGCCGCCAGCGGCTCGAGCGGATCGGCCGGCACCGTCCCGCGCGCCGACTACCGCGCGCTGCCCCGGGTGACCTTCACCGATCCCGAGATCGGTGCGGTCGGGCTCACCGAGCAGCAGGCCCGTGACCGTGGCATCAACGTCCAGGTGGGCTTCACCCCGCTCGGCAGCTCGACCCGGGGTTGGATCCACCGGGTCGGGGACGACGGTTTCATCAAGGTCGTGGCGGACGCCGACCAGGGCGTGCTGATCGGTGCGACCTCGGTCGGCCCGGCCGGCGGCGAGGTGCTGTCCGCCCTCGTGGTGGCGGTGCACGCGGCGGTGCCGTTGAGTCAGCTCCGGCACATGATCTACGCGTACCCGACCTTCCACCGGGCCATCGAAACCGCCCTACGCGACCTGTCCTGACGACCGCCCGCGTCCGGTGGCCCTGCGCTCCGGCCCCGGTCCCGGCCCCGCGCTCCGGCCCCGGCCCCGCGCTCCGGCCCCGGCCCCGGTCCCGGCCCCGCGCTCCGGCCCCGCGCTCCGGCCCCGGCCCGGCCCGGCCCCGGCCCCGGCCCCGGCCCCGGCCCCGGCCCCGGCCCAAGATTCGCGCAACTTCCCGGGATGTTGCTGCCTCCGACGTGCAGGAGACATCAATATCCCTGTTGTTGCGCGGATCTTGGCAGGCAGCGAGCATTCGGCGTCAGCCGGGGACACGTCGCGCAGAGCACCATGACTCTGAGGCATATCTATGCCGCAGAGTCATACGGCTCGTGGCGGTGCGCGCGACCGCTGGAAACGACCCGAGCTGGTGTCGGCGCCGCGCGGAGTGTGGCGTTGGGCCTGGCACTGGCACTGGCACTGGCACTGGCACCGGCCTCGGCACCGGCGGCGCGGGCGGCGAACGGAGCGATTCGACCTGGCCGCGCCCGCCGCGAAGGCCTACCGCGTGACCGTGTGGATGCGCGCCGGGCTCGCCGCGAAGGCCTACCGCGCGATCCGGTGGATGCGCCTATTTGGTGACCGGTGGGAAGAATGCGGCAGTCGGACAGCAAGCGCAGCGCATTTTGCTGTTCATTTCTTTCATCAAGACGACGTACGATTGCGCTCGTGACCAAGCGGTTGACTGAAGTTGCCAAGAAGGCGGGCGTCAGCGAGGCCACCGTTAGCCGGGTGCTCAACGGCCGTGACGGAGTCTCAGAGGCGACCCGGACCGCGGTGCTGACCGCGCTGGACGTGCTCGGCTACGAGCGACCCACCAAGCTGCGTGGCGAACGCGCCCGGCTGGTCGGGCTGGTGCTGCCCGAATTGCAGAACCCGATCTTCCCGGCGTTGGCCGAGGTCGTCACCGGGACGCTCGCCCAGCGCGGCTACACCCCGGCTCTCTGCGCCCGGACCATCGGTGGTGTCTCCGAAATGGACTACGTGGAGATGCTCCTCGACCACCAGGTCTCCGGGGTGATCTTCGCTGGTGGTTCGTACGCGCTCGCGGACGCACGGCACGACCACTACCGTCGGCTGACTGATCGAGGTCTTCCGGTCGTGCTCGTCAACGCGGGTGTGGACGAGCTGGGTTTTCCCCGGGTCTCGACTGACGACGCGGTGGCGGTGGAGCAGGCGTACGGGCATCTGCGCTCGCTCGGGCACGAACGCATCGGGATGGTGCTCGGCCCGGAGGGGCATGTGCCGTCGCGCCGCAAACTGGACGCGATGACCCGGGCCGCCGGCTGGGACGAGGGCGACGCCGAGTGCGTCGAACGTTCCAGCTTCTCGATGGAGGGCGCACGGGTTGCCGCGACGAAACTGGTCGAGCGTGGCGTCACCGGCATCATCTGCGCCAGCGACGTACTGGCGTTGGGCACGATCCGTGCGGCCCGGCGGCTGGGTCACTCGGTGCCGACCGACATTTCGGTGGTGGGCTTCGACGACTCCGCGTTCATGACCTGCACCGACCCGCCGTTGACCACGGTCCGGCAGCCGATCGAGACGATGGGGCAGGCTGCCGTCGACCTGCTGGTCACCCAGATCGAAGGTGTCGGTGTGCTCCAGGACGAGCTGCTCTTCGAGCCTGAGTTGGTGGTACGCGGCTCGACCGCTCCCGCCCCTGGTCGCTAGGGACTGCACCGAACGAGCCTTCCGGCCGTCGACCGCTCCACGCGGTCGGCGGCCGTTTTCGGTGCCCACACCACCCCACCCCACACCACCCCACCCCACACCACGCCACACCACGCCACACCACGCCACGTCGATCATGGAGTTGTGGTGGGTTGCATAACGCCCGTAATGCCCCTGAATCAGGCACCACAACTCCATGATCGACGCGCTCGGGCAGGGGCTGGCGGCATCGACCTGCTCGAATGGGGCGGTATGACGCGTTAAAGTCCGCTTTATTGGGGCGCTTTCACTGGCTTGCCAACATCTGTCGTCATCGCGTCGTGTCCTTTCGGAACCGGGTCGATACCTTGCTGAAATGAGTCGGCCTCGCTACAGTGACTCCACTCACACCTGGCTCCGACGCAGCTACTGGGCGTCAGGTCGTATCACCGCAGATCAGCGAAGGTCATTGGAGTCACCCGTTCCCGAAGGGATGGACAGATGTCCGTACCGCACTACCGAAAGGCTGCGGCGGTCGCGCTCGTGGCCGGCCTGGGGCTCAGCCTCACGGCGTGCTCCACGAAGAGCGACGACAAGGGCTCGAACGCCAGCGGCAAGGTCACCATCACGGTCGACTGCCAGCCGGTCGGCGCGCAGAAGGAGCTGCTGAAGAACTGGAACGACGACGTCGCCGAGTTCCAGAAGCAGAACCCGGACATCACCATCAAGAGCGTCAGCGTCGGCGAGCAGTGCAACAACCCGCCGGACTTCACCGCCCGCCTCGCCGGCGGCACGGTCACTGACGTGTTCTACGGCTACATGACCGATCTCCAGCAGGTGCTCGACTCCGGCCAGGCGATGGACATCAGCCAGCACGTCAACAAGGACGCGATCGCGACCTGGGACAGCGTCGACCCGGCGCTCAAGGAGGTCTTCACCGACGGTGGCAAGCTCTACGCCGTCCCGGTGAAGAACTACTCGATGGGCCTGGTCTACAACAAGGTCCTGTTCCAGCAGGCCGGGCTGGACGTGAACAACCCGCCGAAGACCTGGGCCGAGGTCCGGGCCGCCGCCAAGAAGATCTCCGCGCTCGGCAACGGCATCGCCGGCTACTCGGAGTACAGCGCCGGCAACACCGGCGGCTGGCACTTCACCTCCCTGCTCTACTCGCAGGGCGGCCGGGTGCTGAGCGAGGACGGCAAGAAGGCCGACTTCAACAACCCGATGGGCAAGCAGGTCCTGCAGAACCTCAAGGACATGCGGTACGGCGACAACAGCATGGGCGCCCGTCAGCTGCTGCAGTGGGGCGACCTGCTGACCAACGCCGGTGCGGGCAAGGTCGGCATGTTCATCGGCGCGCCGGACGCCACCCAGGCGATCGTCAGCCAGTTCCAGGGCAAGTTCCAGGACTGGGCGATGGCTCCGCTGCCCGGCCAGGACGGCGCGGCGAAGGGGACGCTCGGTGGCGGCGAGGGTTACTTCTTCAAGAAGGACCTCACTCCCGAGCAGGTCAAGGCCGGTCTGAAGTGGGTCGCGTACCAGAAGCTCACCCCGGGCAAGGGCCAGTTCGACTACGTCCGGGCCAAGCCGCAGAACTACCCGGTGGGTCTGCCCCAGCCGCTGCTCTTCGCGAACGGCAGTGACGCGCAGAAGCAGGAGCTGGAGCTGCGCAAGGCGAACGCGAACGTCGACACGGCGAACTTCGCGCTCTTCGAGGCGACCCCGGTTCCGATCAAGGGTGAGCCGCGCAACGCCCAGGCCATCTACGCGGTGCTCGACGCCGCGATGTCCGGGGTGCTGACCAACCCGAACTCGAACATCGACGCCCTGCTCAAGACCGCCGAGGAGAAGGTCAACCAGCTCCTCGCCGCCGAGAGCTGACCGATCGTGTGGGGGCCGGCACGCCGATCCGGCCCCCACACTCCTCGCACCGCATCGTCGACGTCACCGACTCACCCAGGAGTTGCCTTGGCGATCACCACCGTCCCGGAGACCCGCAGGAAACCGGGCCGCCCGCCGTCGCCGTACTCGGCGCGGCCGCAGCGCACCAGCCTCGGCCGCAAGGTACGGGACAACCTCACCGGTCACGCGTTCCTGATCGGGGCGGTGCTCTGCTTCGTCGTCTTCTCCTGGTACCCGATGATCCGCGGCATCGTGATGAGCTTCCAGCGCACCCGGCGCGGCGAGACCACCTGGGTGGGCTGGGACAACTACTCCCGCATCATCGCCGACCCGAGCTTCTGGACGGCCTGGCAGAACACGTTCTACTTCACGGTGCTCGCGCTCGCCCTCGGCTACGTGGTGCCGTTCTTCGTGGCGATCCTGCTCAACGAGTTCCGGCACGGCAAGGGTTACCTGCGGATCCTGGTCTACCTGCCGGTGATGCTGCCGCCGGCCTCCGCGCTGTTCCTCTTCAAGTTCTACGCGTACGACCCCAGCGAGGCGGGTCTCTTCAACGCGATCCTGAAGGCGCTGCACCTGCCCACCTCGCAGTGGATGCAGTCGCCCGAGATGACGATGCCGGCGATGGTGCTCGCGTCGACCTGGATGAACATGGGCGGCGCGGTGCTCATCTACCTGGCGTCGTTGCAGAACATCCCGGGCGAGCTGTACGAGGCTGCCGAGCTGGACGGCGCCGGGATCTGGCGACGGATCGTGCACGTCACCATCCCGCAGACCCGGCTCATCCTCGCGCTCCTGGCGATGCTGCAGATCGTCGCCACCATGCAGCTCTTCATCGAGCCACTGATCCTCGCCAACGGTGCGGGCGCGGAGGACTCCGCGACCTCGGTGGCGTACCTCATCTACCAGCACGGGTTCTTCCAGAACGACCTCAACGGCGCCGCCGCGCTGGGCGTGATCATGCTCGTGGTGCTGGCCGGCTTCTCCGCCGTGTACGTGCGGCTGACTGCGAAACAGGACTAGGACGGCGAGGAATGGCACAGGATTCCGGAACCCGGACCCTCATCTCCCAGACCCAGATCAGCCGGGGACGCGGTCGGGTCATCTACTGGACGCTGCTCGTCGTCGTGGTGGCGGGGTTCACGCTCGTCTTCCTCGGCCCGCTCTACTGGATGGTCACCGGCGCGCTCAAGTCCGGTCAGGAGATCGCGCAGACCCCACCCTCGCTGTTCCCGAAGGACCCGCAGCCGCAGAACTACATCGACGCCTGGAACAACCTGGCCCTCGCCAAGCTGCTCTTCAACACCTTCTACTACGCGATCGGCGCGGTGCTGTTCCAACTGGTCTTCGACAGCGCGGCGGCGTACTCGCTGTCCAAGCTCCGACCGATCTTCGGTAACGCGATCCTCGGCCTGATGCTGGCGACGCTGATGATCCCGGCGATGGTCCTCATCGTGCCGCAGTACGTGACGGTGCTCGACCTGCCGATCCTGCACATCAACCTGCTGGACTCACCGTTCGCCATCTGGCTGCCGATGGTCGCCAACGCGTTCAACATCTTCCTGTTGAAGCGGTTCTTCGACTCGATTCCGGAGGAGCTGATGGCGGCCGCCCTGATGGACGGGGCGTCGTCGCTGCGTACGCTCTGGTCGATCATCCTGCCGCTGTCGCGCCCCATCCTCGGCGTCGTCTCGATCTTCGCCGTGACGGCGGTGTGGAAGGACTTCCTCTGGCCGAAGCTGGTCATGCCCTCGCCCGAGACCCGGACGGTGAGCGTCGGCATCTACACCTTCGCCGGCGGCACACCGATGAACGTGGTGATCGCCGCCTCGGTCATCGCCGCGATCCCGACGGTCATCATCTTCCTGATCTTCCAGCGGAACATCATGTCCGGTCTGACCACGGGCAGCATCAAGGGCTAGCCACGTCCGCAACACCCCGCGCGGCGAACAACGACAGTTCGTCCGACACACATACAGGTCCGGCGGACCCGCCGACGTACTGACCCAGAAAGCAGGTGCTCGTGTCCACAGCAGACAGCAGTCCGTGGTGGCGTGGAGCGGTGATCTACCAGGTGTATCCCCGGAGCTTCGCCGACGGCAACGGTGACGGCATCGGTGACATCGCCGGCATCCGGTCCCGGTTGAACCACCTGTCCGCGCTCGGCGTCGACGCGATCTGGTTCAGCCCCTGGTACCCGTCCCCGATGGCGGACGCCGGCTACGACGTCTCCGACTATCGCGACATCGACCCGGTCTTCGGCAGCCTGGTCGAGGCGGAGGCGCTGATCGCCGAGGCGCACGCGCTGGGCATCCGGACCATCGTCGACGTGGTGCCCAACCACTGCTCCGACGCGCACCCCTGGTTCCAGGCGGCGCTCGCCGGCGGGCCCGGCGCACCCGAACGGGACCTGTTCTGGTTCCGGCCCGGCCGAGGCCCCGACGGTGACGAGCGGCCCACCGACTGGGTCGGCGAGTTCGGCGGGCCGACCTGGACCCGCACCACGAACCCGGACGGCACCCCCGGTGACTGGTACCTGCACCTGTTCGCCCCGCAGCAGCCGGACTTCAACTGGGACCACCCCCGGGTGCGGGAGGAGTTCGAGGACATCCTGCGATTCTGGTTCGACCGGGGTGTGGACGGCATCCGGATCGACTCCGCCGGGCTGCTGGTCAAGGACGGGACGCTGCCCGAGGTCCGCGAGGACGAGCCGCACCCGTTCCACGACCTCGACGGCGTGCACGACATCTACCGGGGCTGGCGTCGGGTCGCCGACGAGTACGCCGACCGGGCGCTGATCGGTGAGGTGTGGCTGCCGGACCGGCAGCGGTTCGCCAACTACCTGCGCCCGGACGAGCTGCACGCCGCGTTCAACTTCGACTTCCTCGGCTGCGCGTGGGACGCCGCCGCGCTGCGGGAGAGCATCGACGGGACGCTCAGCGCGCACGCGCCGGTGAACGCGCCGGCCACCTGGGTGCTCTCGAACCACGACGTCACCCGACACGTCACCCGCTACGGTCGGGCGGACACCCGGTTCAGCTTCGCCGCCAAACGCGAGGGGACCCCCACCGACCTGGAGCTGGGCACCCGCAGGGCCCGCGCCGCCGCGTTGCTCTCGCTGTCGCTGCCCGGTGCCGCCTACGTCTACCAGGGCGAGGAACTGGGCCTCTACGAGGTCGAGGACATCCCGTACGCGATGCGTCAGGACCCGATGTGGGAGCGGTCCGGCCGGGTCGACCCGGGTCGGGACGGCTGCCGCGTACCGCTGCCGTGGGCCGGGGACGAGCCGCCGTTCGAGTTCAGCCCGGCGGGTGCCGCGGCGCCCTGGCTGCCGCAGCCGGCCGACTGGAAGGACCGTACGGCCCGCGCGCAGACCGGCGACTCGGCCTCGATGCTCGAGCTGTACCGGGCGGCGATCCAGGCCCGCAAGGCCGAGCCGGCGCTCGGTGACGGCGAGCTGACCTGGCTGCCCGCTCCGGACGGGGTGCTGGCGTTCAGCCGTGGCGGTGGCTTCACCTGCGTGGTCAACCTGTCCGCGGTGCCGGTGCCGATGCCAGCTCAGGGGGGCTTGCTGCTGGCCAGTGGACCGCTCGAAGACGGGTTGCTGCCGTCCGACACTGCGGTCTGGCTGCGTACCGCCGAATCCACCGACGGGCCGCGCCCGGCGGACGGCCCGGCCTGACCTGACTCTGTTCGCCGTGGTGCCGGCGGCCCGTCCCGGCCGCCGGCACCACCCCACAAGGAAGGGAGACCCGAGGGGGGACGCGCGACACCGCACCGACACGGGGGGATCTGGCCTGCCTGACGAAAGGGAGAGCGCAGCTCATGGCCAACCACACCACCGGCACCCCGCACCACCGACACCCGACCCGGGCAGGGTTGGCCGCCATCGCCGCCGCCCTGCTCGCCGCAACATCGGTGACCGCCCTCGCGGTCACCGGCACCGCGACCCCGGCCTCGGCGGCGGGGTTGTCCCCCTTCGACATCCCCAACCGGGGTGCCACCGTGCCGTTCATCGAGCACGAGGCGGAGAAGGTCGCCCACAACGGCACGAAGATCGGCCCGGACCGGCGCTACGGGACGTTGCCGTCCGAGGCGTCCGGCCGGGAGGCGGTCACTCTCGACGCCGTCGGTGAGTACGTCGAGTTCACCCTCACCGCCCCGGCAAACGCGGTGACCTTCCGCTACAGCCTGCCGGACAACTCGGCCGGCACCGGCCGGGACGCCACGATCGACCTGCGGGCCAACGGCAACCTGCTGAAGTCGGTCCCGGTCACGTCGAAGTACGGCTGGTACTACGGCGGGTACCCGTTCAACAACAACCCGGGCGACACCAACCCGCACCACTTCTACGACGAGACCCGGGCACTGTTCGGCAGCACCCAGCCGGCCGGCACGAAGATCCGTCTCCAGGTCTCCTCGACGGCGCAGTCGCCGACCTTCACCATCGACCTGGCCGACTTCGAGCTCGTCGCGCCGATCGCCAAGCCCAGCGGTGTCATCGACGTGGTCACCGACTTCGGCGCGGACCCGAGCGGCGCGACCGACTCGACGGCGAAGTTCCAGGCCGCGGTCGACGCCGGTAAGGCCCAGGGCCGGGCGGTCTGGATCCCGACCGGCACCTTCACCCTCTGGGACCACGTGGTGGTCGACGGGGTGACGCTGCGCGGAGCGGGCCCCTGGTATTCGGTGCTCGGCGGCCGGCACCCCACCGAGCGGAACAGGTCCGTCGGCATCTACGGCAAGTACGTCCCCGGCGGCGGCTACACCGGCCCCGTCCGGTCGCACGAGGCCAACGGGCCCAGCCGCAACGTCACGCTGCGGGACTTCGCCATCATCGGCGACATCCGTGAGCGGGTCGACGACGACCAGGTGAACGCCCTGGGCGGGGCGATGACCAATTCGGTGGTCGACAACCTGTGGCTGGAGAACACCAAGGTCGGGGCGTGGATGGACGGTCCGATGGACAACTTCACCATCCGCAACAGCCGGATCCTGGACCAGACCGCGGACGGGGTGAACTTCCACACCGGCGTCACCAACTCGACGGTGACGAACACGTTCGTCCGCAACACCGGCGACGACGCCCTCGCGATGTGGGCGCAGAGCGTGCCGAACGTCAACAACTCGTTCACCCACAACACCATCGGCGTGACCCTGCTGGCGAACCACCTGGTCAGCTACGGCGGTCGGGACATCAAGATCACCGACAACGTGACCGCCGACTCGCTCACCAACGGCGGCGGCATCCACGTGGCGAACCGCTATCCGGGTGTGCAGGGCGACACCGCGGTCCGGGGCACCTGGACGGTCGCCCGGAACACGTTGATCCGCAACGGCAACTCGGACTACAACTGGAACTTCGGCGTCGGGGCGATCTGGTTCTCCGCCCTCAACGAGTCGTTCCAGCAGGCCACCATCAACATCACCGACACCGACATCCTGGACAGCTCCTACGCGGCGCTGCACTGGATCGAGGGCCAGACCAGCGGCATCAACCTCAGCAACGTCCGGATCGACGGCGCCGGCACGTACGCGCTCCAGGTGCAGGCACCCAGCCAGGTGTCCTTCACCAACGTGCGGGCCACGAACATCGCGCAGAGCAACCCGATGCACAACTGCGTGGGTGGCGGCTTCCAGATCACCCAGGGCTCCGGCAACTCCGGCTGGTACACCCCGACCCCGTACTGCGGCCCGTGGCCGGACCCCCAGTGGGGTGGCGGACCCACCTCGCCGCCGCCCACCACGACCCCGCCCCCGACCACGACGCCGCCCACCACCCCACCGCCCACCACGCCGCCCCCGACCGGCGGGAACCTGGCGCTGGGCCGGTCGACGACCACTACCAGCACCAACCAGAGCTACACGGGCGCCAACGTGGTGGACGGCAACGCGGCGAGCTACTGGGAGAGCGCCAACAACGCCTTCCCCCAGTCGGTCACCATCGACCTGGGCGCGTCCCGGTCGGTCGACCGGGTGGTACTCAAGCTGCCGAGCGGTTGGGAGCAGCGCACCCAGACGCTTTCGGTGCTCGGCTCCACCGACGGCTCGTCGTACAGCACGCTGGCGTCGTCCGCAGGTCGGGTCTTCGCCCCCGGTTCGGGCAACACCGTGTCGATCGGGCTGCCCTCCGGTGACCGCCGCTACCTGCGGGTCACCGTCACCGGCAACACCGGTTGGCCGGCCGCCCAGCTCTCCGAGGTCGAGGTGTACGGCGGCACGCAGACCACCCCGCCGCCCACCACCACACCCCCGCCGACCACCCCGCCCCCGACCACGCCGCCGCCGAGCGGCAACCTGGCGGCCGGGCGGTCGATCACCGAGACCAGCCACTCCGACGTGTACGCCGCCCCCAACGCGGTGGACGGCAACGCGAACACCTACTGGGAGAGCGCCAACAACGCGTTCCCGCAGTCGTTGACCGTGGACCTGGGGGCCGACCGTTCGGTGTCCCGGGTGGTGCTGAAGCTCCCACCGTCGTCGGCCTGGCAGACGCGTACCCAGACGCTCTCGGTGCTCGGCTCCACGAACGGCTCGACGTTCAGCACGCTGAAGGCGTCCGCCGGCTACAGCTTCAACCCGGCCAGCGGCAACACGGTCACCGTGACCTTCACGGCGACCACCCAGCGGTACCTGCGGCTGACCGTCACCGGCAACAGCGGCTGGCCGGCCGGCCAGCTCAGCGAGTTCGAGGTCTACACCAGCTAGCTCGGATGCCCCCGCCCCGACCGGGCGGGGGCACCCGGTCCGGGCCCTTCGGCGCAACGCCGCGCCGGCCACCCGACCCGCCCCAACCCGCACCGCCCCCCACCTGTCGCGGAACGACGGGCGTACCCCTGCACCCGTCGCCGGGCAACGCACCCCACCCACCCCCGAAAGAGGTGTAGCGACCCCATGTCCAGGACCGGCACCAGACCAGGCACGCCGCCAACCGGCGCGCCCACCACCGTCCCCCGCACCGCCCGCTCGGGCCGCCGTCGGATCATCGCCGGCGCGCTCGCCGGGATGCTCCTCGCCACCGCCCCGGTCGTCACCCCCATGGCGAGCGCGGCACCGGCGGCCGACCGGGTCGCCGCCGCAGCCCGGGTGGCCATGCTCGCCGGGCTCTCCGCCACCATGACCGCCAGCAGCTACAACCAGAACTACGTGGCGGGCAACGCCAACGACGGCAACGCCTCGACCTACTGGGAGAGCAACAACAACGCCTTCCCGCAGTGGATCCAGGCAGACCTGGGCGCCACGGTCAGCGTGGACCGGGTGGTGCTGAAGTTGCCACCGTCGTCGGACTGGCAGACCCGGACCCAGACACTGTCGGTGCTGGGCTCGACAAACGGCTCGTCCTTCAGCACGCTGAAGGCTTCCGCCGGCTACACCTTCAACCCGAGCAGCGGCAACACCGCGACGGTCAGCTTCACCGCGACCAGCACCCGCTACGTACGCGTCCAGGTCACCGGCAACACCGGCTGGCCGGCCGCGCAGTTCTCCGAGGTCGAGGTGTACGGCGCCACCGGCAGCAACGACACCCAGGCTCCCACCGCCCCGGGCAGCCTGGCCTACACCCAGCCGGCCAGCGGGCAGGTCCGGCTCACCTGGTCGGCGTCGAGCGACAACGTCGGGGTGACCGGGTACGACATCTACGCCAACGGCGCGTTGCGCGGCAGCGTCAGCGGCTCGACCCTGACGTACACCGACAGCCAGGCGGACAGCGCCACCGTCTCGTACTACGTGCGGGCCAAGGACGCGGCCGGCAACCAGTCGTCGAACAGCAACACGGTGACCCGGACCGGAACCGGCAACCCGCCCACCGGGAGCAACCTGGCGATCGGTAAGCCGATCACCGCCTCCGGTTTCGTGCACACGTTCGTGGCCACCAACGCCAACGACAACAACGTGGCCACCTACTGGGAGGGCAACGGCAACCCGAGCACGCTGACCGTGCAGCTCGGCGCGAACGCAAGCCTCAGCCAGGTCGTGCTTAAGCTCAACCCGGACTCGGCGTGGGGCGCGCGTACCCAGAACATCACGGTGCTGGGCCGGGACCAGGGCTCGTCGAGCTTCACCACCCTTGTCGGGGCGGCGAACTACACGTTCAACCCGGGCAGCGGCAACACGGTGACCATCCCGGTCTCCGGCGCGGCGGCCGACGTGCGGCTCTCGATCGCCTCGAACACCGGCGCCCCGGCCGGGCAGGTGGCCGAGTTCCAGGTCTTCGGCACCCCGGCGCCGAACCCGGACCTGACCGTGACCGGCATGTCGTTCAGCCCGTCCGCGCCCGTGGAGACCAGCACCATCACGCTCTCGGCCACCGTGCGCAACGCGGGCTCGGCGACCTCCGGCGCGACGAACGTCAACTTCTACCTGGGCTCCACCCGGGTCGGCACCGCGTCCGTCGGCAGCCTCGCGGCCGGCGCGTCGACGACCGTCAGCGCCAGCATCGGCACCCGCGACTCGGGCAGCTACCCGCTCAGCGCCAAGGTCGACGAGTCGAACTCGGTCGTCGAGCAGGACGACACCAACAACAGCTACACCAACCCCAGCCCGCTCGTGGTCGCCGCGGTCGCCAGCTCCGACCTGGTCGCCTCGGCGGTCGCCTGGTCGCCGGGCAACCCGTCGGCCGGCAACACGGTCACCTTCTCGGTGTCCGTCCGCAACGCCGGCAACCAGGCCTCCGCGTCCGGTGCGCACGGCATCACGCTCACCGTTCTCAACGAGTCCGGCACCGTGGTCCGTACCCTGACGGGCTCGTACTCCGGCGTGATCAACGCCGGTGCGACGGTCGGCCCGATCAACCTGGGCACCTGGACCGCCGCGAACGGCAAGTACACCGTCCGGGTGGTGCTCGCCGTGGACGGCAACGAACTGCCGGTCAAGCAGGCAAACAACACCAGCGACCGCCCGCTCTTCGTGGGGCGCGGCGCGAACATGCCGTACGACATGTACGAGGCCGAGGACGGCGTGGTCGGCGGCGGCGCGGCGGTCGTCGGGCCGAACCGGGAGATCGGCGACCTGGCCGGTGAGGCGTCCGGCCGTCGGGCGGTGACCCTCAACTCGACCGGCAGCTACGTCGAGTTCACCACCCGGGCCAGCACCAACACGCTTGTCACCCGTTTCTCCATCCCGGACGCACCGGGCGGCGGTGGGATCAACTCGACGCTGAACGTCTACGTCAACGGCACCTTCCACAAGGCCATCGACCTGACGTCCAGGTACGCCTGGCTGTACGGCAACGAGGCCAGCCCGGGTAACTCGCCGAGCGCGGGCGGGCCGCGGCACATCTACGACGAAGCCAACGTCATGCTCAACTCCACCGTCCCGGCCGGCAGCAAGATCCGCCTACAGAAGGACCCGGCCAACACCACCACGTACGCGATCGACTTCATCAACACCGAGCAGGTGTCGCCGATCGCCAACCCCGACCCGACCCGTTACACCACGCCGGCCGGCTTCACCCACCAGGACGTGCAGAACGCCCTGGACCGGGTGCGGATGGACACCACCGGCAACCTGGTCGGGGTGTACCTGCCCGCCGGCAACTACTCCACCGCTTCGAAGTTCCAGGTGTACGGCAAGGCCGTCCAGGTGACCGGTGCCGGCCCCTGGTACACCCGGTTCAACGCGCCGTCGGGTCAGGACAACACCGACATCGGCTTCCGGGCCGAGGCGTCGGCGGCGAACTCGTCGTTCAAGAACTTCGCGTACTTCGGTAACTACACCTCGCGGATCGACGGGCCGGGCAAGGTGTTCGACTTCTCCAACGTGTCGAACATCGTGATCGACAACATCTGGAACGAGCACATGGTGTGCCTGTACTGGGGCGCGAACACCGACTACATGACGATCAAGAACTCCCGGATCCGGAACATGTTCGCCGACGGCATCAACATGACCAACGGGAGCACCAACAACCTGGTCAGCAACAACGACGCCCGAGCCACCGGCGACGACAGCTTCGCGCTGTTCTCGGCCATCGACGCGGGCGGCGCGGACATGAAGGACAACATCTACGAGAACCTGACCTCGACCCTGACCTGGCGGGCCGCCGGGGTGGCCGTCTACGGCGGCTACGGCAACACGTTCCGCAACATCTACATCGCGGACACGCTCGTCTACTCCGGCATCACCATCAGCTCGCTCGACTTCGGTTACCCGATGAACGGATTCGGCGCCAACCCGCCGACGCGCTTCGAGAACATCTCGATCGTCCGGGCCGGTGGGCACTTCTGGGGCGGGCAGACCTTCCCGGCTATCTGGGTCTTCTCCGCTTCGAAGGTGTTCCAGGGCATCCGGGTCAGCGACGTCGACATCATCGATCCGACCTACAGCGGCATCATGTTCCAGACCAACTACGTCGGCGGGCAGCCGCAGAACCCGATCACCGACACCATCTTCACGAACGTGTCGATCAGCGGGGCGCGCAAGAGTGGTGACGCCTACGACGCGAAGTCCGGCTTCGGAATCTGGGCGAACCCGATGCCGGAGTCCGGGCAGGGGCCGGCCGTCGGGTCGGTCACCTTCAACAACCTGCGGCTGAGCAACAACGCGGTGGACATCCAGAACCCCACCTCGACATTCACCATCAACCGCAACTGAGCTGACCGGTAGCCGACGCCGTCGGGAGGTCCAACCCTCCCGGCGGCGTCGTGCCGTGCCGGCCCTCGCCCGCCGCGAACCGGGCCGCGCCGGCCAGCGCGTCCGCCGCGAGCGAATCCATCCCGTACGCCAACTCGGCCGCCATCGCCTCCGGCTCCGGCCGTCCCGCGCCGGCCAGCATCGAGGCCCGGTCGTTGCGCAGGCAGTTCTGCGGATGCCGCGCGATCGAGGCCGCCAGCTCCTCGGCCGCGGCCCGCGCCCGGCCGGGCGGCACCACCCGGTTGACCAACCCCATCGTGTACGCCTCGTCGGCCGGCACCGGGCGGCCGGTGAGGATCAGGTCCATCGCCCGACTCTCACCGATCAACCGGGGCAGTCGGACGGTGCCGCCGTCGATCAGTGGCACGCCCCAGCGGCGGCAGAACACCCCGAGCGTGGCGTCGGACTCGGCGACCCGCAGGTCACACCAGAGCGCCAGCTCGAGCCCGCCGGCCACCGCGTACCCGGAGATCGCCGCCACCACAGGTTTGCTGAGCGTCATCCGGGTCGGACCCATCGGGCCGTCCCCCTCCGGCTCGACCCGGTTGCCGCTCGGCGTGCCGATCGCCTTGAGGTCGGCGCCGGCGCAGAACGTGCCACCGGCGCCCCAGAGCACCGCCACCGCCGCGTCCGGGTCGGCCTCGAAGGCACGAAACGCGTCCGCGAGCGACCGAGCGGTAGGCCCGTCGACGGCGTTCCGCACCTCCGGCCGGTCCAGCACCACGGTGGTGACTGCCCCGACCCGCTCCACCCGCACACCCATCCCGCCAGCATGCCCGCCCCGCCCCACCCCGACAATCCCCGTCGATCTTGCACTTTCGGTTGTCGACATGCGGCTTATGGCACGAGTTGTCGGAGCAGGAACCGCAAGATCGGCGTTGTGGGCGGTGCGGCGGGTTTGTCGTTGCCGACCGGTTTGCGACGGCGTTCGCCGGGAAGTCGGTACTCGTGCGAGCACTTCTGACGAAAGTTGAACAGGACTCCCGACTGGACCGCGCGGGCGACCGGTTGCAGAAGGTCGTACTGGGGACGCTGCGTCCACGTCGGCTGCGCGACCTGCTGCACGGGGTCACCCTCGGGCATCCGCTGCACCCGGCGATGGTGCAGGTGCCGGTCGGCGCATGGATCAGCGCCGCGGTGCTGGACCTCATGCCCGGGCAGCGTCGGCCCGCCACCGTACTGGTCGGCCTGGGTACCGTCAGCGCGGTGCCCGCAGCGGTCGCCGGCCTGAACGACTGGGCGGCACTCGCCCGGGACCAACGCCGGGTCGGCCTGGTGCATGCCGCCGCCAACACCGTCGGCCTGACGCTCTACGCCGGCTCGTTGGCCGCACGGCTCTCCGGCCGCCATGCGATGGGTCGCGCCCTCGGCTTCCTCGGGCTCTCCACCGTGAGCCTGGGTGCGTACATCGGGGGTCACCTGGCCTACAAGCAGGGGGCGCAGGTCAACCAGAGCGTCTCCGAACTACACCGGATGAGCGATGGCTGGCACTCGTTGGCTGACATGGCGACGTTGCCGCAGCGCACCCTGATCACCCGCGAGGTGGACGACAACATCTCGGTGATCCTCTACCGGCACGGCGACGAGGTGACCGTCATGCTGGAGCGCTGCCCGCACCAGAGCGGGCCGCTCGGCGAGGGCGAGGTGCAGGAGATCGACGGCCACGCCTGCGTTGTCTGCCCGTGGCACGGCAGCGCGTTCCGGCTCAATGGTGGCGAGGTCATGCAGGGGCCGTCCGGCAACGACCAACAGGTCCTGCCCACCCGGATCCAGAACGGCGTGCTCCAGACCCGCCTACCCTGACCGCCCGCGCGCGCCTCCGGGCCGCGGTCGGTACTTCGGGTTGCGGGCCGCACACCGTGCGCGATACTCCCGCCTGGGAGCCAGAGTCGTCCTCAACCCAGATACCTCTGAGTCATAGTTATGACTCAGAGGTATCTGACTCTCCAAGGCATTGCCCCGGCGCTGCCGGCTCTCGGCGTTGCCGGACCCCGGCGATCCCGGCCGCGCTGGCGTTCACGGCCCCGGAGACACCGGAGCCGTGCCGGTTGCTCAGGTGCGTCGGTGTCGGCCGATCGGCGGTCCGTCTGGCACCGAGTCGAGGCCGTGCTCACCGTTGAACAGGCCGCCTTCGTTGCCACCGCCGGCCCAGCCGTCGTCACCACTCCAACCATCCGGCCCGGCGCCGGCCATCCCGCCGCCGTGGACTGCCGTACCCCCGGAGAGGGCCATCCCGCTGCCCGGAAACGCCGTGCTGCCGGGGAAAGCCATTCCGCTTCCGGCGGGCGCCACTCCGCTCGCGCCGTGCCCCGCCCTGCTGACGGAAGGCGCAACCCCACCACCGGCAGGCGCCATCCCACCGCCGGTAGAGCGCAAGCCGTCGCCGTTCGGTGCCGTGCCGCCGCTCGCTGTCGAGGGAGCCTCGATGGCCGCAGCCGCTCGACTGGCAGCCCACGCGGCACCGCTCCCGGCGGCCCCACCACTGCCTCGCCGGCCCACGCCCGCGCTGCTCCGGCCTGTGCCACCGCCTGGGCCTGCGCCACCGCCTTGTCCCGCGCCACTGATTCGTCCCGTGCCGTTGCCCTGGCCCGCGCCACGCCGGGGGGACGTGCGGGAGGACGCCGCCAGTCGGGGAGCCGACCCGGCGGCGGCCGGGCGGCGGCGCATCCCCAGTACCGCGCCGATCTGGGCACCGACGATGCTCGCCACAGCCAGTACGGCGGAGACCGCCAGCGGTCGATTCACCCGATCTTCCGCGCTGGCCCGGGCCGCACCGACAGTCATCGCCGGTGGCTGGCCCGTTGACTCCGTACCGCTGGGTGGTGCCGGGGCCACCCGCGGCGGTGCGGCCCGCTCGGGCGCCGGTCGGGGCGTAGCCTGCTTCGGCGTCGCGGCACGGTCGACCAGCCGGCCGGTGGCGTGCTGCCGGGCCCCCTGGTCGGTGGCCTCGGTGGGTAGCCGGAGCAGTTGGCCGGGGCGGATCCGGTCCGGGTCGTCCAGCTTGTTCAGTTTGGCGAGCTGCCGGTAGTCGCCGAATTCGTCAAGGTAGCGCTCGGCCACCTCGCCGAGGTAGTCGCCCCGCGCCACCCGGTACACCGGCGCGGCGTCGTTGTTCGCTGCGGCGGGTGCGGCGCGTCCCGTCCCGGCCACGCCCAGCAGCCCGCGCTGCGCCACCGGCGCGGCCGTGTCCGGTGTCGTCGCGGCGCGGGCCGGTGCGGCGAGGGTGGTGACCGCCGGTGTGCTCGGACTCGCGTACGCCGGGGCTCCGTAGATCGCCGCGGCGCTGGCGGCGGCCGGGCTGGCGACCAGGATCAGCGCGACCGAGCCGACCAGCGCGGCGGCGGCCTTCTGCTGGCGGCCCATCCCGGGCAGCTTCGGTGCCGGCCGGCGCAGGGCCTGCGCGCCCAACTCGACGAGGACGGAGAAGGCGAACGTGGCCCAGCCGAACCACCCGGCCACGGCCAGCGCCCGCAGGAAGAGCTGACCGTCATCGCGGCTGGTCAGTGCGGTACCCACCTCGCTGATCGTGGGGAGATGATCGGGCAGGGGATTGCCGGCGAAGGCGAGCAGCGCGATCGGCGCGCCGAGAAGTAACACCAGGAGCACGGCCAGCGCGCCGATGCCGGTGAGGATCCGTCCGGTCCGCCGTACGACGGACCCACCCGATACGGGCATGGCTGCCTTCCTTCCTACGGGGCTGGGGTGATGGCACGTGCGGTCGCCTCGCCGGTGACGGTGACCGTCTTGTCCTGCACGAACGGGCCGAGCATCGAGCGGCGGTAGGTGATGCTGACGGTCACCCGGATCAGGATTTCCCCGTCGACCTCGGGGAAGCTCACGGTGTGACCGGAGGTGTCCACGACATCCAGGTAGCTGGCGACCGCTCTGCGCGCCTGCGGCTGGTCGATCCGCTTCGGCCCGCCCTCGATGGCGGTGGCCCGGTCGATTGCCTGCCCGCCGGCCCGCGCCGCCTCGGCGGCCAGGTTCTGCGCACGTTGCAGGGTGCGGAGCTGCCCGGCGCCGTCGAAGGAGAGGCCGATGATGGCGAGTACGCCGACCATCGTCACCGCGAGGAAGATGCTCACCCGGCCGTGGTCGCCTGCCCGCGAGGACCCGGCAGTCGACGGGGCCGTCACTGCCGACTCCGGTAGCGGTCGAGCGGTGAGGTGAACGTGGCGGTGATCTTCTTTTCACTCTTCATGCCGGGCAGGAGGCCGAGGGTGATGTCCCGGAAGGACACCCGGCAGATGATGGTCACCGTCACCGAGGCGTCCGTACCGACGGTGCTGCGGAAGGCGTCGTCGAGGCCGGGAGAGTCATGGCCGGCCACCGAGCTGCCGAACGTGGGATCCAGGTCGTTGGCGCAGGCCAGGCCGTGCCAGTCCAGCTGCTTCCGGGCGGCTTCGAGCGCTGCCGTCTCAGCGGTGTTGGAATTTCGGGAGATCGAAGCGGCGCGGGCGGCGTCGTGAGCGGCCGCGTCGAGCGCCTCCGCGGCGACCGCGGTGCGCCCGACGACACCGGCCAGCACCATCAGCGCGATGAACGCGGGCGCGAGCACCGCCACCTCGATGGAGACCGAACCCCGCTCGGCGGTACGGGTCATGGCGGGGTCACCCTCTCCACCGTCCCGTGCGCGGTCTGTCGTACCGCGAAGTCCACGCCCGGGACCACGGACAGGGATCGCCCGCTCACCGTGCAGGTCACCTCGGTCGCGGTGGTCTCGCAGGTCGGGCCGGCACTGTCCCAGCCCACCAGCCAACCGCCGGCTGCCTTCAGGAAGCGGGAGGCGCTGTCCACCCCGGCGCCGTCGCCCGCCTCGTACGTCCGCTGGGCGTTGACGCCGCTCTGCGCGGCGTTCAACGCCGTGGAGCGGGCGAGGAAGACGGCCGCGACCTGGATCGAGGCGAAGAGCAGCACAAGGATCAGCGGCATCATCACGGCCAACTCCACCGGGTTGGCACCCCGTTCGTGGTCGCCGGCCGCGAGGCGACGCCGGGCGGCGGTCACCGCTCGGCTGCACCACGGGTACGCGGCTCGGCGCATCCCGACTACTTGCCCGGGCTCGTGTAGTCCGGGATCTTCTCCATCCAGTTGTTGGCCTTGGTCAGGGCCAGGGCGGTGACGGCCATGGCGACGGCGACCAGACCGGCGATGATCACGGCGGTGGGCACCGGGCTGTCGCCACGCTCACCGTCGCGGCGCAGCTCGGCCAGGCGCGTCGTCAGCACGACGTGCAGGTAGCTGATGATGGACATGGCGTTTCTCCTTGAGGGGACGGGGTCAGAGGCGGGAGACGAACGGATAGAGGACGAACCCGAGCAGCACGAAGACGAGCAGCGCGCCCGGGATGTCGAGCTTGCTGGTCACCGCCTCGGCGCTGGTGAGGTTGTCGGTACGGATCTGGTCGCGTAGCGAGTCGGCCCGGCTGCGCAGGGTCTCGTGCACCTGCGCTCCCTCGCTGCCCGAGGAGCGCATGATCGCGCCGACGTCACCCAGCTCGGGGATGCCGATCTTGTCGGCGAGGTCGCGCAGCTCGTCCCAGGGCGAGTGCATCTGCATCTGGGCGATCCGCAGCGACTCCTGGAGCCGGTCGAACACCCAGCCGTCGCAGACCGCGGCCGCCCGCTCCAACGACTGCACCGGACCGTGCGCGGCCGAGAGCTGCAGGGCCACCAGATCCAGGTAGGTGCAGACCGCCTGGCGGAACTCGTCCCGGGCGGCCTTGGCCTTGACCAGCACGGCCCGGTGCGCCAGCAGGCCGGCCAGCAGCGCCATCCCGAGACTGCCGAGCACCGGTACGACGAACGGGAACGGGATACCGAACGCCCACAGCGCCACCCCGAGCAGGGTCGGCGTAGCCAGCCCGATCAGCGTCGAGAGCAGCACCGAGAGCGTGTACTGCTCGGGGGTCTGACCGATCAGCGCCAACTGCTGCTGCGGTGGACGCAACCAGCGGGACATCCCGGTCAGCCAGTCGAGTCGGCGGGACGACGGAGCGGCGAGGTGGCCGGTGCCCGGTGGCTGGTGCAGCCGGCGCAGCGCCGGACCGAGCGCCGGAGTCGCCGGCACAAGCTCCCGGATCACCAGGAACACGCCGAACCCGATGCCGGCACCACCACAGACCGCCACCACCAACTGCCAGTTGACGATCACGGGACCCGCCTTTCGTTCGCGACTGCGGGGCTCCGCTGCGCTGCACTCCTCGCGCTCACGGGAGCCGCCTTTCGTTCGCGACTGCGGGGCTCCGCTGCGCTGCACTCCTCGCGCTCACGCGATCACCTCGGCTGGGTCGGGCGCGGGCAGGAAGCGAGCCGGCCGTTGTGGCTGACTCATCGACCGCACCCAGGCCAGCAGGCCGATGAAGGCGGCACCGAGAACAGCCATGATCACCTGGCCGACGGGTGTGCCGTACGGCTTGATGTACTCGGTGTTGATCAGCCCGTACGCCAGGGTCGCCAGGGTCATGCCGGTGAGGAAGCGGACCGCGAACCGGGGCTGGGTGCGCTTGGCCTCGATCTCCCGGCGGGTGGCCACCTCGGAGGACGCCGCGCCCGCGATTGAGGCGAGCACGTCACCCAGCCGTTCACCCCGGTCCGACAGGTGCAGGATCAGCGCCGCGACCACCTGGTCGCAGACCGGGTCGGCGATCTCGTCGGCGAACGCCAGCAGCGCGGAGCGAGCCATCCAGCCGGCCTGTAGACGGGCGGCGAGCAGCCGTACCTCGTCCTCGATGCCGGGTGGCACGCTGCCGATCGTTCCAATGATCGACTGTTGGAGGCCCTGCCCGGTGCCGGAGACGTCCTTGAGTCGGCGGGTCCACTCGCCGACCGCCTCGATCCGGGCGATCGCCCGCTGTTCGGCCTTGCCCACCCCGAACAGCCACGGTGCGCCGGGCACCGCCACCGCCACCAGCAGGCCCACCACCGGCAACCCGGTCAACAGGAACGCCAACGCCCCGGCGACAAGCGCGGCGACCAGCAGTGCCTGGTAGCTCCGCTGCTCGGCCGGAGCGCCCCCCGGTCCGCGCCACAGCCGGCTCAGCCCTGGCCCCCCGCCCGGGCGCCGCCCCGGAGGTCGGCGGGTGCCGACAAGCGCGACCACGGCCAGCAGCAGCCCGGCCACACAGGCGGCCCCAGAGATCACCGCGATCAGTTCCAGGCTGCCGAGCATCAGGTCACCGCCGGGCCAGTCGGGTCTGCCGGGGCCGTCGCCAGGCACCGGCACCGGCCTCGACCCACCGCGTCAGCAGTCGCGCGTCGTACCCCACCCGCAGTAGCTGGTCGCGGATCCGCTCCGGTAGGTGCCGGGGCACGGCACGGCCGTCCGGGCCCGGCCCGAAGACCGTGGTGGTGGTGATCCGTCCGGCTTCGCCGGCCCCGATGACCTCCTCCACATGGGAGACGAACCGGTGTTTGCGGCCGCCGATGGCGGTCTCGTCCTCGATGGTGACGTAGACGATCAGGTCGAGCGCGTTGCCGGCCATCCGGCGGGCCTGGTCGACGGTCATCTCGCGGCCGTGGGCCAGGGCCAGTTCGACGATGCGTTCACCAACACCTGCGGCGGTACGGGCGTGGATGGTGCACATCGACCCCCGGCTGGTGGTCATCGCCTGGAGCATCGGCACGATCTCCCGGGACCGCACCTCGCCCACGATGATCCGCAGGACGCCCATCCGTAGGGACAGCGGGATCAGGTCGGCGATCGTCACCTCGCCGGCGGGGCGCCCGTCGAAGCCGCGTTCGCCGTGGCCCTCCCGGGCCTCGAAGCTCATCACCGCCCGGTGTCGCTCCCGGCGGCGGGCGGGGAGCAGTTCCCGAGACTCCTCCATCAGCACGTACGGCTCGTCGGGCGGGATCTCGTTCATCAGCGCCCGGATCACGGTCGTCTTTCCGGCGCCGGCCAGCCCGGCGACCATGATGTTCAGGCCGGCGCGCATCGCCGCGCGGAGGAAGTCGCGCAGCAGCGGGTCGATCATCTCGTCCAGGTCACCTCGGGCGCCCGCGAGGTCGTCGAGGCTCACGTCCAGGGTGTTGTGCTTGCGGATGACCGCGTACGGGCGGTGGCTGACCAGGAACACCGCGGCCAGCCGGCTGCCGTCGGGCAGTTGCAGGTCCAGGGTTGGCTTCACGGTGGAGAGGGACCGCTCGGTCGAGCCCGCGCGGCGGGCCGCCGCCTGCAGGATCTCCACCAGTTCGGCGTCGCTGTCGGCGATCGGCTCGGCCCAGTCCACCCCGCCGCCGTGCCGGGTGATGCGAATCTGGTCGCAGCCGAGGATGTGCACCTCCTCGATGGTGTCGTCGACAAGCAGGGTCTGCAGCCGGCCGAGCCCGACCAGTTCGGCGGTCACCTGGTCGAGCAGCAGACGCTCCTCGCCGGCGGCCATCGGCGTGCCGGCCCGGCGCACCGAGTCCGCGTACGCGGCGACCACTGTGACGGCGAGCCGGGCCCGCTCGGTGTCCTCCTCGTCGACGGTGAACTCCCGGCCGCGCTGCCAGAGGGTGAGCCGCTCGGTGAGCTCCCGGCGCAGCTCCCGGACCACCTGGAAGTCCATCCGTGGCCGGGGCGGCTCCGCCGGCGGGGTGGCCGCCGGGGCCGGCTGCGGGCCGGGCTGCTGGTGCCGGCCGTTCGGCACGGCGAGAGGTGGCGCGGTGGAGGTCACGCCCGGCGGTTGTTGGCGCGGATCAGCGGAGACCGGCTCAAACCGCATCTGGCACCCCCTGCTGCACGGGCCACGCCAACCGGGCCCTCCGCCGCTCCAGGAGCGCCCCGATCGGAACCTCGAGCGCGGCCGCCGCACGCATCAGCGGCCGACCCGCCCGCACGGTGCCGCCCAGGGCGAGCACCCCGGCGGTACGCGGGTCGTGCGGCAACCGTGCGATGACCGGCAGTTTCAGCGCGCGGCTGATCTCGGCCCGCCCGTGCCCGTCGCCGACCAGCAGCAGCCGCAGGGTGCCCGGTGGCACCCGGTGCTCGGCGAAGTCCCGTTCGATCGCGGCGACCACCGCGCGGGTGCCGGAGAGGTCCGGCAGGTGCGCCCGGGTCACCAACAGCACCACCGAGGCGGCCCGCAGCACCGGCCACGGCGGCCCGGTCACGTGCAGCCGACCACAGTCGACCAGGACGTCGTAGCCGGGGGTGCCGCGGTCGAGGGCGTCGAAGTAGTCGGCGAAGCGTTGCCAGAGCGGGGTGACGCTGCCGCTCTGGGCCGGGTCGGTGAGGCCGGGCAGGAGCAGCCGTTCCCGGCGGGGGGCGTCCAGGTCGACCAACTGGGACCAGAAGGCGGTCTCCAGGTTGCCGTCGCGCAGCTCCCCGACGGCCAGTTCCCCGATGCCGCGCGGGCCGTCCAGTTGGCCGCCGAGGTATCCGGCGAGGATCGAGCCACCGGCCGGGTCGCACTCGGCGAGCACCAGCCGCCGGTGCCAGGCCAGCGTGCAGGCCAGCGCCGAGGTCGTGACGCCGGGCGAACCCTTCGCGGACACCAGCGCGATGATCGCCATGTTCAGGCCGCCTCGGTGAGCACGACGGCGAGCCGTTCCTGTGCGGCGAGCGCTACCACCGCCGGCACGTCCCGGGTGAGCAGCGCCAGGTAGAGGACCTTGTCGTCGTTGGCCGGGCTGACCATGTCGATGACGGTGGCCGCGAACCGGGTGCTGGCAGCCGCCGCGTCTCCGTCGGCGTCGTTGTCCGGAGTGCTGACCAGCAGCACCTTGTCGCCGGGGTGCAGTGTGCGGGCCGGCACCTGGGCGGTGTTCAGGCCGAGCGCGATCTGCTGCTGGCCGGGGCCGAGCAGCGGGTCGTCGGTGACCTGCGCCAGGGTGAGCAGCGTGCCCGGTAGCAGCGCGACGGCGGCCCGTTTGCCGACCACCTCGTCGAGCCGGGCGGCCGGCACCGGGCGCAGGCCCTGACCACCGGCGACCTGCACGGTGACCAGATCCGCCGCGCTGATCTCGCGGCCCACCTCGACTGGACGGGCCACCGCCAGATAGCTGCCGGTCGCCCGTACCGAGGTGACCGCGAAGGCCGCGCCCAGCCCGCCCAGGGCGATCAGGAGGACGGCGAGGCCGAGCAACCCGGGACGGACCCGGCGCTGTCGGACCACGGTCGGTGGGTTGACGGGCGCGTCAAGCGAAGGGGTCCCGTTGCGCGTCGCGAGGCTCATCTCGTGACCACCTGAAGTTCGTTGATCCGGATCGGAACGATGCCGCTGTTACGGGTCACCAGGATTTCTCCGCTCTCGCCACCGCCGCGCCAGGTCACCGTCCAGTACGTGGTCGCGGTGACCTGGTAGTCGCCGGCCTTCTGGTAGCCCTTGTCGTAGCCGCAGGTCGGGGAGGTGGAACCGGCCCGGTCGCCCTTCGGTTTGTACTCGGTGCCGGCACCGGAGCAGGTGACCGTGTCTCCGTTGCCCATGTCCCAGACGATCCGGGTGACCTCGGCGGTGATCTCGACGGTCAGGCCCCGGTCGGTCTCGTCGGCGTTGATCGGGCCGAAGTAGGCGGGCTCGTCGGCGGACCACATCCACACCGGCAGGCCGACCAGGCCGGGGCCGATGCGCTTGCGCGGCGCGACGCCCAGCGGGGCTGGCCGCAGCGTGATCGAGGCGAGGGCGCGACGGGCCAACTCCTCCGGGTCCGGCGGTGCCCCGAACCCGGCCGGCGGGTCGTCCAACAGCACCACCGTCTGGTTGCCGACGTCGGCGCCGCCGTTGCACGTCTTCACGTACCACTGCTGGCCCTCGGGCGCCTCCGGCTGCGGCTCGGCCAACTTGTAGTAGCAGCCGTCGCTACTGCTGAACCAGCCCAACACATCGTCGTAGCAGGGGACCGTGCGCCCGTTCCACTGACAGGTGCCGCCACCGCCGCCGCCACCGTCGTCGTCCCCGCCACCGCCGTCGTTCCCACCGTCACCCGGGTTGCCGGGTTCGTCGTCCCAGACGCTGCAGTCCGGCTGGTCCGGCGGGCAGCCCGCCCCCGGGTCGGCGCGCCGCGCGGCGGCCGGCATGGTCACGCCGACCACCAGCACGAGCGCGAGGCCGACACCGGCGAGCACTCTCCGGGCACCCCGGCCTCCGGTGGTCAGCACGGCTGGTCCCGGTGCGTCGTACCGGAGTTGATCAGCCAGCGGCCGTCGGGATAGCGGGTCGCGGTGGCGGTGGAGAGGTGTCTGCCACCGCCGCTGCCCGGGACCGGGCGCTTGTTCTTGGCGTAGACCAGCCGGTAGCCGGTCGTGTCCAGGCAGTCCTGGATCTCCACGATCGCGGGCTTCGCGTCCAGACTGACGGCGGTCACGGTCGGGTCGGACTTCAACGTCCCGGTACGCATGGCGCCGTGCTCCTTCGCGTCGCGAATGGACAGTTGGACCCGCGTGAGAAGTGGATCAGCGAGGAACCGGGACAGTTCCGGTGCGCGCGGATCGCTGCGCGCGCCGGCCGTGCGCGAGGCCGCGAGATAACCGGAGTACGCGTCGAGGGCCGCCTTTTCGGCAGCTCGCCGTTCGACGTCGGGATCGGTTCGCTGCTCGTCGGGGCGGGCTGCCGCCGGCCGTTCGACCGCGTCCCGTCCGCTGGCGCAGGCGGTGACCGGCGTTGCCGCCACGACCACCAGCAGGCAGATTGCCGCTCGCCTGAGCTGCCGTCCGCGCACCGTCGAGCCTCCTCGTGGTCGCCCGGGGCGGTGCTGGTCACCGCCGTCGGGCATGCGGAAGTGCGCCCGGATCAGCACATCCGGAACCGTTCATTGCACTTCCGCATTCACCGTTACGGATCTTTCACAAATGCAGGGGTCCTGTGTCGTCCGTGGTCAAGGTGAGGCTTGCATCACACCCAAGGGGCGAGCATAGGCTGACGCCCGCCGATGCAACAGAGGCAATTCAAGCGAACACTCTGCGTGATGACAGGTGGTGGTGGCGGGTGTCCACACTGCACCCCGAGAAATGGTCGAGCAAAAGGTCGTTATTGGCGGGGCCACACTGGGCCGGACGGGCTCACCGACGCCGCGTCATCGGTCGCGGGAGTGGGACATCGCGGTCTCATCCCGGCATTCGATCGTCCTCGGCACCCGTTCTGCGGGCTGATGCGCCCCACCGACCGTCCGACCGGAAAGCGGTCGAAAGCGCCCCCGTCGGGTCGCGCCGGCAGGTCGCTTTCTGCGCCATCCGCTACACCGCAGCGAGCGTACGATCACGATCCGTGTTCAACCTTCCCGGAGGGCAGCCGGCCCCAATGGAGGCGACATGGCGCTGACCGGCCCCCCAGCGGCAGTACCCGGTCGGGACGACCCACCCGATCGTCGCCCGGACCCCCTTGCGATCCTCGCGATCAGCCCGCTCATCCGACATGTCGTGCTGCGTCACGCCGTACCCCAGGGCCTGCCCAACCGGACCGGCTGCGACGCCTGCGGCGCGCCGATCGGCCTGACCCGGCCCTGGCCGGCGCTGGGCCCGGCAGCCCGGTGCGGTCACTGCCGGGCCCGGGTCGGCCCACCGCCGGGCACCGTCGAGGTGGCCGTGCTGGCGGCGGTGCTGGTGGCGTTCGCCAGCACGTCGGGCGGGGCGCTGCCGGCGTTTGTCTGGTGGCTCGGTTGGACGATTCCGGCGATCTTCGTCGACCTGGCCGTGCACCGACTGCCGGATCGGCTCACCCTGCCCGCAGCAGCCGGAACGTGGCTGCTGCTCGGCGTTGCCGCGCTCGACGCCGACCCGGGAAACTGGCTGCGGGCCGTCATCGGCGGCGCCGGGCTGGCGCTCTTCTTCGCCAGCACCGCGGTGCTGCTCGGCCGCCGTGGCTTCGGGCTGGGCGACGCGAAGCTGGCGCTCAGCGTCGGCGCGCTGCTCGGCTGGTACGGCTGGCCGGTGCTGCTGTTCGGGCTGGTGCTCGCCTTCGGGCTCTCCGCCCTGGTCAGTCTGGGTCTGCTGGCCACCCGCCGCGCCACCTGGAGCACCCACCTGCCGTTCGGTCCGTTCCTGCTGCTCGGGCCGACGGCTGCCCTCCTACTGACAACCTGACACCCCGGGTCGTCGCTCAGGGGCGGGAGCGGCTGGCCAGTTTGGGGACCGGGCTGTCGGGGCGGTTGGCCCGACGGCGGAGCACCTCGGCTGTCGGTCGGGCCAGCAACGGGGTGGCCACCACGGCGACCAGGGCGCCGAAGAGTACGCCCGCGACCACGTCGTGCGGGTAGTGCACACCCACGAAGACCCGGGAGAAAGCGCCGAGCGCGGCCAGGGGCAGCGCGACCAGGCCGAGTCGGCGGGAGAGCAGCAGCGTGGTGACCGCCAGCGCCCCGGCGATGGTGGCGTGGTTGCTGGGGAACGACCAGTCGCCCGAGGGTGGACAGGTGCCCGCGATGATCTCCCGAGTGATCGTCCGGCAGGGGCGTTCCTCGTCCACCACGGTCTTGAAGAACTCGCTGCCGACGTACGCCAGGAGGGCTGGCACCGGCGCGACCAGGGCGAGTGCCCGGTCGTGCGGGCCACCGGACCGGCGGCTCAGCGCGGCCATCACCAGCAGCGCGCCGAGAAGAAGGATCACCCCCTCGGTGGCGTGGCCGACGAACCACTGCACCGGCTCTGGGCTGGCGGCGGCGGCGTCGACGACGTCGCTGTACCACTCGGCGCTGATCTCCGGAACGTCCATGCTGCCGTTGTCGAGCATGCATCACCTCACCATGCGTTCATACCCCGTTCATCGTGCGTACACCCTACGAACGCGGCAGACGGCATCGCTGCTGGCGAAGGTCAAGCGGTCTGCGCGACCTTCGTCAGGGGATCGGACCGCCGGCCATCCGCTCGCGGACGGCCTCAAGCGCCTCGAAGGCGTACGCCCAGTTGTGGCACTTGAAGCTGCGCAGACCGTCGATCGCGGTGTGACAGTCGGAGCAGCGGACGCCGGCGATGGAATCCGGGATCTCGGTGTTGACGTACTTGCGCTCGCCCAGGATGACCGTGGCGATCATGGCCTTGTCGTGCAGACCGGAGAGGGCCGACGAGACGATGTCGTACCAGGTGATCCGTCGGCGACACTTCGGGCAGTCGGGCTCGTCGCCGCTGACCCAGAGCGGGGCGCCGACGCTGCGCGCCGGCATGCCGAGCAGTTTCTCCAGCCGCCGGACGTCCGACTCGGGCGTGGTCCAGCGGTGTCGGCCGGGCAGTGATGCGGGCGAGTCGTACACGGCGCGGAACAGGTCGTGGTCGACCTGCACGGTCTCACGCTGAGCGGTCATCGGCGTCCCTCCTCGTTGAGTCGGTGCCCCCACCGTGGTCAGCGGTGACCATGGGCGCAGCCGGATCAACGACACGAGGGGTCCGTCGGTCGTCGCCGCGGCTGCCGGACATCGAATCCCCTCCGGCCCGCCAAGGGACCGCTTTCGCCTCCCGTGGTCGGGCTCGGGTGGTACGACGGTGTCAGGGCGTGCGCCAGCGGGAGGAGCGCCGATGGCGAGCAGACCCGAACGGTTGCTGCGGGGGAGCACGTCGCCGCTGAGCGCGTCGTTCCTGGAGCTGTTCTTCGATCTGGCGTTCGTGCTGGCCCTGAGCCAGTTGGCAGCTCACCTGCTGCACGACCTCACGCTTGCCGGCGCGCTGGGTACGGCCCTGCTGTTGGCCGGCATCTGGTGGATCTGGGTCCCCACCACCTGGTTCGCCGACTGGTACGACCCGGAGAGCCCGGCGGTGCGCTGGCTGCTGGTGTGGTCCGCGCTGGGCAGCCTGCTGGCCGGGGTGGCGATTCCGCAGGCGCTGGACGGGCGGGGTCTGCTCTTCGCCGGGGCGTACGTCTCGGTGCACATCGCCCGGGGTGTGGTCACCGCCGTCGGGCTGCGCGGTCATCCTCGGCAGCGCCGGACGCTGCGCATCCTCTGCTGGTTCAGCGTCTCCGCCGTACCGTGGCTCGCCGGTGGGTTTCTGCCGCAGTGGCGGGTACCGCTCTGGCTGCTCGCCCTGGCCCTCGACCTGACCGGTCCGCGACTCGGTTGGCCCACGCCGGGGATGGGCCGGACCAGGCGGGAGGAGTTGCACCTGGCCGGCGAGCACTTCGCCGAGCGGTACCAGCAAATCATGATCATCGCGCTCGGTGAACTGGTCCTGGTGGCTGGTCTCTCGTACGCCGGCACCGATCTGCACCTCCCGCAGACCGTCGCGTTCCTGCTGGTCTTCGCCATGGCCGTGCTGATCGGTCTGCTCTACGTCACCCCGGCCGGGCAGCGCCTCGGCCCGGCCATCGAGCACGCCGACCCGGCCCGGCTCGGCGTCATCACCGGGTACCTGCACCTGGTGATGATCGCCGGTCTGGTGGTCACCTCGGTCGGCGCCGAGCTGAGCATCGCCCACCCCACGCGGACCGGTGACCTGACGGCGGTCCTGGTCATCCTGAGCGGCCCGATGCTGTTCCTGCTCGGGCGGATCCTCTTCTCGGCGGCGATCCACCGGCGACTCTCCTGGCCCCGGGTCGCCGCCCTGCTGGTGCTCGCCGCCTCGCCGGCCGTCCTGCGGCTGCCGCTGTTGGCGGTCAGCGCGGTCGCCACCGGGGTGGCGCTGGTGGTGGTCGTCCTCGACCACGCCGGGATCGGCTCCTACCAGCATCGGGCTGGTGCGTAGGCCGGCACCGGGCTGGCGCATGGGCCGGCATCGGGCTGGCGCGCAGGCTAGAAGCCTGACTAAAGTCAGGTATATGGACTCGGCTCTCATCGCCGCCGTGCGGCGGTTCAACAGGACAGTCACCCAGCGGGTGGGCGCGCTCGACGACGAGTACATGGCCCAGGGGCGCCCCCTCGGGCAGGCCCGGCTGCTCTGGGAGATCGGCCCCGGCGGTGCCGAGGTCGCCACGCTACGGGCCCGGCTCGGTCTGGACTCCGGATACCTCAGCCGACTCCTGCGCACCCTCGAGAACGACGGCGTCGTCACGGTGGGACCCGTCGACCAGGCCGACGCCGACGGCCGGGTACGGGTCGCCACGCTTACCGACGCCGGCCGAACCCAGTGGGCCGACCTCGATAAACGATCGGACGACCTCGCCGCCTCGATCCTCGAACCGCTCACCGAACACCGCCGCGAACGACTCGTCGCCGCCATGGCCGAGGTCGAACGGCTGCTCGTCGGCTCGATGGTCGTCATCGGGCCCTGCCCGCCGAGCGATCCGCGAGCCCGCGCGTGCCTGCGGGCCTACGCCCGTGACATCTCGCGACGATTCGACGACGGCTTCGACCCCGCACTGAGCAACCCGGTCCAGGACGAAGCGCTCGTCCCGCCCAACGGAGTGCTCCTGCTCGCCACCCTCAACAGCGAACCGATCGGCTGCGGTGCGGTCAAGCTGCACCCCGACGCGCCCGCCGAGATCAAACGAGTGTGGGTGGCCGACACCGTACGCGGGCTCGGCGTCGGGCGGCGACTGCTTGGCGAGTTGGAACGGTACGCGGCAGAACGGGGTGCGACAGCCGTCCGGCTGGACACCAACCGCAACCTGACCGAGGCGATCGGCCTGTACCGGGCGACGGGTTACCGGGAGATCGAGGCGTACAACACCGAGCGCTACGCCCACCACTGGTTCGAGAAGCAGCTCGGGCGGTGAGGCGACGGCACCCTGACCCGACGCTTGCCGGAGCCGTCGTGAGGACGGGCCGTCGTCGGGCCGCTGGTGCGCGATCGGCACCAGCGGCCCGACGGCTCACCCCTTCACCGCTCCGGCGGTGAGACCTTCGGTCAGGAAGCGCTGCCCGAGGGCGTACATGATCACCACCGGGATGCTGACCAGCAGCGACGCCGCGGCGAGTTGTCCCTGCGGAACGACGTCCCCGGCGATCATCGACTGCATCCCCACCGGGAGCGTCTTGTACTCGTCCTTCGTGATGAACACGAAGGCGAAGAGGAACTCGTTCCAGGCGTTGGTCAGGGTGAAGAGCGCGACCGCAAGCAACCCCGGCTTGGCCAGCGGCAGCACCACCCGGCCGAACGCCTGCACGCGGCTGCAACCGTCGACGAGAGCGGCCTCCTCCAGCTCGATGGGGATCGACGAGAAGTACCCCACCAGCAGCCAGGTGGCGAACGGCAGCGTGAAGGTCGGGTACGTCAGCACCAACGACCACAGCGAGTCGGTGAGCCGGGCGCCGATGAGCATCTGGTACAGCGGGATGAAGAGCAGCGCGCCCGGCATCACGTAGGTGAGCAGCACCGTGACGGTGAAGCTCTGCGCACCGCGGAACCGCAGCCGGGCCAACGCGTAGCCCGCCAGCGCGGCGCAGACGAGTGCCACCGTGGTGGACGCCGCGGACACCAGCAGGGTGTTGAGGTACCAGCGGCCGAACGGCTGGTTGGCGAAGAGCGCACTGAACTGCTCCAGCGTCCACGGCGTCGGCCACAGGTCGTCGGTGCGCATGACGACCTGTCCCTCGGACTTGAAGGCCGTGACGGCGATCCAGTACAGCGGACCCAGCACGAAGAAGAGCAATCCGGCCAGCGCGACCCAGGACCCCGTGCCGGACAGCACCGACGACGACCGGCGACCACCCCGCGACTGGAGGGTCGAGACCAACCGACCGACCGCCGCCGCGATCAGCAGGATCACCCCGAGGACCACCGCCGCCTTCCAGAAGATCTCCGGCGATGCCCAGAGCAGCAGACCGGTGACGAGCGCGGTGGCTACCCACGGCAGGGCGCTCCGGGCCGTTCCGACCCACGGCTGTGTGCCGATCCAGCGCGCGGCTCGGCGGCGTCGGGGGAGTTTGATGGTGGTGTCCTGGCGCAACAACCGGACCAGGTAGAACACCAGCCCGCCGATGATCGGCAGCATGACGAGCGTGACCGCCGCGCCCGCGCCGTACTGCAACTGCAAGATCGCTTTCGAGTACGCGATGAGCACGTACGGCGCTGTCACGTCGCCCGGACCGCCCTGCGTCAGCAGCCAGACGAGGTCGAAGTTGTTGAACGTCCAGATCGACGACAGGGTCACCGTCACGGTGATCACGTGGCGCAGCCCCGGCAGCGTCACGTTCGCGAACCGCTGCCACGCCGAGGCCCCGTCGATCGTCGCCGCCTCGTAGAGATCCGCCGGGATGGCCTTCAACCCGGCGAGGAAGCACACGGTGAAGAACGGCACGCCCTTCCAGACGTTCACCAGGATCACCGACGGCATGGCCAGCGACGGGTCGGACAGCCAGCCTGCGGGCCAGCTGTCCACCAGATGCAGGCTGACCAGCAGCGGCCCGATCCCGGTGGCGGTGAGCAGCGTGTTGACGCTGCCGAAGATCGGGTCGAGCAGCGCACGCCAACTGAACGCCGTCACCACCGTCGGCACCACCCACGGCACCAGGAGCAACCCCGCCAGCACCGCGCGCCCGCGACGTCGGTGGTGCAGCAGCAGGGCCGCGGCCAGCCCGAGCACGACCTTGAAGATCTCGGCGTACGCGGTGAAGACGAACGAGTTCACCACGCCGGTGTGGAACTGGTCGTCGCCGACGAGCGCGACGTAGTTGTCCAGGCCGACGAAGACGGTGTCCTGCCCGTGCCGTTCGGTGGTGCTTGTGATGATCGACTTGGCGATCGGCACGAGGACGAGCCCGCCGACCAGCACGGCCATCGGCGTCAGGAACAGTGCCGCCAGCCGCCAGTCACGCCCCAGTCGCCGCTGGACCGCAGTGAGGGAGCCGGGTCCCGACGGCGGGGAGTTCCGCGCCGTCGGGACCCGTACAGGACGGACCGATCTCACTGTGGCAGCCCCTGCTGGTTGAAGATCTGCACCATCTTCGTGTGGGCGGCCGTCACGGCCTGCGCCGGCGCCGCACCCTGGACGACCTGCTGCATCATGTCGGTGAGGACGTAGGCCGCGCCGACGGCCTGCTGACCCGCACTGGCCTTCTGCGGGAAGGTCAGGCCGTTCTTCGTGTTCAGCGGCAGCTTCAGTTCAGTGATCTTCCGCAGCATGTTGAACGCCGGGTCGCCGCTGGTGAAGAACGGGTCGGCGTCCCACACCTTCTGCCAGGCGGGCATGACCAGGCCGGGCGCCTCCTTCGCCACCCCGAGCAGCGCGGGTGCGCTGACCAGGTACTGCGCCAGGAGCTTCGCGAGCGCGGAGTTCTTGGCGCCCTTGAAGACGACGAAGCCCTGCGACTGGCCGAGCAGGAGGGGGTTGTCGGTCGCCGGTCCGATGCAGTCGGAGAACACGTGGGTCTTCTCGTACACCGGGTTCTTCTTGGTCCGGGAGTCCGCGTAGACGCTGAACTGGTTACGGGTGTAGCCGAGGATTCCGGCGAGCCAGTTCTCGTTGTTGCTGGTGTCGGTCCAACTCGCGATCCCCGGCGGCAGCATCGGCTTGTACTTGGGGTTGGTGTAGATGTCGCCGAGGAAGGTCACCGCCTGCACCGTCTCGGGGGAGTTGAACGTGACCTTTCGGCCGTCGTTCGAGGCGATCGACCCGCCGTACGCGTTGATCAACGCCTCGATCATGCCGTTGCCGTCACCCGACCGGTTCACCGTCATGCCCCAGCCGAAGCGGCGCTTGCCCGGGTCGGAGATCTCCAGGCAGAGATCCCGCAGCTCCTCCCAGCTGTAGATGTCCTTCGGGGTGATGCCCTTGTCCTGCATCCAGTCCTTGCGCAGGAACGACCCGATCCCGATGAAGTGGTACGGGATCGCGTACCACTTGCCGTCGAAGACGCAGTAGTTCTTGGCCTCCGCGCAGGGCTCGCCGTACTTGGCGGTCAGCGCCTGGACGACGTCCGTCACGTCCTCCAGGTCGCCGAGCGCCTGGAACTGTGCGACGAACCGCGAGTCGGTCATGAACGCCAGATCGCGGGCCACCCCGCCCTCGACCTCGGCGTGGATCTTGGCCACCACGTCACCGGCGTCGGCCTGGACCAGGCTGTTCTCGATCTTCGTGCCGGTGGTGTCGGCGAACTTCTTGATCGAGCTGTCGAGGGCCTCGTTCGCCGCCGTCGAGTACAGCTTCTGCGACAGCATCCCCATCGAGGAGCCCTTCGCCGCCGCCGCGGCGTCGATCAGCTCCTGCGGAACCTCCGGCTGCACCTTCGAGGGTGGCTCGGAGTCGCCCCCACACGCGGCCAGACCGGCCGCGCCGAGCACACCCACCCCCATCCCCAGGACGCCGCGCCGTGACCACCCCGGTTTGATCTCCATGGACATTCGCCTCCTTCAAGTCCCCGTACCACCGCGCGCCGAAGGCGTGCCTGTGCTCCGGGTGTGCCTGTGCGGGCGACCGCGGACGCGTCGCCCGCATCGATCAGTGGGTTCGCGAACTACTCGCTGTCGACGTTCGTGGGCTTGCCGCGGTGACGACGGGCTCGCTCGTGCCGCTGCTCGCCTTGGCGCCGACCTGGCCACCGAGCGGGTCGCGCGAGAGAATCCGCGAGCCACTCGCCGGGTAGCGCGACGAGGTCGGGGCGATCGGCGACCGGGCCGAGGAAGCGGTGCTGACGTACCAGTTCGGTCGGGCCACGGGACCACCACCGTTCGAGATTTCGAACTGAGTTCGAGATTTCGTATCGAGTGGTCGCGACGCTAGGCCAGCGTCGTCAGAAATGTCAATGTTTCGATGTTGTTTCGAGCCGAAAACGGGAGGTCGGCCTACCGAGGCTGAACCCGGTAACCCATGCGAGCCGACAGCGCCGCCGCCCCCTCACGAACCAGCCCGGTCCACTCCACCTGTGCCTGCGGCGTCCACCGAATGATTGGTGCGGACAGGCTCATCGCCGCGATGGTGGCCCCGGAGTGGTCCCGGATCGCCGCAGCGACGCAGCGCATGGCGATGTCCGACTCGCCGACGTCGACCGCGATGCGCTCCACCCGGACACGATCGAGGTGCTCACGAAGAACGTCAGGGTCGGTGATGCTCTCCGGCGTCATGCCCGGCAGAGGATCCTTCAGCAGGACGGCGTCCAGGTCCTCCTGGCCGAGAGCCGACAGCAGTACCTTGCCGACGGCAGTGCAGTGGGCGGGCAGCCGCAGCCCGACACCGGAAACCATCCGGACAGGGTGCGTGCTGTCGAACTTCACCAGGTAGATGACGTCGGCCCCGTCGAGCACGGCCACGTGGACCGCCTCATCGCACGCGGCGGCGATGTCCCGCGCGACGCCCTGCGCCTCGCGTACCAGATCAAGCCGACCCGCGAACGCCGCACCCAACTGGAACAGCGGCATGCCGAGCCGGTACTGCACCGGCTGCCCCGGCACGGAGATCAGATAGGCGCGAGCCTCGAGCGTGACGAGCAACTCGTGGACGGTCGTGCGGGGCAGGTCGAGTCGCTCCATCACCTGCCGGGCCGACAGTTGAGGGCAGTCCAGGAACAGTTCGAGGACGTCGAGTGCGCGGATGACCGCCGGTACCACACGGGGCATGTCGATTGTCCCTTCGCAGTGCCGGACCCGTGTCAACGATCTCCACACGGGCCAGCACCTGAAGAGGATATCTACGTCAGCCCTCAGCGCCAGGTGCCGTACTCCTCAGCGTCCCGACCTGATTCGTCGCCGTCTGTCGGGCCGTCCTGATCCCGTACGTGCTTGACGCCGCCGGCGAGAATGCCGTCAGTGGGCCGGACACTGGACGACGTTACCGGCCCCGGCAGCGTCTTCCTGTGGGATCGGGTTACCGCAAGGGGCGCCGAATCTGCCCACGACCCCGTGGGCAGATTCGGCACACGCGCGGGCGCGGTGACCTGCACAGCCTTGGTGCTTCACATTACGGGTGCCAGGCCCAACTCTCGGTGCCCGGACAGTCGTTGTGGTCGAGCGGCATCATCGGCGGACTGGTCATGGCGTTCTTGAAGTTGCTGAACACAGCCTGATGTGCCATGCCGTCGTAGTTGCAGACGAGCACGCGGTCGCGTGGGCCGCCGTTGGTGCGTAGGTAGTCGAAGTACAGCGTCTGGATCCCGCGGTGGCTGTTACCTCCGTGAGTCCGCGCGCCGGCCAGGACGACGAGCTTGGCGTTCGGGTTGGCCTTGAGCCACTTGGTGAACAGTTGGCCGCGGTTGTTCTGCGTGTCGCAGGCGTTACCGAGTAGGTCGGCGTCGTTGCCCGGGTCGATCAGCAGGATGTAGTCGATCTCCTGCCAGCGCCCACCGCCCGGGTTTCCCTGCGTCGCCTCAAGCATGTACACCGGCCCGAGCCGGCCGATGCTCCAGCCAGCCGCCGTGGTGACATGCTTGTTGTTCGGCGCCAACCACGACGGGAAGCTGTTGGCGTTGGCGCTGCCGCAGGCCGTTGTGCTGGTCCACTGGTTGAACGTCCGGTGTATCGACGCCGGTGACGACTCGTCGCCGGTGCCGTTCGATTCGAAGTACACGGAGCCGTCGTAGGTGACCGGCGGCGGTGTGGCCGGCGGGTTGCCGTTGGCGTCGCATTCCGGCTCGCCGGGTGTCGGCTGGTTGGCGGTGTTGGGGGTGTTGGCATACCGGTCGGCGATCCAACCGACCTGTCCAGTCGCCGGGCCATTGAGCACGGTGACCCTGTGCCAGCGGCGGTTGTTGTACGGTCCGACCGCCTCGCCGTTCATGCCGCAGATCAGTTCGAACGAGTTGCCGTAGTACATGTATCGCTCGGTGATGCGCCGCACGTTGCCCATGCTCGTGCCGTCACGCAGGTAGATGCCGCTGTACGGGTCGTTGTCCGCATCGACGGCCTGATAGACCAGGCCGGTGCCGGCGGACGCCGGGGATGGTGCGAGCGCAGTAGCGGCGGTAACGAGGATCGCAATGGCGGTTGCCAGGCGGCTGATCCTTTTCACATCGGGTTCCTTTCTGGGGATGTGGGCGGCCGGCGGACCGAGGTCCGCCGGCCGGGTGTCAGCGTTTGATCTGCACGCAGGCGGGTGAAACCTGGCTGCCGTCGGTCCAACGGGCCGCGACGCACACCCAGCTGCCGTTGGCGAGGTTGCGGTTGATGTCCAGCCGGACCTGGGTGGTATCCGACGGAGTACCCGGGTCGCCGTGACCTCGGTAGTAGATGCCGTCGCCCCAGACCTCGATTTCCAGGTACTGGCCGGTCGTGTAGCGGATCGTGCCGACGATGTAGTTCACGTAGGTGCCGCTGCCATTGACGTAGACGCAGCGGTCGACTGGCCGGCCACCATGGGTGCACCCAGAGGCGCTGGCCGCAGCGGGCTGTACCGCGCCTACGAGCCAAACGGCGGTCAGGGCCAGCGTGGCTAGGATTGCGCGGATCATGAGCAGTGCGCGTTTCGTCGATACTGAGGCTTCGGTCTCGATAGCCATCTCCACGTCCTTTCCGGTCATTGCGTGGTCTGGCAAGTATGTGGACGCCATTCAGGGGGTCGGGTCGGGTGTTCACCCCACAACGCGAGACGGATACCGCCAGTCGTTCGCCAGCCGCACTGCGGTGTACATGGCGTCGGCTTCCTTGAAGCACGCCTGCAAGTTGGCATACTGGGTCCAGTCGCTGAACCGATAATTGCAAATCCCTTTCATCTCCGCCACGAACCGGTCGTCGATCCATCTGCGGGTGTTCTCGTCTCGACCGAGGGTCAGCCCTTTGCCAAAGTTCCGGTATCCGAAGTCATGTAGTTGGCAGGCGGGGTCGAACAACCTCCCCCAACTCGGCGGCGTCGGTGGGCTGCAACTGTCGCTGGTCCAGTCGAATCGCTGGTACGGGTTGGGCTTGGTGCAGGTAGCGAGTTGTCCGCACCCGGCCCCGAGGAAGTTCGCCTTCCGTGTCGCGAACTGATCATTTCGCAGCGCGACGGTCTCCTTCGCGTAGCGGATCTGTTCGGCCCGGTCGGTGGCCGCATCGGCAAACGCGGGAGAGGTCGAGAAAACGATCATTCCGGCCGCCAGGGACGCGATCAACGCGCGGCCGGTGCGGCGGATTCGGCCGATCATCAGGTGGTATTCCATGCGTTCAGATATTGCGTCATCCACCGATAAGCTCTGTCGGCTGTTCACCCGACACGATTCCGCGCGATGCGGGTTACCGTGTCGAGTGTGGAAGGTGACGCGGTCATGGGTCTGCGGAGGGCGGGCCGGCACTACGCGGCGGCAATCAGAATAATTACGCTGCCGGTCGCGGCCGTCGTCGCCATTGCGGCGGCCGGCGACGCCCACACCCGTGCCGCCGCCGTATTAGCGTGGACGGCCGTCGGCCTCTGGAGCATCGTGTACGTGCCGTTCGTCATCCGAACACACCTGCGCTGGCCCACCGTCGTCGACGGCCTGGTCCTGACTGCTCTGGCAATCGCCACGCCATGGGCCGTGCCGCAGTCGTGGCTGAGCACCGGCAAGTCGTGGGTCGTGCCCTTCTGCACCTTCGCGTGCGTGGCGTACCAGTACTACGAACGCTGGACGCTCGGCGGTGGCGTGGCGCTCGTGGTCGCGGCGGGCATGGTCACCGGCACTGCGGTCGGTCGGCCCGACGGTGCGGTGATCGATGGGCTCATCACGGCATGCTGGTCGCTGGTCGTCACCGCGCTCGCCCGTCTGCTGTGGACCCTCGTGCACCGCGGCGGCGCACAGGCCGACGCGGCTGTCGCCGATGCGGCGGTCGCCGTCCGCGAGCGTGCGGTCTCGGCCAGGATCCGGGTCGATGAGCTGTTCACCAACCGAAAGCTGCACGACACTTCCGCCACGACACTGTTACTCGCTGGTCTCGGGCAGACCGCGGCCATGGCCGATCTGATGAGCAGACGGGCCAAGCGTGACCTGGAGTTCCTCAGTGTCCTGCGCAGCAACGTGATCCCGCCGCAGTCCGATCTGATCGATCTGCTCCGCGACGTGGCGGACGCCAGCCCGCTCGACGTGCGCTGGATCGCCGACGAGCGAGCATCTCTCGACGCTTCGGTCGCGCACGCTCTCGCCGACGCGGCCGGGGAAGCGCTGACCAACACCGCACGCCACTCCGGCGCAACCGTCGCCACCCTGTCGGTCAGCAGACTGGCCGACGGGGTCCGGGTCGAGGTTCGCGATGCCGGCCGGGGGTTCGAGCTAGCGGCCGTGCCCAGCACTCGCCGCGGCGTCCGCGAGTCGATCATCGACCGAGTCAATGCGGCGGGTGGGGTGGCCGTGGTGGACTCCGTTGCAGGCCACGGCACCACCGTGCGGCTGGAGTGGCATCGTGCCTGAGTCACCGGTAGGCGAAAGCCTCGGACGCACCACCGAACGACTGCTGCGCGGCCTCAGGCTGGCCGTGCTGGTGGTCACCGTGACAGTCCTGCTGATTCCGCTCAGCTTCGTTCGCCACCTGAACGTCTACCAGCCGTTGTGGCCACAGTTGGTCGCCTACGGAATCCTGCTGGCGATCGTCGCCGCCGAGGCCGTCCTCGTCGTGAAGCAAAGGTCCTGGCCGGCCATCCGCTGGGCAGTGCTCGCCGTGGCGCTCGGTGCTGCCCTGCTCTCCCGGGCGTTCCTGCCCTCGGGTGCGACCGTCTCCGCCGCCGACTGGGTGTTCGGCGCGCTTGGTTGGATGGGTGTGATCTTGCTGCTGGACCGGTCGCTGTGGTACCTGATCGCGTTCCTGGCTCTGCACGAGGCAGGCACGGTCGCCAAGGTGCTCGTTACCGGCCCCGCCACCAGCGACGTGCTGCTCAACCTGGCGGCCGGCTCGCTGGGCACCATCGGGTACCCGCTGGCCAGCGGCATCGCCGCCCTCGCGCTGCGGAGGGTGGCTGTCACCGCGGACCGAGCGTCCCAGCAAGCCGAGGAAACCCGGACCGCGAATGCCGTCGAGGCGGAGGTCCACGCGCATCGGCAGCGTCGCTTCGCCGACCTGTACGAGGCGGCCAGCCCGCTGCTGCAGGGGATAGCCGAACGGACCATCGACCTGGAGGCCGCAGGCGTGCGGCACCGATGCGCCGTCGAGGCAGCACGGATGCGGCGGCTGTTCGCCGAGACGGACACGGCTGCAAATCCGCTCGTACACGAGCTGACACAGTCCGCGGACGTGGCGACCCGTAAAGGCGTGGTCGTTGATTTGGAGGCCCGAGGCGCCTGGCCGGATATGCCAGTGTCGATCCGGAGGGCTCTCACCGAACCGATCGTGACGGCGATGTCGACGGCGGTCTCCGAAGCACGGATCACAGTCGTCGGCACCCCTGGCGTGGTGTCGGTCAACGTCGTCGCCGACTGCGCTCCGGTCGACACCGCCAGCGGCGGCTCCCCCGTGCGTGTCAGCAGCCTCAACGAAAACGGATTCACCTGGGTGGAGGTGCAGTGGACGACAACGCCATCACCGTCGTGATCATCGATGACCACGAGGTCGTACCCGTCGGCGTCGGGGTTTGGTGCGCCCAGGCCGAGCCGCCCATCCAGATCATCGATGACGCCACCAGGATCAGTGCCGCGTGGACCGGGCCGGGGGCACAGGCCGACGTGGTCATCATGGACCTCGGCCTGCAGGACGGCCGCCAGGCATTCAACGATCTGCGCCGGCTCGCGGAATCTCGCCGCCACGTCGTCGTCTACACCCAGGACGCGAGCAGCAAGACCGCGATGAAGTGCATCGACCTCGGCGCACTCGCCTACGTCACCAAGAAGGAAGGGCCACAGCACCTGGTCGCCGCGATCCGCGCGGCGGCACAGGGCCTGCCGTACACCCCGCCCTCGCTGAGCGGCGCCATCGCCGCCGACGACGACCCGAACCGCCCGAAGCTCCCGCCGCGGGAGATCGACGCACTGCGGGCCTGGTGCGGATCGCGCTCGAAACCCATGGCGGCCCGCTCCCTTGGTATCTCGGAGAGCACCCTTGAGACCTACATCGAGCGCGCCCGGGTGCGGTATGCCAGCGCCGGCCGTCCCGCGCCCACGAAAGCCGCACTCATGGCCAGGGCGGTTGAGGACGGCCTGATCAACCTGGACGACCTGTGAGCGGGTGGGAGCCGCTTGACGCGTCTGGGTGACGGCATGCCTGGACAAAACACTGTCCGTGCCCAGCCGACTTTGCGACCCCGTAGAGGGCCGCTGAGCTGGAACGGAGTGGGCCGCCAGGGACTCGAACCCTGAACCTATGGATTAAAAGTCCACAGCTCTGCCATTGAGCTAGCGGCCCGCGCGCTCAGATTACCCGACCGTCTGCGCCCCGGCTGATGTCCGCCCCCTGGTCCGGCGGAGCGATGCCGGTCTACGCCCGCGACGGCAGGCCCCGTTGCTGATGCAGGCCAGGCGACCCGCCGGCCCATGAGGTTCGCGTCCACGGCCGCCGACCTCTACGGCAGACTTCCGGGCCACTTCGTCAACGATATAGCTTCGTCACCGTTATATTGACCTCATGGCCACACCAACGCCGCTGCGGGAACCCACCTTCCTGATCCTCACCGCACTCGCGCGGGAGCCCATGCACGGCTACGGGATCATCAGCGACGTCGCGGCCCTCTCCGGTGGGGGGTTGGCACTGCGTCCCGGCACCCTCTACGGCGCACTCGACCGCCTTGCCGACGAGGGGTTGGTCGAGCGGGACCGCGAGGAGGTCGTCGAGGGTCGACTACGCCGCTACTACCGGCTCACCGAAGCGGGCCGGTCCGTGCTCACCGCCGAGACCGAACGACTGCGCCGCAACGTCGAGGCCGCCACCCAGCGGCTGCGTGCGCAACCTGCGGGCACCCGCGGCACCTCCCGCGGGCCGGCCGCCCGCCCCATCCTCCGACCGGCCGGAGGCCCGGCATGAACCAGCCCAACCACGCTCAGGAACAGGCCGGGTCGCCGCTGGAGTCCCGCTACCGGCGGCTGCTGTGGGCCTACCCGGGTGACTACCAGGCTGAGCGGGGCGACGAGATCGTCGGCACGTACCTCGACACGGTCGAACCGGGGCGGCGCTGGCCATCCCCACACGACGCCGTCGACCTGCTCGGCGCCGGGCTCCGGGAGCGACTGCGCGGGTACGGCGCTCTCGGGCTGGTTGCGGCTCTTCCGCTGGCCGCCACCGCCGCGCTGAACACACTGGTCGCGGTGTCCGCCTTCCTGCTCCTGCAGGTCGAGTTCGAAGATCCCCGCTTCGCCGGGCTGGATCCGGTCGGCCCGTTCCAGACCTTCGGCGCCGTGATCTGGCTGGCCTGGCTGCTCGTCGGCCTCACCGCCACGGTGCTGCCCGGGGCCTGGGCCCGCTCGGTCGCGGCTGGCGGTCTCCTGCTGACCGTCACCGTGCCACCCGTGGCTGCCATCACCGGGCAGCCTGGGCCGCCGCTGTTCGTGCTGGTCCCCGTCGTCGTGCTCGGCCTGACCACGCTCGCGCTGCCCTCCCATCCCGGCTGGGTGGCCCGAAGCCTGCCGCTGCTCACGGCCGGCTGTGTGACGACCGCATCGGGGGCGTTCAACGCAGCCGAGCACGGCGGGAGCATGTTCACCTCGTACGGCTCCACGCCCGAGCTGTTGGCGATGGTCGGGGGGTTGATGTTCGCGCTGGTCCTGCTCGTCGGCCTCGGTCGCGCCCTGCGAGCCGACGACGCCGGTCTCTGGGCGGCCCTGCTACTCGCCACCCCGGCCGGCCTGTTCGGTGCCAATCAGCTCAGCCAGGGGATCTGGGGCAGCCAGGGCGGCTGGCCGACCTCGGTGGCCTACGCCGTCACGACCGGTTCGATCCTTCTCGTCGGCACGGCGCTGCCGGCATTGGCCCTCGCCGGCCAGGCCACACGCCACCAGGCCGTACGTCGACGAGCGCTCGACAACGCCTGCCCGACCTGCGGACACCGCTCGACCGCGACGACTCGGGCCTGAACTTCGGGCACGGCCTCCAGCCGGCGGGGGTCCGAGTTGCGGCGGCGGTGATGCGGGGCAAGGAAAAGCACGGCTGGGTACGGGACTCCCCTCGCCCTTGATCGACTCGGGGTGCAGGAAGTCGGGCTGTCGTAAGCGCGTGGACGCCCCGACTTTCCGGAAGTCGAGTGGATCAAGCCCTCGGGCGACGGGCCGTGGGCGACTGTGGTGGGCGGTGGGTCGTGGGCGGCGGGCGATCGGCCCTGGGCGGCGCCGGTGGGTGGTTGAGCTGCGGCTGGGCGGGTACGGGGTCGGGCATGCGGATCGTGGTGGTGGGGGCGAGCGGCAACGTCGGTACGGCAGTACTGCGGCGGCTGCGCCGGGAACGGGGCGTGGAGCTGGCCGGGGTCGTTCGGCGGTTGCCCGGCCCGGACGCCGGCGAGCCGTACGACCAGGTTGAGTGGCATTCCTGCGACATCGGCGCTCCGGGCGCGGCCGGGCAGCTCGCCGAGGTCTTCGCGGGCGCCGACGCGGTGGTGCACCTGGCCTGGCAGATCCAGCCCAGCCACGACCAGCGGGTGCTGCGCCGGACCAACGTCGAGGGCAGCCGGGCGGTGATCAACGCGGTGGTCCAGGCCGGGGTGCCGGCCCTGGTGTACGCCTCGTCGGTCGGCACCTACGCACCCGGCCCGAAGGACCACCCGATCAGCGAGCGGTGGCCGGCCACCGGGGTGGCCGGCTCGTCGTACAGCGAGCACAAGGCGGAGGTGGAGGCGCTGCTGGACGAGGTCGAGCGGGATCACCCGACGCTGCGGGTGGTGCGGATGCGACCCGGACTGATCTTCCAGCGGGCTGCCGGTGCGGAGATCACGCGGTACTTCCTCGGCCCGCTCGCGCCGGTGCGGCTGCTGCGCTTCGGCCGGATCCCCCTCGTACCGACGAACCGCCGCCTGCGGATGCAGGCGGTGCACGCCGACGACGTGGCCGATGCGTACGCCCGGGCGGTGTTGGGTGATGCGCGCGGCGCCTTCAATGTCGCCGCGGACCCGGTGCTCACTCCGGAGCTGGTGGCCCGGCACTTCCATGGTTGGACGGTGCCGGTCGCCGCCCCGGTGCTGCGGGCGGCGGCGGCGCTGACCTGGCGGGCGCGGCTGCAACCGGTCGACGCGGGCTGGGTGGAGCTGGGTCTGAACGCCCCGCTGATGTCCAGCGAGCGCGCGGAGACCGAGCTGGGGTGGCAGCCCAAGATCAGTGCGCTGACGGCGCTTCAGGAACTCTTCGCCGGCATGGCCGACGGCGATCACACGGCGAGCCCACCGATGTCCGGCGCGCGAGACCTGCCCGGCCGCCCCGCCGCCCTCCTCCACGCCCGCCCTCCAGGCGAACAAAACCCCTACTGACCACCCACCCCACCCACCCCTCCAGCTTGGTTGATCAAGAGCTTTCGGTCATTCGCGCGGCGTTTTCTGACCGAAAGCTCTTGATCACCAGCGGGCGTCGGGGGTGCCGGGGAGGGGGAGGGGCGCGGCGCGAGGGTTAGGAGAGCTTGGAGTTCGTGATCGTGGGGTTGCGGGCGCCCAGGAAGAAGATGCCGGGGAAGCCGCGGGTCTCGAAACCGGCGCTCGGGTTGCGGCGCAGGGTCGAGTTTTCGATCTTCATCGTGCCGGTGCGGTTGTTGCTCACGAAGAAGATCGCGCCGCCGCCCTCGTTGGCCCTGTTGTTCTCGATGATCGTGCCGGCGAGTCGGACGGTGAACTCGTTGCCGTCGCAGTAGATCGCGCCGCCGCTGCCGCCGCCCGGCTTACCGGACCTGGCCGGATTGGCCCCGCTGCCGATCGCCTCGTTCTTCTTCAGCAGGCTGTTCAGCACCACCCAGGACACACCGATGCTGCTCAGCGCCCCGCCGTTGGAGCAGGAACCGCCGTCGAAGGTGCTGCTCACCACGTACACCGGCTTGTCCTCGTACTGGCTCAGCACCCGGATGGCCGCGCCACCCAGGTCGGGGCCGGTGCGGTCGCAGCGGTTGCGGACGAAGCGCGAGTTGACCACCTTCAGCCGCCCGCCGCGTACGAAGATCGCCCCACCGCCGCCGCCCTCGGCCTTCTCGCCTGTGGAGTTGCCGTCGGCGAAGGTGAGGTTCTGCACGGTGAGCTGCGGGTGGTCCTGGTTCTGGCAGTGCGAGGTGGTGAAGCCCTGGGCCTCGTCGCAGGTGTTCATGTAGAGGATGCGGCGCTGTCCCTGGCCGCTCAACGTGACGGTGCCGCCGCCGTCGAGCACGATCTTCGGCCCGTTCGCGTTGCGGACCTTCGCGGTGGCGGCCATCTTGATCGTCACCGGGGCCGGTCCACAGTTGAACCTGATGACGCCGCCGGCCGCGACAGCCTTCACGACGGCCGCGGAGGTGCAGCTCGCCGGGGTGCCGGTGCCGATGGTCCGGGTCGGCTTCGAGGTGTCCACCGCCCGCGCCTCGGACGGCACGGCGGCCTTGCCGTTCGGGTTGCCGGCCGCGAGCACCCTGGTGGCGGGTTTCGGGCTCGCGCTGGCCCCGGGGCCGCCGAGGCCGTCCCGGGCCCCCGGCGCCTCGGCCGGACCGCTTGCCGGCGGCGGCGTCGGCGACGCGGACGAGCCGGCCTCGAACGTGGGGGCCGGCTCGTTGGGCGCGCAGGCGGGCAGGGTCGCGGCGGCGACACCGAGGACGAGAAGAGCGGCAAGCGACGTCATGCGCACTCCGTGATGCTAAGAGCCAGGGCGGCGTCGCGACGAATCCGCCGAGCCGGTTCAACGCGCCGCTGAGACGCCATCGTCAGGCGTGGGAGAGGGCGAAGGCGGTGAGGAAGCCGGCGACCGTGATCAGACCGACCAGGAGGTGTGCGTTCTCGAACGCCTCGGGGACCATGGTGTCGGTGATCATGGCGAGGATCGCCCCGGCGGCCAACGCCGTGATGGCGGCGAGCGCCTCCGGCGGCGCACCACCCAACAGCGTGTTGCCGACAAGCGCGGCGACGCCGCTGACCAGCGCGATCCCGGTCCAGAGCAGGAACACGTACCGTCGGCTACGGCCGGCCTGACGCATGCCGGCCGCGCTGGACAGCCCCTCCGGGACGTTGCTGAGGAACACCGCGGCCACCGTGACCAGGCTGACCGCGCCGCCGCTGAGCAGGCTCGCGCCGATCACGACCGATTCGGGTACGCCGTCCAGGAGCGCCCCGACGGCGAGCGCCGACCCGGAGCCGGGCTGTTCCACCTCGGAGGGCTGCTGGTCGCCGGACCGCTTCCGATGCCGTGCACCCCGGCGGGCGAGCGCCAGGTTGGCAAGCGTGTAGACCACCGCACCGGCGGCAGCGCCGAGCGTGGTGGGCAGCAGCCCGCCCTGCGCGTGCGCCTCGGCGATCAACTCGAACGACACGGCGGAGAGCAGCACTCCCGCCCCGAAGGCCATGACGGACGCGATGAGGCGCTGCGGCACCCGCGCGAACCAGCCGACCGCCGCCCCGACCAGCAGAGCTGACCCGGCCAGCAGGCCCCACCCACCCGCCTGTAACCACTCCGGCATTCGCGGGACCGTACCCACGGTCGCCGGGCCGGCAAACCCCGATCGCGAGGAAGACTCAGAAGTCGGCGAAGAGGTACGGCACCCGGCGGGGGAAGATGCCGCGCAGCTCCGTGGCGGCATCCACCGGCACGTCACCCAGGCCGCGAAGCGGCAACTCGGCCGGGTCCAGCACACCGTACGCGAGGGCGGAGAGCCCGGCGGCGGTGAGCGTGGCGGTCGGTGCCCGGCCGGTGCTGTCGTCGACCAACTCCAGCACCCCGGTCGTGCCGTCGAGCAGATGGGTGCCGGCCAGCCAGCGGTCCCCGGTCAGCTCGATCCGCACCCGGCCCGGGCCGGCGGGCAGCCCACGCAACGCGTCGAGCGACAGCAACCGGGCCATCGGCGCGGACGAACCCGGGACGGCCGTACGAACCTCGACGTGCACGTCCAGGTCGGTCGACCACAGCTCGGGCAACTCGTCGGGCGGAACCTGGACGGTGATCCGCTGGATCTGGTCGACGTGCCGGGCGAAGAACTGCAACAGCAGCGTCCGCGCGAGCGGGTCGGTGACAAGCAGTTCGTTGCCGTGCAGCGTGCCACCGTATTCGTCGATCCGGTACGTCACCGCGCCGGTGACCTCGCCGCCGACCCGGGCGGTGAGCAGCCAGTACTCGTCGCGGTCGCGCATCCCGACCGCCCGGTAATCCGGAAAGACGGCGAAGCCGTGTCGCTCCTGGAGGGTGCGCTCGGTGAACGCCCGCCACACCGGATAGCCGGCGGCGATGCGTTCCCAGCCGACCTCGCCGGGCAGGTCCACGCGGAGCAGCGAGCCCAGGTGGGCCGGCGTGAAGGTGACCCGGCGCGGCTTCGGCAGCCCGGCGTAGCCGAACCGGGCGTAGAAACTGGGCCGGAACGGATAGAGCGCACTGACCGGGTGCCCCTCGTCGCGCATCTCGTCGAGGAGTTGGTGCAGCAACGCCCGGACGTGCCCCTGCCGCCGGGCCAGCGGATGGGTCGCCACCCCGGCGACACCGGCCATCGGCAGCACCACCCCGCGCAGGTTCTGCCGCATCGGAATGGCCGACACGGCGGCCAACGTGGTGCCGTCCTCCTCGGCGATCAGCGTCCGGTTGCCCTGGTTGTAGGGCAGGTAGTCGCGGAACTCCGCGGTCCGGGCAGCACTGAGCGGCGAGGACTCGAAGGCGTACGCGGCCAGCGGAAAGCTGGTGGTGAGACGGTCGTCGTCGGTCACCCGGCGGATGGTCATCCGCCCATCTCAACCCGCCGCTGGGGGTCGCAGCAACCTGATTGGCCCGATCCGTGCAGCGGTGACCGGGCCCGTCCGGGGCCGGTGGCTCAGTGGGCGACGACGTCGGAGACGACGACTGTGACGTTGTCCGGCGCGCCGGCGTGGTGGGCCAACTTGACCAACTGTTCACCGCACTGCTGACGGTCGGCGTACATGCCCAGGGCGGCGGCGATCGCCTCGTCCTCGACGTAGTCGGAGAGCCCGTCGCTGCACAACAGCAGCCGGTCGCCGGGCACCACGGTGAGCACGCCGACCGCGGGCGGGGTGTCGGCGCCCTGCACGGCCCGGGTCACCAGGGACCGCTGCGGGTGGTGGCGGGCCTGCTCGGGAGAGAGGGTGCCCTGATCGACGAGCGCCTGTACGAACGTGTCGTCCCGGGTGAGCTGGGTCAGCTCCCCGTCGCGCAGCAGGTAGCAGCGGGAGTCACCCACCTGGGCCAGCACCAGCGTCTCCCCGGCGAGCAGCGCCGCGGTGAGCGTCGTACCCATGCCGTCCCGGCTCGGGTCGACGGTGATCGCGGCGTGGATGCGCTGGTTGGCGGTGCTGACCACGGCACGCAGGGCGTCGGCGGCGCCGTCGGGGTCGGTGGGCGGAGCCAGCTCGTCCAGGATCCGGATCACGATCTCGCTCGCCACCTCGCCCGCAGGCAGCCCCCCCATGCCGTCGGCGACGGCGATCAGGCGGTCACCGGCGAGGGCGGAGTCCTCGTTGTTGGTGCGCACCAAGCCGATGTCGTTGAGGATGACCGAGCGGAGGATCAGCGTCATGGGGTCAAGCTTGCCAAGAACAACCCGCATTCGTCTCTACGCCTCCTACCTCGGTCGAGAATTGATTGCGATTTTCGCCGGCGGGACGACGGTCCGTGACCGGTCGGCCCGGTCTCAGCGGCGCGGATAGCGCAGCAGCAGGCTGGCGGCGACCTCTTCGTCACCGACCGCCGCGTAGCTGTGTGACACGTCGGACACCCACCGAAGGTGACCACCGGCCGGAGCGGTGAGCGGTGCGTCGGCCGGCCCGGCGCGCAGCACCCCGGCGAAGACGGTGATGTGCTCGGTGACCCCCGGCGCGTGGGCGGGGGAGAGCTGCACGACGCCGGGGGCGACCCGCATCCGGTACAGCTCGTAGGTCGCGTCGGTGTCGGTGAACACCTCCAACAGGGTGGCGGTGACCGCGGTGCCGTGCACGGTGGGCTCGGCCGTCGGCTCGGCCAGCAGGGCGGTGAACGGTACGCCGAGCTGCGCGGTGACCGCCCAGAGCGTCTCCAGGGTCGGGTTGCGGGTGCCGTTCTCCAGGCCGGAGAGGGTGGCCTTCCCGACACCTGCGAGTCGGGCGAGTGTGGACAGCGAGATCCCCTGCTCCTCGCGCAGGGCGCGGACCCGGCGTCCGACGACTGCGGGATCCACGTCGAGGCCCGGACGCGGGGCTGGTGGTGGGTGCGGCACCCGGCTATCGTGCTACACGCTGCCGTTCCGTAAACGGAACAGTCGGGAGGGTGGAGTGGCCGGACGCGTACAACCGTTGCTGGCGGGTGCGGTTACCGCGGTGGTGGGCTTCGCGAGTTCGTTCACCGTCGTGCTGGCCGGGCTCCGAGCGGTGGGCGCGTCGGACGCACAGGCCGCCTCCGGCCTGCTCGCACTCTGCGTGGCGAGCGGGCTGGTCGCCGCCTGGCTGGGCTGGCGGTACCGGATACCGATGAGCGCGGCCTGGTCCACACCGGGCGCAGCGCTGCTGGTGGCGACCGGGCCGCCGCCCGGCGGGTGGCCGGTGGCGGTGGGCGCCTTCCTCGTCTCGGGCCTGCTGATCGTCGCGGCCGGGCTGTTCCCGCCACTCGGCCGGGCGGTCGCCGCCATCCCCAGGCCGGTGGCCGGCGCGATGCTCGCCGGGGTCCTGCTACCGCTGTGTACGGCCCCGGTCCGCGCGCTCGTCGAGCTGCCGGTGGTGGCCGGGCCGGTGGTGGTCGGCTGGCTGCTGCTGCACCGGTTCGCCCGCCGTTGGGCGGTGCCCGGGGCGCTTGTGGTGGCGGTGGCGGCGATCGCACTGACCACACCGCCGGCGGGCCTGACCGGCACCTCGCTCGTCCCGTCGGTCACGCTGACCGCGCCGGCCTGGAACGCGTCCGCCCTGGTCGGGTTGGCCCTGCCGCTGTTCCTGGTCACCATGGCCGCGCAGAACGTACCCGGCATGGCGGTGCTTGTCGGCTACGGCTACCGGCCGCCGTTCGGCGCCGCGCTGCGGACCACGGGCCTGGCCAGTCTGCTCGCCGCCCCGGCCGGCGGGCACGCGGTGAACCTCGCGGCGATCACCGCCGCCCTGGCCGCCGGACCGGACGCGCACCCGGACCCGGAGCGCCGGTGGATCGCCTCCGTCACCGCTGGCGCCGGGCTGGCCGTGCTCGGCCTGGGTGCCGGCGTGGCCACCACGCTCGTCGCGGTCGCCCCACCGATCCTGATCGAGGCGGTCGCCGGGCTGGCGCTACTGGGCGCGCTCGCCACCGCGCTCGCCTCGGCGGTGACCGAACCGACGACCCGCGAGGCCGCCGTGGTCACCTTCGTGGTGACCGCGTCCGGGGTGACGCTGATCGGGGTGGGCGGCGCGTTCTGGGGCCTGGTCGCGGGCTGCCTGATGCTGCTGCTCTTCCGCTGCCGCCCGCGGGGTCACTCCTCGGGCGGCAGGTCGGCCACACCGACGGCCAGGAGGACCCGCCCGTCGGCAACCGATCCGATCCGGTCGGCCGGTACGTAGACCGCGCCGGTGCGGGTCAGGTCGGTCGAGACCTTCAGGTAGCCGCTGTGCAGCAGCCGCGCCGCCAGGTCGGCCGGGACGTCCGGCTCCTCGACCGCGGTCGCCTCGATCAGCTCGTCCAGGCTGCTGCCCGGGTCGGCGCCCGGTGTCTGGACGGTCACCGCGTTCGGGTCGCCGCGCTGGACGAGGTCCACGGTCCCGACCTCGGTGCCGGCTGAGTCGATCACCGGCATCCCGGTGGTGATCCGCGAGATGGTCGCCTGCTGCTCGTCCTGCTGGTCCATCCCGCTGCGGTTCCCAGGGCAGCAAGCCGCTAAACGCCGCCCACCCATCAGCCCGATGCTCAGCAACTACGGCAGCGACTTGGAGCGCGATGGCCGGGAAGCGATGGGCCTGAAGAGCGTGATGACTCTGAGGCATCAATATGCCTCAGAGTCATCACCGTCGAAAGCAATGCCGCCTCCACGGCCCGCGTCGCGCACGCCGCGCCGCCCTCACTCAGGTGTTCGGGAGGGTCCAGCTGCCGGGCTGGCGGGGGGACAGTTCCCGCCAGGCGTCCGGGCCGTCGAGCAGGGCCCGGACGGTCTCCTCGGCCTCGTCCGCACTGCCGTACTCGTAGAAACGGGATATGCCTTCGGCGCCGCCGGCCCGCTGCTCGACGTGCCACCGATCGGCGTCCACCCGCAGGAATACGTCCCGCCGGGCCAGCCGCCCCCACTTCCCGTTCCACCAGTGCTTTCGCTGCTCCATGGCGGGACTCTATCGAACACACGTACGAGAAAGTGCGGCCCCTGCGGGAATCCCACAGGGGCCGATGTGCATTCGTGTGTGTCAGCGCTGCGTCGGCGGTTCGGTACGCCGGCCAAGCGCTTCGTCAAGCGCTCCGCGCTGCTGACCGGGGGTGGTGTGGCCGGCGGAGACCAGGGCGTCCCGGATCTCGGTGAGCAGCTTGACCTCCTCGCTCGGCGCCGCCGGCGGCGGCTCCTCGCCCCGCTTGCGCCGCTCGGCCAGCTTGTTCATGGGGAACACCACGAAGAAGTAGAGCACCGCAGCGGTGAGCAGGAAGGTGATCAGGGCGTTGATGAACCCCGCCCAGTCCATGTAGTTGCCCTTGGTGATCTCCCACCTCCCGGCCGACAGGCCAGTGCCCCCGCCGAGTGCCTTGATCAGCGGTTCGAGGAACGACTTGGTGAGTTGGGTGACCACGCCGGTGAACGCGGCACCGATCACGATGCCGACCGCCAGGTCGACGACGTTGCCGCGCATGATGAAGTCTTTGAAGCCCTTGAGCATTCGTACTCCCGAGGTGTCCGCTTTTCTGTCGGGCACAACCTATGCCCGTTCGGCGGGTTCCAGAAAAGCGCCGGCTTCGAGCGCCGCCCGGGCGGGATCGCCGGCCCGGATCGCCTCGACCAGCCGGGTGTGGTCGACGTAGCGCTCGGGCGTGAGCGCCCCACCCATGGCCTGGGCGACCGTGCTGCGCAGTGCGGTGCCCACCGAGGCGTACAGCTCGGCGAGCATGGCGTTGTGCGCGGCGGCGACCACCGCGGTGTGCAGTGCCGCGTCGGCCTCGACGAACGCGTCGACCCGGCCGCCGTGCCAGGCGGCCTCGCGCCGGGCGAGCGCGCCGTCGAGCGCCGCCAGGTCCTCGGGTGTACGCCTCAGCGCGGCGAGCCGGGCGGCCTCCACCTCGAAGGCGCGGCGCACCTCGACGACCTCGGTCATCCGGTCGTCGCCGAGCCGGCGGGCGACCACCGGCGCCAGTTCGTCGGTGGACACCACGTAGGTGCCGGAGCCCTGCCGGCACTCGAGCACCCCGGCGTGCACCAGGGCGCGGACGGCCTCGCGGACCGTGTTGCGTCCGACGCCAAGCGCGGCGACCAGTTGGGGCTCGGTGGGGATGCGCCCGCCGACCGGCCATTCGCCGCCGAGGATCCGGGCGCGGAGTTGCTCGGTGGTCTGCCGGACCCGATGGCCGCGGGGAGGCACGGAGGGGAATTCAACCGACGGTGGCACTGGTTACATCACCGAGCCCAAATTCATCCCATGATTGTAGGTTAGCGGTCATGACCCCGCCACCAACCGCCGCTCCGGCGCTGCCTGCCCCCGTCGCCGTCGACTTGCGCCCGACGGGGGACCCCGGTGCCGGCCGGCGGACACACCCGGCGACAGGCGGGGCGCTGGTGCTGGTCGGGATGCTGCTGGTCGCGCTCAACCTGCGTGCGGTGGTGACGAGTCTCGGCGCGCTGCTGGACGAGGTCCGTGACGGGCTGGGCCTCTCCGGCGTCACCGCAGGTCTGGTCACCACTCTGCCGACCATCGCGTTCGCCGGCCTCGGCGCGCTCACCCCGTGGCTGGTCCGCCGGGTGGCGCCGGCCCGGGTGCTCGTGGTCGCCATGCTCGCCCTCGCCGTCGGCCAGGTGCTTCGGGTCGCCACCGACTCGGCCTTGATCTTCGTGCTCACCAGCGCGTTGGCGCTGTCCGGCATCGCGGTCGCGAACATCCTGCTGCCGATGCTGGTCAAGCAGCACTTCCCGCACCGCACCGGCCTGGTCACCGGGGCGTACACGATGGCGTTGACAGTCGGCACGACGGTGGCCGCCGCCTCCGCGGTGCCGATCGCCCACGCCTTCGGGTCGTGGCGGGCCGGGCTCGGCGTCTGGGCCGCGATGGCCGCGGTGGCCGTACTCCCGTGGGTGCCGCTGGCGTTGCGGACCCGCGCCGGGGCGCGGCGGGTGACCCCGACGGCGGTCGCCACACCGATGCGGGTCCGGCCGGCGCGGACCCGGCTCGGCTGGGCGATGGCCGTGTACTTCGGGGCGCAGTCACTCAGCGGGTACGCGATCATGGGCTGGCTGGCGCAGCTGTTCCGCGACGCCGGTTACCACCCGGAGTCGGCCGGGCTGCTGCTCGCCGGAGTGACCGCGCTCGGCGTGCCGATCGCTCTGCTGATGCCCACCCTGGCCGGCCGACTCGGCAGCCTGCGCCCGCTGGTGCTGGGGTTGACCACCGCGTCGGCGCTCGCCTACCTGGGGTTGGCGCTCGCGCCGCACGGTGCCGCGCTGCTCTGGGTCGCCCTGCTGGCGATCGGTCAGGGCGCCTTCCCGATGATCCTGACCGCCATCGGCCTGCGTGCCCGCACCGCCGAGGGGACTGTCGCGCTCTCCGCGTTCGCGCAGAGCACCGGGTACGTGATCGCCGCCCTCGGCCCGCTGATGGTCGGCATCCTCTACGAGGCCACCGGCGGTTGGACCGCACCGATCGGGTTCCTGCTGGGCGCGCTCGCCGTGCAGACGACCGCGGGCATGGCGATCGCTCGTCCCCGTTACGTCGAGGACGAGTGACCAGTCGCTGCGGTCAGGAGGAAGCCGGCGTCGGTTCGCCGGCGACTGCCTCATCCACCGTCGGGTAGGTGTGCAGCACCTCGACCAGCCCGCTCACCTCGAGGATGCGCAGCACCCCACGCTGCGGGGCGGCCAGGCGAACCACGCCGCCGGCCTCGTCGCAGCTGTTCTTGGCGCGGACGAAGACCGACAGCCCCGTCGAGTCGCAGAACGAGACGTCCGCCAGGTCGAAAACGAGCCGGTTACGGCCCTTGTCGAGCAGGTCGGTGATCTGGTCCTGAAGCTGCGGTGCGGTGGCCATGTCCAGCTCGCCCGCGACCGACACGACGACCACGTCGCCGCGTTGTTCCGTGTGCACCGTCAACGACATTCGCCAAGCCTCCTGTTATCGGGGGAACGGTATCCCAAGACCGGGGCCCGATGCAGAACGGGAGCCATCATCCGGTGGCCACCGTCATTCCGTTGCTACGGGGCAAGTAGTTGATCAGCTCCCGGTGATAGAGTCCGCCCGGTCCAGGTCAAGGGGGTTCGAAATGGCGTTGAGCACCGAGGAAAGCAGTCGGCTCGTCGCGCTGCTCGGCGGGCAGGCCGACCGGGTCACGACTCGGTGGACCGAGATCGTCACCAGTTCGTTGCGCGGCCGGTTGAGCCAGGCCGAGCTGCGCCGACAGGTCCAGGATCTGCACGGCGCCATCGTCACCACCGGCGAGCAGGGCACCATCGACCTGTCCGCCGACGGCGCCGGCGAGCTGCGTGCCGCGCTCTCCGAGCTGTCAAGTGGTCGGGCCCGGCAGGGCTTCTCCGCCACCGAGACCACGATCAGCGTCTTCGCCCTCAAGGAAGTCCTGGCCGAGCTGCTGCAAGAGGCCGGCGGCCCGAGCGCGCTGCAGGACTACGTCGCCTTCTCGAAGCTCGTCGACGAGATGGGGCTCTACACCTTCGAGAGCTTCGTGCGCACCCGCGAGAGCCTGATCGCCGACCAGGCCGAGCAACTGCTCGAACTCTCCACGCCGGTGGTCAAGCTCTGGGAGGGTGTCGTCGCCGTCCCGCTCGTCGGCACCCTGGACTCGGCCCGGGCCCAGGTCGTCATGGAACGACTGCTGCAGACGCTCGTCGACACCGGCTCGCCGTACGCGATCATCGACATCACCGGCGTACCGGCGGTGGACACCCAGGTCGCCCAGCACATCCTGAAGACCGTGGTGGCCGCCCGGTTGATGGGCGCCGACTGCATCATCTCCGGCATCCGGCCGCAGATCGCGCAGACCATCGTGGCGCTCGGCATCGAGTTCGGCGACATCGCCACCAAGGCGAGCCTCGCCGACGCGCTGCGCCACGTGCTGCGGCTCACCGGGGTGGAGACCGCCCGCCGCCAGCCGCGTAGGGACATCTGATGGAACGTGTGCCGATCCTCAAGATCGGTGACATCCTCCTCGTCTCCATCCAGCTGGACATGTCCGACCAGACGGCGGTGCAGCTCCAGGAGGATCTCGCCGAGCGGATCGTGGCGACCGGTTGCCACGGCGTCATCATCGACATCACCGCGCTGGACATCGTCGACTCCTTCGTCGGTCGGATGCTCTCCACCATCGCGTCGATCTCCAAGGTGCTCGACGCGGAGACGGTTGTCGTCGGAATGCGCCCGGCCGTCGCCATCACCCTTGTCGAACTGGGGCTGTCGCTCAACGGCATCCGTACCGCGCTGAACGTCGAGCGCGGCATGGAGTTGGTCGCGGCGGCCCGCGCCGACGAGCTCGATCTCCAGCTCGACGACGATCCGGACGCCGAGACGGCCACGCCGTGACCGCGGGCGTCGACCTGGGCCAGCCGCAGGCGCAGGCGATCCGGAGCGACGAGGACGTGGTGCGCGTCCGGCAACTGGTCCGCGCCGTGGCGGTGGCCGTCAAGCTGTCCCTCGTCGACCAGACCAAGGTGGTCACCGCGGCGAGCGAGCTGGCCCGCAACACCCTGGTGTACGGCGGCGGCGGTTCGGTGGAGGTGGCGGTCGTGGACAACGGTCGACGCAAGGGCGTGCAGATCGTGTTCGCCGACTCCGGGCCGGGCATCGCCGACCTCGATCTGGCCATGACCGACGGCTACACCAGCGGCGGCGGCCTCGGCCTCGGGCTCAGTGGGTCGAGACGCCTGGTCGACGAGTTCGAGATCGAGACGTCAGCGGAGACCGGCACCCGGATCACGGTCACCAAGTGGGCACGGTGAACGCCGATGCGGTCACCGACAGTGGCATCTGGTTCCGGGTCGAGGCCAGCAGCGCGGCGAGCGCCGTCCGGCGTGCCGCCGAGCGTCTCGGCGCGCAGGTGGAGATGGGCGAGGCACGCATCGCCGACCTCGCCATCGTCGCGGCCGAGCTGACCAGCAACCTGGTCAAGCACGCCGACGACGGCGTCCTGCTGCTCCGACCGGTACGCCGCGCCGGGCAGGCCGGGGTGGAGCTGGTGGCCATCGACTCCGGGCCCGGCATGGCCGACCTGACCGTCTCGTCCCAGGACGGGCACTCCACCGCCGGCACCCTCGGCATCGGCCTGGGTGCCATCGTTCGGCAGGCCAGCTGGTTCGACGGATACTCACTGCCCGGCCGCGGCACGGTCCTCGCCGTGCAGGTCTGGTCGGCCGAGGCGGCCCGGCCGTCGTGGGCCGAAGCCCTCACCCGACCGCTGACCGGTGAGACGGTAAGTGGCGACGGGTACGCGGTCCGGGTCGCCGACGGGCGGCACCAGGTGCTTGTCAGCGACGGGTTGGGGCACGGCCCGCTGGCCGGGGCCGCCACCGACGCGGCGCTCGCCGCGTTCCGCAACGCCCCGGCGGGCCCGCCGGCGACGGTCGTCGGTCACCTGCACCGGAGCATGTCGCACACCCGTGGGGCCGCACTCGCGGTCGCCGAGTTGGCACCCGAGGCCGGGATGCTGCACTACGCCGGCCTGGGCAACATCTCCGGCGTGGTCGTCGATGCCGACGACAAGCGTCGCGGGCTGGTCTCGTTGCCAGGCATCGCCGGGCACCAGCGGCCGACGATCCGGGAGTACGCGTACCCGTTCGGTTCCGGCGCCCGCCTGGTGATGCACAGCGACGGGGTGGTCGACCGGTGGCGGTTGGCCGACTACCCGGGCCTGATGGAGAAGTCACCACTGGTGATGGCGGCGACGCTGCTGCGCGACGCCGGCGTGCGGCGCGACGACGCCTGCGTACTTGTCGCACGGTCCTGGTCATGATCGACGAACCCGCGGCCCTGCCGCTGCTGCAGATGGCCCTGCGGGTCGAGCAGGACATCTTCGTGATCCGCCAACGAGGCCGCGAGGTGGCCGCGGTGGTCGGCCTCGAACACCAGGACCAGGTGCGGATCGCCACCGCGCTCAGCGAGGTGGCCCGGGATCTGCTGCGGACGACCGGCGGAGCGGACGTCAGCTTCCACATCGTGGCGGGCTCCGACGGCCGGTTCCACCTGCGCGCCGACCTGGCCCCGGTGGCCCCGCTACCGGGTGACCGCTACGAGCCCCAGTCCGGCGCGGTGTCCCGCCTGGTCGACACGTTGAGCGTGTCGACCGTCGAGGGGGTTACGGTCGTACGGATGTCCCGACGAGTCCCGGCCAACGCGCCGACGCCGACCCCGGAGCGGCTCGCCGAGTTCCGTACCGAACTCGGCCGCACCGCGCCGAGCAGTGCGCTGGATGAGCTGACCGTGCAGAACGGGCAGCTCATCGCCGCCCTCGACGAGGTGCGCAGCCAGCGCGACGAACTGGCCGTGCTGAACGAGGAGCTGGCCGAGACCAACCGCGGCGTGCTGGCCCTCTACAACCAGCTCACCGAGGAACTGGAAGAGACCAACCGCGGGGTGGTCGCCCTCTACGCCGAGCTGGACGAGAAGTCGGCCCAGCTCCGTGCGGCGAGCGAGTCGAAGAGCCGGTTCCTCGCCAACGTGAGCCACGAGCTGCGGGCCCCGGTCACCGCGATCATCGGGTTGGGGCGGCTGCTCACCGACTCCGCCTCCGACCCGCTCACCGACGAACAGGGCCGCCAGGTCGACCTGATTCGTTCGTCCGCCGCCGACCTGCTCAACCTCGTCAACGAGCTGCTCGACCTGGCCAAGGCGGAGTCCGGCCGGATCGAGCCGGAGCTGACCGACGTCGACCTGCGCCAGGTCTTCGGTCAACTGCGCGGCACGCTGCGCGCGCTTGCCACCCGACCGGAGGTGGAGCTGGTCGTGGAGGAGCCCGCCGCGCCGGCCCTCCTGCGCACCGACGAAGTCCTGATCGGCCAGGTGCTGCGCAACCTGCTGCACAACGGGCTGAAGTTCACCGAGCGCGGCGAGGTGCGACTGCGGGCCAGCCAGCACGGCGACCGGTGGCAGTTCGAGGTCAGCGACACCGGGCCGGGCATCGCTCCGGAGCTGCACGACCGGATCTTCGAGGAGTTCTATCAGGTGCCGGGCGCCACCCGGGTCGGCGGCACCGGCCTCGGCCTGCCGTACGCCCGGCGGTTGGTGACGCTGCTCGGTGGCACACTTGAGCTGACCAGCGCGGCCGGTCAGGGCAGCACATTCACCGTCTCCCTACCCGTCGGCGGAGCGTGACGGCGTGGACGGCATGCCGACAACCATCCTGGTGGTCGACGACAGTCGTACCAAGCGCTACCTGCTGGTCAGCTGGCTGACCCGGGCCGGGTTCACCGTGTTGGAGGCCGAGAACGGCGCCGACGCGTTGGCCCGGGTCGAGGTGGACCGGATCGATCTGGTGGTCCTCGACGTCCGGCTGCCCGACCTCAGCGGGTACGAGGTCTGCGAACAGATCAAGGCGCGGCACCCGGCGATGCCGGTGATCCACGTGTCGGCGCACGCCGTGGACGTGGCCGACCGCGCCCAGGGGCTTACCCGGGGCGCGGACGCGTACCTGACCGAGCCCATCGAACCTGAAGAGCTGATCGCCACCACCCGGGCGGTGCTGCGCTACTACCAGGCACGGCAGCGGGCCGAACTGCTCGCCGAGCGGCTGCTCGGGCTGGCCGACACGACGGTGGCGGTGCACGCCGCGCCGACCTTCGCGCGCCTGCTGGAGGCCGCCGCCGAGGGCGCCGCGCTGATCTTCAAGAGCCCGGCAGCGGTGATCGCCGAGACCTTCGACGGTGACTGCATCGCCGGTGTCTGCGCCGGGCCGGGCGAGGCGGCCACCGTCGTGCCGTGGATCGTCGACGACACCGGAGTGCCGACCGGCCCCACGGTGCGGGTGGACGCCCCGGAGAACTGGGCGTTGGTCGACTGGCCGGACGCCGACTCGGTGACCGTCGCCGCCGCCAAGCTCCGCGAGGACCGCGCCCCGCTGTACGTGGTGGTGCCGACCGCCACCCAGACCGCCCGGACCCCGGTGCTGGTGCAGCTCGCCCAGGCGGTGGCGGCTGCCGTGGAGGCCCAACGCTCCTTCGACGAGGAACACCGGATCGCCGTCACCCTGCAACGCAGTCTGCTTCCGCGCGGGCTGCCCTCGGTTGTCGGCCTCGACCTCGCGGTGCGCTACGAGCCGGCAAGCGCACAGACCGAGGTGGGTGGCGACTTCTACGAGCTGGTGATGCTCGACGGTCACCTGCTGCTGGCGATCGGGGACGTGGCCGGCCACTCGCTGCACGCGGCGACCGTGATGGCCGAGCTGCGGCACGCGGTGCGGGCGTACGCGGTAGAGGGTCACCAGCCCGGCGAGATCCTGCACCGGGTCAACGAGCTGATGCGTACGCTGCTGCCGAACGAACTGGCGACGCTCTGCGTGCTGTTGCTGCACCCGCCGACCGGGCGGGTCCGGTTGGCCAGCGCCGGGCACCTCCCGCCGCTGATGGTCGTGGACGGCAAGGTCGAGTTCGTGCAGCACTCCGCGCCACTGCTCGGCGTCCGCGCCCCGCGCCCCGCCGACCTGGAGTTCGTGGTCCCGGCCGGGGCCACGCTGGTCTTCTACACCGACGGGCTGATCGAACGACGGGACGCCACGATCGACGAGGGACTCGCCGCGCTTGCCGCGGTCGCCGCGACTGTCGACGGTGACCTGGACCAGTTCTGCGCCCGACTGCTCGTGGAGCTGGCCCCGCCCGAGATCCAGGACGACGTCGCGGTGGTCGTCCTGCGCCGCCGTTGAGCTGTCCGCCCGGTCAGCCGTCTCGCGACGTACTCAGCGCACCGAGCGGGCGTACGCGGCGGGGGAGACCCCGGCCACGGCGGTGAAGTCGCGGACCAGGTGGGCCTGGTCGCTGTAGCCGAGGTCGGCGGCGAGGTCGGCCCAGCTCAGCGGGCCACCGGCGGCCTGTTCGACAGCCTCCTGAAGCCGGTAGCGGCGAATCACCCACTTCGGCCCGACCCCCACGTACTCCAGGAAGAGCCGCTGCAACCGGCGGACCGGGACGTCGTGCCGCGCCGCGAACTCGTCGACCCGCAACACCGTCCGGTCGGTGCGGATCGCCTCGGCCAGTCGGACTGCCTCCCCGGCCATCGGGCCCGGCTCCGGCCGCCACGCGGTGAGGAGGGCGTCCAGGGCCCGGCAGCGCGCGTCGTCGTCGGCCGCCGACGTCTGTGGTCCCTGGGCTACGCCCGCGTGCACCGGGATGTGTGTGCGGGTCAGCCGACCGGTGGGCAGCGGCACCCTACGCCCGGTCAGCTCACTGACCGGGCTACGCCAGAACGCGTGGAAGCCGCCGGGGCGGAACTGCACCCCGGACACCTGGCCGGTGCCGTCGATCGTGATCCGGAACAGGTTGCGACCCACCCCGGCCACCTCGCCGGACTCGGGCCCGTCGTCGTCACGTCGGAACACCACGTTGACCGCCGGATGCGGCACGACCCGCTGCTCGAACGGCGTGCTCAACGCCCAGTCGATGAGCCAGTAGTGCTCGACCCACGGACGCAGCGGCTCCGCCGGCAGGTGCCGACGGAAGGACACCTCGCGCAGCAGACGCCCGGGGTCGAGAATCCCCCGGCTGTCGCCACGCGGTCGCTGTCGCATTTGTTCAAGACCACCCTCATACGCTGGCCCTATGTCCACTCAGACTAGCCATCTGCTGGCCGCCGCCGCGCCGCGAACCGTCGACGTGGTGCGCGGCATCGCCGACGACCAACTCGACCTGCCCACGCCGTGCCGCGACTACGTGGTCCGTGACCTGCTCAACCATCTCTTCGAGGTGGTAATCAACTTCCAGGGGCTGGCCGCGAAGCAACCGGCGGAGTGGGCCGAAAAGCCCGACCACCTCGGCGACGGCTGGCGGAATCGGTTCGGGGTGGAGACCGACCGGTTGGTCGCCGCGTGGTCGGACCCGTCCACCCTGGAGGGTCTGTCGCCGGGCATGGGCATGCCGCAGACCGTCGTGGGAGGGATGGCCCTGCTGGACCTGACAGTGCACGGCTGGGACCTCGCGGTCGCCACCGACCAGCCGTACCACCCGGCCCCGGAGGCGGTGGCCGAGCTGCACGGGCTGGTCGAGCAGTTGGGCCCCACCGCCCGCAAGATGGGCGTCTTCGCCGACCCGGTGCCGACCCTCACCACCACCCCCGACCTGGCCTCCGACCTGACCCGCCTCCTGACCCAGACCGGCCGCACCCCCACCTGGCCCCAAACCCCCTAACAGACCCCCCCGGCCTCCACCCCTCCCGGGTTAACCGACCCTGCCGCGTTGACCGACCCCACGGGATGACCAACCCTTCCGCGTTGATCATGGTGGGTGGTTGTTGACTTGGGTATTCGCTGGGTGAATAGTGGGCGGGGTGTCCACGCCGCATGTTCTGCTCGGGTTGTTGGCTGCGGGCAGCCGGCACGGTTATGAGCTGAAGCGTGCGCACGACGAGCGGCTGCCACGGGCTCGGCCGTTGGCGTTCGGGCAGGTCTACGCCACTCTCGGCCGGCTCGAACGCGACGGGCTGGTGGCGACCGCCGGGCAGGACCGGGTGGCCGGGCCGGACCGCACGGCGTACGCGCTGACCGACCAGGGGCGGGACGCGCTGGACCAGTGGTTGTCCACGGTGGAACCACCAATGCCGTACGTGGCGAGCACGCTCTTCGCCAAGGTCGTGGTGGCGCTGCTTGTCGCCGACGTCGATCGGGCCCGCTCGTACCTGACGGCCCAGCGCGCCGCGCACACCGCACGGCTGCGTGAGCTGACCGCGGTCAAGACCGATGTGGCCGCCACCCTCAGCGACGTGGTCGCGGCCGATTTCGCGATCGCCCACCTCGACGCGGATCTGCGGTGGCTGCACGCCACCCTGGGCCGGGTCGCCGACTGGCACCGGGAGGTGCATCCGTGACGCAACTCCAGGCTCGCGGCGTGGTCCGGGCGTACGGCCCGACGCCCGCGCTGCGCGGTGTGACGCTCGACGTGGCCGAGGGTGAGATCGTCGCGATCACCGGCCCGAGCGGCTGCGGCAAGTCGACCCTGCTGCACTGCCTGGCCGGGATCCTCCGGCCGGATGTCGGCGAGGTCACCTGGCGCGGGCAGCGGATCGACACCTGGTCCGAGGCGGCCCGGTCCCGGCTGCGGCGCACCGAGTTCGGGGTGCTGTTCCAGTTCGGTCAGTTGGTGGCCGAGCTGACCGCCGTCGAGAACGTCGCACTTCCTCTGCTCCTCGCCGGCACGGGGCGGCGAGAGGCACGGACGGCGGCGCTCACCTGGCTGGAACGGTTCGGGGTGGCCGAGGTGGCCGACGTCCGGCCGGGTGGGATGTCGGGGGGTCAGCAGCAACGTTGTGCCACGGCGCGGGCGCTGGTGACCGAGCCTCGGGTGCTCTTCGCGGACGAGCCGACCGGCGCACTGGACACGCTCAGCGGCGAGCAGGTCCTCACCCAACTGGTCCGGCTCGCCCGTGAGCAGCGCACCGCGGTCGTGCTGGTCACCCACGAGCCGCGGATCGCCGCGTACGCCGATCGGGAGGTCGTGTTGCGCGACGGCCTGGTGGACCACGGCGGCCTGGGGCTCGACGTGCCGCTGGCCGGCGGTGCGCCCCGGTGAGACCGACGACGCTTGTCCGTCTCGCGCTCGCCGGCACCCGCACCGACACCGCCCGGGTGGTGCTGACCGCGCTCAGCGCCCTGCTGGCCAGCCTGGCCGGGCTCGCGGCGCTGACCGTGCTGGCCATCCCCACGCCTCTGGCGACGGATGAGAACCCGAACAGGTGGTCGGAGCAGTACCACAACGCTCTGCTGGTGGAGCCCGGGTTGCGCGGCGGCACGGCGTTCGCGCTGCTGACGCTGATGATTCCGGTGCTGGCGCTTGCCGGTCAGTGCGCCCGGCTCGGTGCGCCGGCGCGGGACCGCCGGTTGGCCGCGCTCCGGTTGGCCGGCGCTACTCCCGGGCAGGTCACCCGGCTGGTGGTGCTGGAGACCGGTGTGGCCGCTCTGTTCGGCACGCTGGCTGGGCTGGGTGTCTACCTGATCGGTCGCGAGTCGCTGCACCGCCCGGACGCCCGGGGTCAACTGGCCCTGCCCACCGACGTGCTGCCGTCGACAGGCGCGGTGGCCGGCGTGGTGTTCGGTCTGCCGGTCGTCGCGGCGCTGGCCACCGCCCTGATGCTGCGTACGGTCACCACCAGCCCGCTCGGGGTGAGTCGTAAGGCTGCCCGCGAGCGCGGGCCGGGTCCGTGGGCCGGGATCCTGATTGGGTTCGGCGTGCTCTCGTTCGCGCTGATCGATCCTGCGCTGGCTCGGTTCGACGACCGGACGGAGGTGGCTTGGCTGGTGCCGCTGCTGTTCACGGCGGGTGCGTTCGCGGCGATGATCGGGGTGGTGATCGGCACCGGCTGGATCTCGTACCACTGCGGGGTGCTGCTGCGTCGGCACGCCCGCCGCGCCTCGGCCCTGCTCGCGGCGGGTCGGCTGATGGCCGATCCGTGGGCGGGCAGTCGCACGTTCGCGGCGCTGCTCGCCGCCCTGATCTTGGGTGGCGGTGCGGCAGCCCAGCGCGCCTACTTCGCCACGAAGGACCAGGTCGAGCGGGAGCAGAGTCGAATCGCCGGGGCGGACGGTGGCGCCAACCCCTTCTACCTGTCGACGATGGATCTTGTCGACGGCGCGATCGCCGTGGCCATCCTGATCGCGACGGGCGGCCTGATCGTCGCGCTGGTCGAGGGGATCGTTGCCCGACGCCGCGCCTACGCCGCACTTGTCGCCACCGGGGTGCCCCGCGCCACGCTGGCCCGTTCGGTGGCCTGGCAGGCGTTGCTGCCGGCCGTGCCGGCGATCCTGCTCGCGCTCACCGTGGGCACGCTGCTCGGCCGGGGCCTGGAGACGGAGGTGTCAGCGGGCAGCGGGTCGACGTTGATCTGCGAGGCCACGGCCGCGCTCTGCGACGACCCGGCCACCCGGGAGCAGTACTCCCGGATCGTGTACTACCCCGAGGTGCAGCGAGCCGTTCCCGTACCCCTGGAGCACCTGGCATGGCTCGGCACCGGCGCCCTGGCGGCGGTGCTGGTGACGGTCGGTGTCGGCCTGCTCTTCCTGCGATCGAGCACCGCCCTGGACGAGCTGCGGGCGACCTGAGCCGATCTTCCACACCGGCTCACGCCCGGCCGGTCAGGCGGTGAGCAGACCGGACGAGAGCGCGACGAGCGTGCCGACCACGGCCGAGCAGCAGCAGACCAGCAGGCCGGTGACCACGGCGAGGATCAGCCAGACCCGGCGATCCCGTGCCACCGCCGCCACGCTCGGTCGGCGGGCCTCCTCGGCGGCCTCGCCGTCGCCATCCGTCGCCTCGGTCACCTCGGAAGTCTAGGCCGCGACATCCGCCGCGATCCGGGAACACCAGCCACACGGCGTGCGGTGCCCCGAGCCGCCGGTGCTCGCGCCCGATCGTGGACGAGGTGGTCTCCCCGGCCGCCGAGGAGACCCTTCCCACGATCGAGCGCGAGCACGCCAACGGCGACGGGTCAGGCGCGGCCGATCCGGTCCAGGATCCAGGCGTTGATGAACGCCTCCTCGCGCCAGGAGTCGTAGCGACCACTCGGACCGCCGTGCCCGGCACCCATCTCGGTCTTCAGCAGGTAGTCACCGCCAGGTGCGACCGCCCGCAGCCGGGCGATCCACTTCGCCGGCTCGGAGTAGAGCACCCGGGTGTCGTTGAGGCTGGTCACCGCGAGGATCGCGGGGTAGTCCACGGCGGCGACATTCTCGTACGGCGTGTAGGACTTCATGTACGCGTACACCTCGGGGTCGTCGAGGGGGTTGCCCCACTCCTCCCACTCGGTGACGGTCAGCGGCAGCGACGGGTCGAGGATCGAGGTGAGCGCGTCCACGAACGGCACCTGCGCCACGATCCCGGTGAACGCGTCCGGCGCGAGGTTGGCCACCGCGCCCATCAGCAGACCACCGGCCGAGGCACCCCGGGCGACCAGCCGGTCGCTCGCCGTCCAGCCGGCCTTGACGAGGTGCTGGGCGCACGCCACGAAGTCGGTGAAGGTGTTCTTCTTGGCCAGCAGTTTGCCCTGGTCGTACCACCGACGGCCCAACTCGCCGCCGCCCCGGATGTGCGCTACCGCGAAGACCACGCCCCGGTCCAACAGGGACAGTCGGGCCACCGAGAACCACGGGTCCATGCTGGCCTCGTACGAGCCGTAGCCGTACAGCTCGCAGGGCGCCGAGCCGTCCCGGGGGGTGCCGACGCGGCAGACCAGCGAGATCGGCACCCGGGTGCCGTCGTCGGCGAGCGCCCAGTCGCGGTGCTGCTCGTACTCGTTCGGGTCGTACGGTCGCCCGTCCGGCCCCGGCAGCACCGGCTTCTGCTTCAGCAGCACCATCTGCCGGGTGACCAGGTCGTAGTCGTACACCGAGTCGGGGGTGATCAGGGAGGAGTAGCGCAGCCGGACCTGGCCGGTGCGGTACTCCGGGTTGGCGTCCAACCCGACGCTGTACAGCGGCTCGGGGAAGTCGATGTCGTACCCGTCGTCACTGCCCACCGGCAGGACCCGCAGCCCGGTGAGCCCGTCGGTGCGCAGCGACACCACCAGGTGGTTGGCGAAGGCGTCGACGGCCTCCAGCCGGGTGCCGGGGGTGTGCTCGATCAGCGGCACCCAGTCGCCCGGTACGTCCGCCGAGGTGAACGCCAGCGCGAAGTCCTCCGCGCCGTCGTTGTGCAGGATCAGGAAACGGTGGCCGTGGTGCTCCACCGTGTACTCGACGCCCTGTCGGCGGGGCGCGATCACGGCCGGCGCGCCGGTCGGGTTGCCGGCGGGGATCACCAGCACCTCGCTCGTCACCTTGCTGTGCACGTCGATGAGGATGAACTTTTCCGACCGGGTGAGCTCCACGCCCACCCAGAACCGCTCGTCGTCCTCCTGGTGGACCACCACGTCGTCGGCGGCGGCGGAGCCGACGGTGTGCCGCCAGACCCGGTTCGGCCGCCACGCGTCGTCGACGGTCACGTAGAACAGCGCCGAGGCGTCGGTCGACCAGGCGGTGCCGTAGAAGGTGTCGGGCACCTCGTCCGGCAGCAGCTCGCCGGTGCTCAGGTCCTTCACGCGCAGGGTGAACCGCTCGTCACCGGAGAAGTCGGTGGAGTAGGCCAGCCAGCGGCCGTCCGGGCTGACGTCGAACGCGCCGAGCGAGAAGAAGTCGTGCCCGTCGGCCAGTTGGTTGCCGTCGAGCAGCACCTCCTCGCCGTCGAGCGGGGCGCCGTCGGCGCTTACCGGCGGGTCGGTCTCACCGTCGCGGACCGCCCGGCGGCACTGCACTCCGTACTGTTGTCCCTCGACCGTCCGGGTGTAGTACCAGTGCCCGCCCTTGCGGGTCGGCACGGACAGGTCGGTCTCCTGGGTGCGTCGGCGAGTCTCCTCGAACAGGGTGGCGCGCAGGTCGGCGAGGTGTGCCGTCCGCGCGTCGGTGTACTCGTTCTCGGCGGTCAGGTAGGCGATCGTCTCCGGGTCGTCCTTGGCGGCGAGCCAGGCGTACTCGTCGACGACGGTGTCGCCGTGGTGGGTGCGCTCGCTGGGCACCCGCTTCGCCGCGGGCGGGGCAGTCTCGGTGGTCACGGCGGCCACGTTACCGGCCGGCAGCCGCCGTACGCCGGACCAGCGGCATCCCGATACCCGCCACCACCGCATTCGAACACATGTACGATGGCCGGCATGGCGGCAGCAGCGAGTTCCCTCGGCCGGTCCGGAGCCCTCGAGATCACCCGGCGGTTGGCGGCGATCTGCGGTCCGCCCTTCTCGCGGCTGGCCGGGCCTGCCGACGAGGTGGCCGGGCGGCCGGCGCGCTGGGTGGCCGTCCCGGGTGGTCCGCACGCCGCCGCCGAGGTGCTGCGGCTGGCCGCCGTGCACGACCTGGCGGTGGTGCCCCGAGGCGCGGGCACCAAGATCGACTGGGGTGCCACTCCCGTTCAGGTCGACATCCTGCTCGACACCGGCCGGCTGGCCGGCATCGGTCACGACCCGGTCGACTCGCTGGTGACCGATGTCGGGGCCGGCACCCCGCTGCGGGCGGTGCAGGCCACCCTTGAGCGCACCGGGCAACGGCTCGCGATGGACGCCCCGTCACCCGGCGCGACCCTCGGCGGCGTGCTCGCCGCAGGCGAGGCCGGCCCGCTGCGTCACCGGCACGGCAGCCCCTGCGACCAACTGCTCGGCGTGCGCTACCTCGCCGCCGACGGCGAGCTGGTGAGCGTCGGCGGCGGCGCTCCCGGGCTCGACCTGGCCCGCCTGCTCTGCGGCTCGCAGGGCGCGCTCGGTGTGCTGGTCTCGGCGAGTCTGCGGGTGCAGCCGGTGCCGGCGAGTCGGCTCTGGGTGTCCCGCCCGGTGTGGACACCGTTGGAGGTGCACGATTTGGTCCGGACGATTCTCGCCGCCCGGTTGGACCCGTCGGCAATCGAGCTGGACCTGCCCGGCGGCACGCCGCGCCCTCGCACCCCGTTCCCGCCCGGTCATCCGGCGGCCACCGCCCGGGAGCGTCATCCGTCGATGTCCGGCCGGGCCGGCGCCCCGTCCCGGGCGGGCAGCCTGGTGGTGCTGCTGGAGGGCGGCCCCGCCGAGGTGAACGAGCGCGCCGAGCGGCTTGTCGGCCTGCTGCACGGGGAGGCGACGATCACGCACTCCGCGCCGACGTGGTGGCGGCGCTACCCGTTCGCGCCCGGTGACACGGCGCTGCGCCTGGAGGTCCCGATCGGCGACCTGCACGCCGCCGTCTACGCGCTGCGCGACGCGGCCGGCGCGCCGGTGCCGGTGCGCGGGTCCGCCGGGCTGGGCACGGTGCACGCGGCGCTGCCCGGGGCACTGGCACCCGAGCGGGTGGCGTCCATCCTGGCCGCCGTCCGTGGGGTGCTGCTGGCCCGGCAGGGCCGCTGCGTGGTGGTCTCCGCTCCGGCGGCGGTCCGCCAGGCCGTCGACCTGTGGGGTGAGCTGGCCGGCCTGGCCCAACTGCGGGCCGCCAAGCGGCACCTGGATCCGGAGCACCGACTCGCCCCCGGGCGGCTCCCCGGCGGCCTGTGAGGCGGGCCGCTCCAGGTGACCCGGCCCGGGGTCAGTCCAGCCACCACCGGTGCATGTCCAGCAGCGGCGGGGTGAAGCGCGCCACCAGCACCAGCAGGCCGCCCACCGCGCCGGCCAGCAGCACGCGGGTCACCCGAGGCAGGGCCTCGCGCTCCCGAGCGGCAAGCGCCACCGCGACGATCGCCATCGGCAGCGCGAGCACCGCACCCGCCACATAGAGCATTCCGACCACGGCGTAGAGCCAGAAGAACGGGTTCAGCCCGTCCATCCCGAACGGGACCAGCTCCTTCGGGTCGTACGCACCGGTGACCATGTCGGCCGGGCCGACGCCGGCGGTCGCCATCCGGCCCAGGTACAGCAGAAGCACGGCGAGGAACGCGCCGATGGTCGCGAGCTGTGCCACGATCACCGCCCGGACCACCGGCCGCGAGTACGACGAGACCTGCGCGACGCTCGACATGGACGTCAATCTACCGGGCGAAGCCGAACCCCGACGCCTGCGGCGGTCAGGCCGCGTCGTTGCGGAGCACCAGCACGGCGATGTCGTCCCGGGGCGGCTCGACCGAGAAGTTGATCGCCGCGGCGCGCAGCCGGGCGGCCACCACGTCGGCCGAGTAGCCGGCCAGGGGTGCGGCGGCGTCCCGCAGCCGGTCGGTGCCGAACAGCTCCCGGCCGCGCCGCCGCTCGGTGACGCCATCGGTGTAGAAGATCAGCGAGTCGCCAGGTGCGAGCGGGATCTGCGCGGCCGGCGAGGTGATCGTGTCGAGCAGGCCGAGCGCGGTGCCGCCGGTGCCGACGAAACCGGCGCCGCCCGACCCGGCCAACAGCACCGGCCGGTCGTGCCCGGCGAGGTGCAGCGACACGTCCAACTGGTTGCCCTGGCCCGGCCCGACAGCCGCCAGCGCCAGCGTGCAGTAACGACCACCACCGCGCTCGACAAGCGTCTCGTTGAGCCGCGCCAGCGCCTCCGGCAACGGTTTGCCGTCGCCGACGAGCACCCGGATCACGTCCCGGACCAGCCCGGTCACCGCGGCCGCCTGGACACCCTTGCCGGAGACGTCGCCGATCACCACCAACCAGCGCCCGTCGGGCAACGGCACCACGTCGTAGAAGTCGCCGCCCACCTCCGCGTCGTCACCGGTGGGCACGTACTCGGCGGCGAACCCGATCCCGTCCACGACCGGCAGCACCGGGGGCAGCAGAGACTGCTGGAGCGTCTGCGCCACGCGGCGGCGTTCGGCGTGGATCCGGGCGTTCTCGATGGCCAGCGCGGCCCGTCGGGCGACGTCCTCCAACACGGCGACCTCGTCCGGGTCGTGCCGGTGCCGCTGGTGCCGACCCACCGCCAGGGTGCCGAGCCGCTGCCCGCGGGCGATCAGCGGGACCGCGAAACCCTCCATCGGCCCGCCGAGCGGAATCTGCGCCGCGCTGCGGGACGCCTCACGAAGCCGGGCCTGCACCGAATCCGGCCCGGTCTCGGCAAGCACCTTGTGCAACTGCGGAAGCATCGACTCGTCGGCGTGGCTGGCCGCCGCCAGCCGGAGCCGGCCCCACTCGTCGGTGGTGTGCACGGCGCACCACTGACCGAGTCGCGGCACCACCAACTGCGGCACCAACGCCATGGTCAGGTCCACGTCCAACGACTGGGCCAACAACTCGCTCGCCTCGGCCAGGAACGTCAGCCACACCTGCCGACGGACGTCTGCTCGGCGCAGCCGGTCGTTCTCCAGGTGCAGTGAGAGCCGCTCGGCGGTGAGCACCGCCAACGGTTGGGCGTACGCCGACGGCGCGGCGTCCAACTCCAACTCCCCGGCGTACGGACGGTGCACCGTGAGCGGCACCCGGAGCAGCTCACTGTCGGGGCGGGGCGGTCGACCGAAGCGGGCCAGTACCCGGCGACCCTGCCCGTCGCCCCGGTCCAGGCGGATCGTGCCGCCGGCCGCGCCGACCATCTCGGCGACCCGGCTGAGCAGGCTGGTGGCGAAGTCGGGCAGCGGGTCGTCCCCGTACAGGTCGGGGGTGGTCTGCATGAGTTCGCTCATCGCGCTGGCGCTCGGCGCGGACCGATCGGCGCTGGTCTGCGGGCCGGCGCTCGCCGGTGTCGACCCGCCGGCGCCGGGCGGGTCGGCGCCGGGGCGGTCCAGCCGGAACCAGACGCCCTTGCCGGTGGGCAGGTACGTGGTGCCCCAGCGGCTGGCGAAGTGGTCGACGAGCAGCAGGCCCCGACCGCGAACGGAGACCTCGTTGATCTCGGCGGAGTCGTTGCGGTCGCCGACGGTCAGCTCGTCGCCGGAACCGGGGGCGAAGTCGGAGACGGTGACGGTCAGCCCGATCTCGTCCGCGACGACCTCGATGTCCAACTCGGTGCGGGCGTGCTCGACCGCGTTGGTGGTCAACTCGGTGGTGAGCAGGAGAGCCTCGTTGACCAGCTCGTCCAGGTGTGACTCGGTCAACACCGAGCGGACCACGGCGCGGGCGGCGGCCGGCGTACGGCGGTCGGCGGGCAGCCGGACACGCCGGACAGCCCCGTCCCGGGCCCCGGCCGTCGCGGCCCCCGCCTCGGCTGACACCCCCGTATCCTCCACCGTCGCCGGGCCGGGTGCCAAGCCGATCACCCGATCGCGGGCTGTCGCGTCGCTCAGCGGCATGGCGGCTGGCGCGCCGAAACGACAGGCGCGGGAGCCGCGCGAGGTTTGCGGCGCGCCGTCCCGGCCCGACGCCGATCGGGCGGGTCGGGAGGGCGATCGATGCCACCTGGCGGGTCGCGCACCCTGGCACCACGGCGCGCGCGGGCACAATATGGGGTGCCGGTGTGTCCGCACGGACCGGCGCCCCCGAGTTGAGCGAGGAATGATGACCACGGCGAAGCAGTCGGTGGCGGATCCGTCCGCGCCCGACCACGAGGCGCTCCTCGGCGAGCTGACCGAGGCACTGCGACGGATCGGTCGCGGCGACCTGAAGGTCCGACTTCCCCGCCGCGCGGGCGCGGCCGGTGAGGTGGCGGACGCCTTCAACGAGGTGGTCTCGCTCCAGGAGCGGCAGTACCTCGACCTGCGGCGGATCAGTCGGATCGTCGGTCGCGACGGCCGGCTCACCGAACGGCTCGACGACGAGGGGCTGGACGGCTCGTGGGCGGAGGGGCAGCGGGCCATCAACTCGCTCATCGACGACCTGGGTCGACCCACCACCGAGATCGCCCGGGTGATCGTGGCGGTCGCCGACGGTGACCTGTCCCAGCACATGGCGTTGGAGATCGACGGTCGGCCGCTGCGCGGTGAGTACCTGCGCATCGGCCGCACGGTGAACACGATGGTGGACCAGCTGTCGTCGTTCTCCAACGAGGTCACCCGGGTGGCCCGTGAGGTGGGCACCGAGGGCAAGCTGGGTGGGCAGGCCGACGTGCGGGGCGTCGCCGGCACCTGGAAGGACCTCACCGACTCGGTCAACACGATGGCGTCGAACCTGACCGGCCAGGTGCGGTCGATCTCGCAGGTCGCGACGGCGGTGGCCAAGGGCGACCTGTCGCAGAAGATCACGGTCAGTGCGCGTGGTGAGGTGGCCGAGCTGGCCGCCACGATGAACTACCTCACCGACACGCTGCGGCTCTTCGCCGAGCAGGTGACCCGGGTGGCCCGTGAGGTGGGCACCGAGGGCAAGTTGGGTGGGCAGGCCGAGGTGCCGAACGTGGCGGGCACCTGGAAGGACCTGACCGACAGCGTCAACTCGATGGCGTCGAACCTGACCGCCCAGGTCCGTAACATCGCGCAGGTCTCCACGGCGGTGGCGCGCGGCGACCTGTCGCAGAAGATCACGGTGGCGGCGCAGGGCGAGATCCTGGAGCTGAAGGACACCGTCAACACGATGGTGGACCAGTTGTCGTCGTTCGCCGACGAGGTGACCCGGGTGGCCCGTGAGGTGGGCATCGAGGGCAAGCTCGGCGGCCAGGCCCAGGTGCGCGGCGTCTCCGGCACCTGGCGGGACCTCACCGAGAACGTCAACCAGTTGGCCGGCAACCTGACCAGCCAGGTCCGCAACATCTCCCAGGTTTCCACCGCGGTGGCCAAGGGTGACCTGTCGCAGAAGATCACGGTGGACGCGCAGGGCGAGATCCTGGAGCTGAAGAACACCGTCAACACGATGGTGGACCAGCTCTCGTCGTTCGCCGACGAGGTGACCCGGGTGGCGCGTGAGGTGGGCACCGAGGGCAACCTGGGCGGTCAGGCGCAGGTCAAGGGCGTCAGCGGTACGTGGCGGGACCTGACCGACAACGTGAACTCGATGGCCTCGAACCTGACCAGCCAGGTCCGCAACATCGCCTCGGTGACCACGGCGGTGGCGAAGGGCGACCTGTCGCAGAAGATCACGGTGGACGCGCGGGGCGAGATCCTGGAGCTGAAGTCGACTGTCAACACGATGGTGGACCAGTTGTCGTCGTTCGCCGACGAGGTGACGCGGGTGGCGCGTGAGGTGGGCACCGAGGGCAAGCTCGGCGGTCAGGCGCAGGTACGCGGCGTCGCCGGCACGTGGCGCGACCTGACCGACAACGTGAACTCGATGGCCTCCAACCTGACCGCCCAGGTGCGGAACATCGCCCAGGTCTCCACGGCGGTGGCGAAGGGCGACCTGTCGCAGAAGATCACGGTGGACGCGCGGGGCGAGATCCTGGAGCTGAAGTCGACCGTCAACACGATGGTCGACCAGTTGTCGTCGTTCGCCGACGAGGTGACCCGGGTGGCCCGTGAGGTGGGCACCGAGGGCAAGCTCGGTGGCCAGGCGCAGGTCAAGGGCGTCTCCGGCACCTGGCGCGATCTCACCGACAACGTGAACTCGATGGCCTCGAACCTCACCAGCCAGGTCCGCAACATCGCCTCGGTGACCACGGCGGTGGCGAAGGGCGACCTGTCGCAGAAGATCACGGTGGACGCCCAGGGCGAGATCCTGGAGCTGAAGTCCACTGTCAACACGATGGTGGACCAGCTCTCGTCGTTCGCCGACGAGGTGACCCGGGTGGCCCGTGAGGTCGGCATCGAGGGCAAGCTCGGTGGCCAGGCGCAGGTGAAGGGCGTATCCGGCACCTGGCGGGACCTCACCGAGAACGTCAACCAGCTCGCCTCGACGCTCACCACGCAGTTGCGGGCCATCGCCCAGGTGTCCACCTCGGTGACCCGGGGCGACCTGACCCAGCGGATCGCGGTCAAGGCGCAGGGCGAGGTCGCCGAACTGAAGGACAACATCAACCAGATGATCGTCACCCTCCGGGAGACGACGAAGAAGAACGCCGAGCAGGGCTGGCTGGACTCCAACCTGGCCCGGATCGGCGGCCTGTTGCAGGGTCAGCGCGACCTCGGCGAGGTCTGCCGCATGATCATGACGGAGGTGACGCCGCTCGTCGACGCCCAGCTCGGCGCCTTCTTCCTGGCCGACGACACCGACGGCAGCATGCGGCTGAAGTTGACCTCCTCGTACGGGTACGTGGCACGCGGGCACGACGTCACCTTCGGGCCGGGTGAGGGGCTGGTCGGGCAGACCGCGCTGTCCCGTCGCACGATCCGGGTCAGCGCCTCCCCGAACAGCCGGCTCACCCTGCGCTCCGGGCTGGCCGAGACACCGCCGTCCGACCTGGTGGTGCTCCCCGTGCTGTTCGAGGGTGAGCTGCTCGGGGTGATCGAGTTCGCGAGCGTGTCGGCCTTCTCCGAGCTGCACCTGTCGTTCCTGGAGCGGCTGGTGCTCACCATCGGCATCGCGGTCAACACCATCCAGGCCAACCGGCGTACGGAGGAGCTGCTGGCCCAGTCGCAGCGGTTGGCGCACGAGATGCAGGAGCAGTCGGCGGAGTTGCAGCGCACCAACGCCGAGCTGGAGGAGAAGGCCACGCTGCTGTCCGAGCAGAAGGGCAACATCGAGACGAAGAACCGGGAGATCGAGCTGGCGCGGCTGGGCCTGGAGGAGAAGGCGCAGCAGTTGACCCGGGCGTCGGCGTACAAGTCGGAGTTCCTGGCGAACATGAGCCACGAGCTGCGGACGCCGCTGAACTCGCTGCTGCTGTTGGCCCGCCTGCTGGCCGAGAACTCGGAGCAGAACCTCAGCCCGAAGCAGATCGAGTTCGCCCGGACCATCCACGGCTCCGGCTCCGACCTGCTGCGTCTGATCGACGACATCCTCGACCTGTCCAAGATCGAGGCGGGTCGGATGGACGTCGAGCCGACCGAGATCCGCTTCACCGAGCTGCGCGGCTTCGTCGAGCAGGCGTTCGCGCCGCAGGCCGAGGAGAAGAACCTGGACTTCCAGGTACGGGTGAGCAAGGATCTGCCGCCGGCGTTGGTGACCGACGCGCAGCGGTTGCAGCAGATCCTGCGCAACCTGCTCTCCAACGCGGTGAAGTTCACCGACAACGGTGCGGTGACGCTGCGGATCGCCCCGGCTGCCGACAACGCGGTCTTCGACGTCCCGGCGTTGACCAACGCCCAGCAGGTGATCGCGTTCACCGTGATCGACACCGGGATCGGCATCTCCGACGACAAGCTGTCGATCATCTTCGAGGCGTTCCAGCAGGCCGACGGCACGACAAGTCGCCGCTATGGCGGCACCGGCCTGGGTCTGTCGATCAGTCGTGACCTGGCCCGCCTGATCGGCGGCACCATCACCGTCTCGTCCGCGCCCGGCCAGGGCTCGACCTTCACCCTGTTCGTGCCGCAGGTGCTGGCCCCGGACGCCGTGGTCGCGCCGCAGACTCCGTCTCCGCAGCGGGCCGGCCTGCCGTCGTCGCTGCTGATGCCGCCGCTGGAGCTGCTGCCGGAACGGCCGGAGGCACCGGCCACCCGTCAACTGGACGGCGCCACGGTGCTGATCGTGGACGACGACGTTCGCAACGTCTTCGCCTTGACCAGCGCGTTGGAGCTGCACGGGATGACCGTGCTGTACTCGGACAACGGGGCGGACGGTGTCCGCCTGCTGGCCGAGCACCCGGAGGTGGACATCGTGCTGATGGACGCCATGATGCCCGACCAGGACGGTTACGAGACCACCCGGCAGATTCGCCGCAACCACCGGTTCGCCGACCTTCCGGTGGTCTTCCTGACCGCGAAGGCGATGCCGGGCGACCGCGAGTCGGCGCTCGCCGCCGGGGGCAGCGACTACATCACCAAGCCGGTCGACCTGGACGATCTGATCGAGCTGATGTCGTCCTGGATCAACGGCAGCCGGACCGAGGAGACTTCGTGACCCAGATCGCCAAAGCGCTGCTCGTGGACGACCGGCGGCAGAATCTGACGGCCCTGGAGGCGATCCTCCAGGGCCTGCCGGTCCAGTCCGTGGCGGTGGAGAGTGGCGAGGCGGCGCTCAAGCAGTTGTTGGTGGACGACTTCGCGGTGATCCTGTTGGACGCGCAGATGCCGGACATGGACGGCTTCGAGACGGCGAGCCACATCAAGCGCCGCGAACGGACCCGGCACGTGCCGATCATCTTCCTCACCGCCGCCGACCGGGACGCCCAGCTCGCTCTCCGCGGCTACCAGGTGGGCGCGGTGGACTACCTCACCAAGCCGTTCGACCCGTGGGTGCTGCGGGCCAAGGTGTCGGTCTTCGTCGAGCTGTGGGTGAAGACCCGGCAGTTGGCCACCCAGTCGGACCTGGTGCGGGAGCGCGACACGCAGTGGCGTCGGCTCACCGACGCGGTCGACGAGGCGACCGCACTGCTCCGCTCGGACGACCCGGAGGTCCGCGACCAGGCGGTACGCCTGCTCGAACAGGCCCGCTGGGGCAACACCGCCTGACCGGGCGGGACGACTCAGCCGGCGGGCTGGTCGTTGCGGATCATCAGGGCGCTGCGGAGGCCGGTGATGTCCAGCACCCGGATCAGGAAGTCGCCCACGTGCGTCAGCATCAGCAGGCTCTGCGCGTGACTGGCCTTGCGGCTGAGCACGACCAGGGTGCCCAGCCCCTGCGAGTCGCAGAAGGTGACACCGCCGAGGTCGAGGATGATCTTCGGGGGCGGGTCGGTCAGCACCTCGTTGACGACGGTGGAGAGCTGCGCCGCCGTGAGCATGTCGATCTCACCGGCCAGGCGCAAGACTGCTTCGTCGCCCGTCCGGTGTAGCGTGATGGACAGTTCGGCACGATCCACCCGGTCAGCCTAGCGCGATCCGACTGACCTGGCCTGTCGAGGCCGCGAGCCGTCGCCGTCCAGGCCACGGGGCCCCCGTGTTCGAGGCCGCTGACCGGCGCGGGTGACGGGTGAGCCGGGTAACCCGACCACGGGGTGGCTGCTGGTTGACCGCCCGGCGCTGTCACAATGGCGGCATCGTGACCGACATCTTTTCCGCCGGATCCGGCCGCTACCCAGCCGATGCGCCGGCCTCCGAGGCCCTGTTCGACCGCGCCCGCGCCATCGTGCCGGGCGGGGTGAACTCCCCTGTGCGCGCCTTCCAGGCGGTCGGCGGCGCCCCGCGTTTCATGGTCCGTGGCGAGGGCCCGTGGCTGTACGACGCCGACGGTCGCCGCTACGTCGACCTGGTCTGCTCCTGGGGTCCGCTGATCCTCGGGCACGCCCACCCGGAGGTGGTGGAGGCCGTCCAGACCGCCGCGGCCCGGGGCACCAGCTTCGGCACGCCCACCCCGGGTGAGGTGGAGTTGGCCGCCGAGCTGGTCGACCGGACCCCGATGGAGCAGGTCCGCCTGGTCAACTCCGGCACCGAGGCGACCATGTCGGCGATCCGGCTGGCCCGTGGCTTCACCGGCCGTTCCAAGGTCGTCAAGTTCGCCGGCTGCTACCACGGGCACGTGGACGCGTTGCTCGCTTCCGCCGGCTCCGGCGTGGCCACCCTGGGCCTGCCCGACTCGCCCGGCGTGACCGGCGCGGCGGCAAGCGAGACGATAGTTCTTCCGTACAACGACATCCGGGCCGTCGAGGAGGCGTTCGCCGCCGAGGGCCCGCACATCGCCGCGGTGATCACCGAGGCCGCCGCCGGCAACATGGGCGTGGTGGCCCCCCGCGACGGCTTCAACCAGCAGCTCGCCCGGATCGCCCACGCACACGGCGCGCTGCTCGTGGTGGACGAGGTGATGACCGGGTTCCGGGTCTCCCGCTCCGGGTGGCACGGCCTCGACGCCTCCGACGCCGACCTGTGGACGTACGGCAAGGTCATGGGTGGTGGCCTGCCCGCCGCGGCGTTCGGCGGGCGCGCGGACATCATGGCGCGGCTCGCGCCGGCCGGCCCGGTCTACCAGGCCGGCACCCTCTCCGGTAACCCGCTCGCCTGCGCCGCCGGTCTGGCGACCCTGCGGCTCGCCGACGACGCGCTCTACCGCAAGCTCGACGACACGGCCGCCGTCGTGGGCAAGCTGGCGTCCGACGCGTTGGCCGCCGCCGGGGTCCCACACCGCCTGTCGTACGCGGGCAGCATGTTCTCGATCTTCTTCACCGACGCCGACGTGGTCGACTACGACAGCGCGCGCACCCAGCAGGTGCCGGCGTTCAAGGCGTTCTTCCACGCGATGCTCGCCGCCGGGGTGTACCTGCCGCCGAGCGCGTTCGAGTCGTGGTTCGTGTCGGCGGCGCTCGACGACGCCGCTCTGGAGCACATCGCGGCCGCGCTGCCGACGGCGGCGAACGCGGCGGCGGCGGCTGGTCACGGGGGGTAGTCAGCAGTGGCGAAGACAGTGGTGCATGTGCTGCGGCACGGTGAGGTGCACAACCCGGACCAGATCCTCTACGGCCGGCTGCCCGGTTTCCGCCTGTCCGAGCTGGGCGTACAGATGGCCAAGGCCGCCGCGCAGGGCCTGGCCGAGCGGGAGATCGTGCACGTGGTGGCCAGCCCGCTGGAGCGCGCCCAGCAGACCGCCGAGCCGATCGCCGCCCAGTTCGGGCTGCCGGTCGGGGTGGACGAGCGGCTCATCGAGAGCGCCAACTGGTTCGAGGGCAAGAAGGTCTCCCCGGGGGACGGGTCGTTCCGTGACCCGCGCAACTGGTGGGTGCTGCGTGACCCGGTGACGCCGTCCTGGGGTGAGGCGTACCGGGTGATCGCCGAGCGGATGTTCGCCGCCGTGCACGCCGCCCGGGTCGCCGCCGAGGGGCGCGAGGCGGTGCTGGTGTCGCACCAGCTTCCGATCTGGACGTTGCGCCGGCACGTCGAGCGCAAGCGGCTCTGGCACGACCCGCGCAAGCGGCAGTGCGGGCTGGCGAGCCTCACCTCGTTCCACTTCGACGGCGCGAAGGTGGTGGGCATCGGCTACAGCGAGCCGGCCGCGCACCTGATCGCTCTCTCCGCGACAGCCCGGACGGCCAAGGGGGCCTGATGAACGCCCGGAGGTGGACCGCCGGTCTGCTCGCCGCCGTCGCCGCGGTGGCCCTCGCCGGCTGCACGTCGTCGAAGGGGCAGGAGAAGACCTGTACGACGACCACCGACGGGATCTTCGAGTGCGCCCCCGACCAGCGCTCCGCACCACCGAAACTCGCCGGTGAGCTGCTGCTCGGCGGCAGTTACGACGTGAGCCAGGCGCGCGGCCAGGTGGTCGTGGTCAACTTCTGGGGTTCCTGGTGCGCGCCGTGCCGCGCCGAGGCGGACGACCTGGAAGCCGTCTACCAGGCCACCAAGGCTTCCGGGGTCAGCTTCCTCGGCATCAACGTCCAGGACCAGCGGGACAAGGCCAAGGCGTTCGAGCAGGGCCGGGTCACCTATCCGAGCCTCTTCGACCCGGCCAGCCGGCTGGCGCTCGACCTGGACATCCCGCCGAACACCGTCCCGGCGACTGTGGTGCTGGACCGGAACGGCCGGATCGCCGCGGTGATCCGCGCGGCAGTCAAGCAGGAGGGCCTGCAACCGATCGTCGAACGGATCGCCGCCGAGAAGCCGGCGTCGAACTGATGGGCGAGACCTTCCGGAATCTGGCGCTGAACGGGCCGCTGCTGCTCGCCATCGGCGCGGCGGCGCTCGCCGGGCTGGTCAGCTTCCTGTCCCCGTGCGTGCTTCCGCTCGTCCCCGGTTACCTGTCGTACGTGACCGGCCTGGCCGGGGCCGACCTGGAGGGCCGGCGGGCGCCGGCGGACCCGGCACCCGGCGGCGCCGGCGGTGTCGCGGTCAGGGAGCGGGCCGCGACAGCGGCCGTCAAGGGGCGGGTGCTCGCCGGCACCCTGCTCTTCATCGGCGGCTTCACCGTCGTCTTCGTGGCCACCGCGATCCTCTTCGCCGGCATCGGTCGGGTCTTCTTCGACTACGAGCGCGAACTGCAGATCGGCGTCGGTGTGCTGATCATCGTGGCGGGGTTGAGCTACCTCGGGATGATCCCCGCCCTGCAACGGGAGTTCCGGATCTCCCGGCTACCGTCGGCCGGGCTGCTCGGTGCGCCGGTCTTCGGGGCGGTCTTCGCGCTCAGTTGGGTGCCCTGCACCGGCCCGACCCTCGGTGCGGTGATGGGCATGGCCACCGCAAGCGGCCAGAGCGACCGCGCGGTGGTGCTCGCGGTGGCGTACTGCCTCGGGCTGGGGATACCGTTCGTCGTGTTCGGGCTGGGCTTCGAACGCCTGCTCGGGGTCTTCCGCGCCGTCCGGCGCAACAGCCGCTGGGTCACCCGGGTCGGCGGTGCCCTGCTCATCCTGATCGGCCTGGCGCTTGTCACCGGCGGATGGCAGAGCTTCGTGATCTGGTTGCAGACCACCGTCGGGGTGGGCGAGGTGAGCATCTGATGACGGTCGTCGACGATCGGCCGGAGACCGTGGCGCCCGCGCCCCGCCGCCGGCCCAACCGGCTGCTGGCCCTGCTGCGCAACTCGTGGCGGCAGCTCACCAGCATGCGTACGGCGCTGATCCTGCTCTTCCTGCTCGCCGTCGCGGCCATTCCCGGCTCGGTGCTGCCGCAGCGTGGGATCAGCCCGGAGAAGGTCAACGAGTACTTCGTCGACCACCCGGACTGGGCTCCCCGGCTGGATCGGATCGGCGCGTTCGAGGTCTTCGGCTCGGTCTGGTTCTCCGCGATCTACCTGCTGCTGTTCACCTCCCTGATCGGCTGCATCACGCCCCGACTGCGCGACCACGTCCGGGCCCTGCGGTCCCGGCCACCGGCCGCGCCGAAGCGGATGGCCCGGCTGCCGCAGCACACCGTGCTGCCCGCCCCACCCGGCGGGGTCGCGGCCGTGGCCGAGGTGCTGCGCAAACGCCGCTGGCGGGTGCAGGTGCGCGGCGACGAGGTCTCCGCCGAGAAGGGCTACCTCAAGGAGACCGGCAACCTGCTGTTCCACACCTCGCTGATCGCGGTGCTGATCGGTGTGGCGCTCGGTTCCTGGTACGGCTGGAGCGGCAACCGACTGCTGGTGGCGGGGGACGACAAGGCGTTCTGCAACACCCGCCAGCAGTACGCCGAGGCGAAACTCGGCCCTCGGGTGGACAGCGCCGACCTGCCCCGTTTCTGCCTGCGGCTGGACGACTTCGAGGCCCGGTTCCTGGAGAGCGGTCAGCCGGACTACTTCAACGCGAAGGTGACCGTCGACGGCCCGGACGAGCCGACCCGCAGCGCGAACTTCTCGGTGAACTCACCGCTGCGTCTGAAGGACGCGAGCGTCTACCTGCTCGGCCACGGGTACGCCCCGGTGATCCGCTACACCGACCGGTTCGGCAACAGCCAGATCAGCGACGACCCTTTCCTGACCACCGGCGACATGGGCCTGACCAGCGAGGGGTTGGCGGCCTTCCCGGACGCCAACGTTGACCCGGCCACCGGGCAGCGGGCGCCGGACCAGCAGATGGCGTTCACCGGCATCTACCTGCCCACCGCACCCGACCAGGCACCGTTCGCCCGTTCGCTGTACCCGACCGAGCGCAACCCGGCACTGAACCTCGTCGCCTACCGGGGCAACCTCGGCCGGGACGCCGGCATCCCCGGCTCGGTCTACCAGCTCGACCAGCGGCAGGTACGGACCGGCAAGGTCAAGGAGGTCGGCACCAAGCTGCTGCGCAAGGGCGAGACCTGGACGCTCGACGACGGGGCGACCGTCGAGTTCCTCGGCACCAAGCGGTACGTCACCCTCTCCGTCCGGCACGACCCCGGCGCGACGCCGCTGCTGGTGAGCTGTGCGGTTCTGCTGGTGGGGCTGATGGGTTCGCTGTTCGGGCGGCGTCGCCGGGTGTTCTTCCGGGTGGTGCCGGGCGACCCCGGAGAAGGATCTCCGACAAGCGGTAGTAGCTTGATGGAGGTCGGCGGGTTGCCGCGTACCGACTATCCCGGGTTCGCCGAGGAGTTCACCCAACTCGTCGCCGCGGTCAAGGGCGACGAGCCAGCGGCCGAACGGTCCGGCGTGCGAGAAGGAGCCGAGTGATGTCCGCACTCTCCGACAATCTGGTGACCTTCGCGATCCTGGCGTACCTGGTCGCGATGATCGGCCACGCCGTGGAGTACGCGCTGGGCAACGTGCGTACCCGGGTCGCGACGGCAGCGCCGGTGCGGGAGCTGGTGACCGCCGGCGGCGGTGCCGCCCCGACGCCGCCCGCGCCGCCCGCGTCGCCGCCGACGTCCGACCGCACCGCCGGGCGGGCCCGGCTCGCCGGCCTGATCGGGGTGGCCGCCACCGCGGTCGCCGCTGCGCTGCACCTGGCGGCACTGGTTACTCGCGGGCTCGCCGCGGACCGGATGCCCTGGGGCAACATGTACGAGTTCGTGCTCACGGTGACGTTCATCGGGGTCGCCGCCTGGCTGGTGGTGCTCTGGAAGCGGCAGTCACTGCGCAAGCTCGGGCTCTTCCTGACCCTGGTGATGGTGCTTCTGGTCGCCACCGCCGAGCTGGTGCTGTACGTGCCGATCGTGCCGCTGGTGCCGGCCCTGAACTCGTACTGGTTCATCATCCACGTCTCGACGATCGTCTTCGCGTCCGGCATCTTCCTGCTCGGCGTGGTGCCGGCGGTCGGCTTCCTGATGCGCAACGGGTACGAGCAGGGCAAGCGGAGCTTCCCGTACACCCTGGCCAAGCGCCTGCCCGGCGCGGTCGGCCTGGAGCGGCTGACCTTCGCGCTGCACGCGTTCGCGTTCCCGATCTTCACCTTCGCGGTGATCGCCGGTGCCATCTGGGCCGAGGCGGCCTGGGGTCGGCCGTGGGGCTGGGACCCGAAGGAGACCTGGGCGTTCATCTCCTGGGTGGTGTACGCCGGCTACCTGCACGCCCGCGCCACGCCGAGCGTCAGGCGCAACGTGGCCACCTGGATCGCGGTGCTCGGCTTCCTCACCATGCTGATGAACCTGTTCGGCGTGAACATCTTCTTCACCGGCCTGCACTCGTACGGCGGGCTGGACTGACAGTGGCAACACGATGCGGGCCGGTCACCGATTCGTCGGTGACCGGCCCGCATCGTTCGAACGGCCTCCGTCAGCTCACCGTGACCGGGGCGATGTCGTTGCCCGGGTTGTCGTCCACCCGCGGGTAGCGACCGACCGGCTGGACCTCCCCGGCGGACCCGCCGAGACTGTCGATTCGCAGGTCGAAGGTGGCCGTCTTGCTGGTCCCGGCGGGGAACACCGCTCCGGGGCCATTGCAGTACCAGGTCTTCGCTGTCGCTCCGCCGTCCTCCTCCTCGCCGCCGGGCGACGCGCAGCCCGGCGGGTCGGCCAGCACGGTGACCCCGGTGGGCGGGGTGAAGGAGAACGCACCGACGGTGTCGCCGGAGTTCGTGCCGTCCGGCACGCCCGGGCCGTCGTTACGGATGCCCACTGTGACCTGGACAGTGTCGCCGACGGCACCGGTAACGGCGGCGCCCTGGGCGACGATGTCGAAGGCGCTCTGGACCTCCCACAGGTAGGTCTGACCGCCGGCGCCGTTCACCTCGACCGGGATCACGTCGAGCGCTGCGAATACCGGCCGTAGCCGCAGCGCCTGGTCGGCGTCCCGGCTCCTGAGCTTCACCCCGCTCGGGAGTGGGCCGGCGCTGGTCAGTGGCTCCACGACCTGGGTGATCCGCGTGTCGCCGAGCGTCGCCGGGCCGACCGTGGTGGTGAGCCCGCCCCGTAGCTCGTGGCGTTGGCCGGGCGCGAAGGTGCCCCGCACGGTGCAGACGACCACTGTGGCGAGCACCTGGTCGGTGCCGTACCGACAGTTGCGGTAGCTGGCCGGCACGAGGCCCACCGAGAAGCGCATGGTGAGCCGCAGATCCACGGCCGGCTGGTCGCCGGCATTGACCACGGACACCGCGAGGGGGAGCGTGTCGCCCACGTCGACGCCGGTCAGGTATTCGTCGACCCTGTCGAGCAGGTCGGGCCCGGACCGCACGGTGACCGTCGCCTGCTGGGTGTACGCCTCGGTCTGGTCGCCGAGCGCCGTGTAGTCGAGGGTGCCGGTCGCGCCGTCGACAGCGCCGGGCGCGGGCCGGAACACCACCGGCACGGTGCCGGTGAGCGTGCCGGACTCGTCGATGGCCGTCGGTGGCATCGGGCAGGTCACCGAGGTGCCCTGGGTGACGCAGTAGTCGGGGAAGCTGACGGTGGCCACACCCGCCAGGCCGGTCAGGTCGATGGTCACCCGGGGCTGGTTGGCCTCGGTGCTGGTCAGGGTCAGCGGTGCCGTGCGGCCGGGAGCGCCGGGGCCGCCAACCGTGACGTCACCCAGCCAGCCGTCGACCCAGCCGGGGTCGTCCTCGGCCGCGGCCGGGCCAGCCGCCATGGCTACCCCTGCGGTCCCCACGACCAGCGCGGTCAGACCGCGCAAGAGCCTGCCACGCGCAACGTGCACAGATCTCATCGATCTCCTTGGTGAGGGATGAGCCGATCCGAAAAAGCCGGGTTTGCGGCACCCCGACCCGACCGGCATCCATGATCTTAGAGATCGCCTGTGACAGTTCTCGATCAGTCGACCAGGTCGCGGCCGTCGTCGGAACCGGGCCCGGCCGGTGCCCGCCGCGCCGGTCGCCAGGCCCGCAACGCCCGCTCGACCTGGACGGTGACCTGGTAGGACACCTCCGGTAGATCGGCCAGCTCGATCCGCTCGCCGCGCATCGCCAGTTGGGCGTGCAGCTCCCGGGCGACGGCGTCACGAAGCTCGACCAGTAGGGGCGACAACCCGTCCGGGTCGCCGACGACGTAGGCGTCCGACATGGGTCCACTCTGCCCGGTGTTCCGCCGTTCCGCGATGAACGGTGAGATGTGTCCACCGGGCTTGACCAGCCGTGGTCGGCAATGTGGCGGTGTCCCGCGCCCGCTCGGCAAGATCAACTCGGCTTTCAGGAAATCGGGCTGTCCTGCGGCCTTGGGTTCAAGTGGTTGTTGCAACGGGGTGGATTCTCGTCAGGATGAGGAGTCATGCCGGGGCAGAGGTTGTCGTCCGCGGAGCGGGCGCAGATTGAGGTGTTGTTCGGTCAGGGGATGAGCTGTCCGCA